>CAMPGW010000005.1 GCA_946885735.1 uncultured Gammaproteobacteria bacterium
TGATGTCGCGCAGCGCCAGCGGATCCACGAAGGCGAAGAACACCATCGTGCACACGCAGGCGGCGAAGAAGCTTGGCCAGGCGACTGCGCCCACCCGCTGAGCCATCGAGCGCGGCGGGTGGTCGAAGCGGGGCTCGGTGAAGTCGGTCACGGCGCGGCCGCATCCCCGGGTTCGGCCACGGGCGCGACTGGCGTCGCCGGAGCGGCATTCGCGGCGACCGCCGGCTGCGACAGCGACCAGACGTAGGCCGCCGCCAGGCGTGCCCGGGTTTCGCCGATCAGCGGTCCGTGCGCCGGCATCACGCCGTTGCGTCCGGTCGAGATCGTCGCGTAGAGGCTTTCGTTGCTGTCGCCGTAGAGCCAATAGTCGTCGGTCAGGTCGGGCGCGCCGAGCGCGGGATTGCCCTTGCCTTCGGCGCCATGGCAGGCCGCGCAAACGCCGTCATAGAGCGGCTTGCCCTGCGCGGCCATGAACTCGGGCTTGGCGGTTGGCTTGGCCAGGCTGCGCACGTAGGAGATGACGTAGTCCTGCGCTTGCTCTCCACCCATGCCCGCGAGCACCGCTCCCCAGGCGGGCATCGCGGCCTGGCGACCCTCGAGCACCGTCTGCAGGATCGCGTCGGGCTCGCCGCCCCAGTGCCACACGCGGTCGGCGAGGTTGGGGTAGCCGATCGCGCCTTGTCCCGAGGATCCATGGCAGGTGGCGCAGTTGTTGGCGAAGATCGACTGACCGAGCTTGAGCGCGGTGGGATCGCCGGCCAGTTCGGGCAAGGGCTTGCCCGCGTACGGCGCGAAGGCCTTCTCCAGGCGCGCGTCCTGCACGGCCTTGTCGGCGTCGTGCTCGGCCCGCGAGGTCCAGCCCGACGTGCCCTTGAACGAGCCCATGCCCGGGTAGTACACCAGGTAGCCGATCGAGAACACGATCGTGATGTAGAACAGGTTGATCCACCAGCGCGGCATCGGCTGGTTGTATTCGGTCAGGTCGCCGTCCCAGACGTGGCTGGTGTCGGTGGGGCCGGGGTCGCCGGGGCGGCGCTTGCCGGTCCACCACAGCAGCCAGACGCAACCGACGATGTTGAGGACGACCAGGGCAATGACGTAGTACGACCATCCCGGGCTCATGGCTGGGACTCCTTGTGTGCATTCGGCGCGGCGGGGTGGGATTCCTCGAGCGGCTGGCGCGCAGCCGCGTCGAACTCGTGCTTGCGCGAGGGCTGCCAGGCCCAGGCCCAGGCGCCGAGGAACAACCCGATCAACAACAGCGTGATGATTCCGGAGAGCATGTCAGCCACCCCTCGGTGCGTGCTTGCCCAGGCCCTGCAGGTAGGCCACCAGGGCGTCGAGTTCGGTCTTGCCGGCGACGGCATCGGCGGCGGCGGCGATGTCTTCCTTCGAGTACGGATCGCCCAGCGTCTTCAGCGCCTGCATGCGGCGGGCGACGGTATCGCCGTCCACCGCCGCCGTCTCCAGCCACGGGAAGCCGGGCATGTTCGACTCCGGCACCACGTCGCGAGGATTGACCAGGTGGGCGCGCTGCCAGTCGTCGGAATAGCGGCCGCCGACGCGGGCCAGGTCCGGGCCGGTGCGCTTGCTGCCCCACTGGAACGGGCGGTCGTACACCGACTCGCCGGCGAGCGAGTAATGGCCGTAGCGTTCGGTCTCGAATCGCAGGGTGCGCACCATTTGCGAGTGGCAGTTGTAGCAACCCTCGCGGACGTAGACGTCGCGGCCTGCCAGCTCCAGCGCAGGGTAGGGCTTGACGCCAGGCAGGGGTTCGATTGCCTCGGCCTGGTACATCAGCGGGACGATCTCCGCCAGGCCGCCGAAGCTAAGCGCGACGGCGATCAGCACGGCCATCAGGCCGACGTTGGTTTCGACTTTTTCGTGCGAGTGGCTCATGGTCGTCTCTCAGGCCAGGGCGGAGGCGGGATCGGGGGCGAGCACCTTGGCGACCGGCACGTCTTTCGCCGCCTGCCAGGTGCGCCAGAGGTTCCAGCCCATGATGCCCATGCCGGCCAGCGCCAGCATGCCTCCGGCCAGGCGGCCCAGGTAGTAGGGATAGGTGGCGTTGAGCGACTCGACGAAGGTGTAGGTCAAGGTGCCGTCGGCATTGGTGGCGCGCCACATCAGGCCCTGCATGACGCCGGCGATCCACATCGAGGAGATGTAGAAGACCACGCCGACCGTATGCATCCAGAAGTGCAGGTCCACCGCGCGGGTCGAGTACATGCGCGCCTGGCCGAGCAGGCCGGGCAGCATCGCGTAGACGGCGCCGACGGTGATCATCGCCACCCAGCCGAGCGCGCCGGCGTGCACGTGGCCGACGGTCCAGTCGGTGTAGTGCGAGAGCGAGTTGACCGTCTTGATCGACATCATGGGCCCCTCGAAGGTGCTCATCATGTAGAACGAGATCGCCACGATCATGAACTTGAGGATCGGATCGGTGCGCAGCTTGTGCCAGGCGCCCGAGAGCGTCATCACGCCATTGATCGCGCCGCCCCAGCTGGGCGCCAGCAAGATCAGCGAGAAGGTCATGCCGACCGACTGCGCCCAGTCCGGCAACGCGGTGTACATCAGGTGGTGGGGGCCCGCCCACATGTACACCGCGATCAGCGCCCAGAAGTGCACGATCGACAACCGGTAGGAGTACACCGGGCGCTGTGCCTGCTTGGGCACGAAGTAGTACATCATCCCGAGGAAGCCGGCGGTGAGGAAGAAGCCGACCGCGTTGTGGCCGTACCACCACTGCACCATCGCGTCCACCGCGCCGGTGTAGGCGGAGTAGGACTTGGTCAGGCCCACCGGCATCGCCAGGCTGTTGACGATGTGCAGCAGCGCCACCGCAATGATGAAGCTGGCGTAGAACCAGTTGGCGACGTAGATGTGCTTGACCTTGCGCTTGGCGATGGTGCCGAAGAACACCACGCCGTAGGCGACCCAGACCGCGGTGATCAGCAGGTCGATCGGCCATTCGAGTTCGGCGTATTCCTTGCCCTGGGTCATGCCCAGGGGCAGGGTGATGGCGGCGGCGACGATCACGGCCTGCCAGCCCCAGAACACGAAGGCCGCCAGCCGGTCGGAGAACAGCCGGACGTGGCAGGTGCGCTGCACGACGTACAGGCTCGTGGCCATCAGCCCGCAGCCGCCGAAGGCGAAGATCACGGCATTGGTGTGCAGCGGCCGCAGGCGGCCGTAGCTGAGCCAGGGCAGGTTGAAGTTGAGTTCGGGCCAGTACAGCTGCGCGGCGATGAAGACGCCGACCAGCATGCCCACGATGCCCCAGACCACGGTCATCACCGTGAACTGGCGCACGACCTTGTCGTTGTAGCTTTCCGTCAGTGCCGCAGTGGCCATGGCCAACCCCTTGGATTACACCGGCGGGATTTTCGCCGGGGCAGTCCGGGGCGGACTTGACTCAAGTCAAACGTGCCCGGCGCCACGCCTGCGTGGCGGGCCGAAGCGCGACGTCTTGCTCACTTCGAGGGATTTGGCGACGCGGCCAGCGCCTTGCGGACGGCCGCCAGGAAGGCGGGGTCGGGCTGCGGGGTCATCTGTTCGGTGCGCGCGAGCACGCGTCCGTTGGCGTCGAGCAGGATCCACACGCTGGTATGGTTGAACTCGCCGTCGGCCAGGGCGCGATAGCGGACCTGCAGCACCCCGGAGATTGGACGCAGGTCCTGCGGCCTGGGCTGCAGCAGCAGCCAGCGACCCGTGTCGATCTTGCGTTTGGCGGCCAGGGCCGTGAGCGCCGCGGGCGTATCGCGCGCCGGGTCCATGGTGACCATCACCACGCCCAGGCGGCTGCGCTCGGCCGGCGTCAGCGCCTTGTCGATGCCCTTGCCGGCCTCGATGATCAGTGGGCACATGTAGGGACAGTTGGCGTAGAACATGGTGGCGATGCGCGGCTTGCCGCGCAGTTCGCGCCACTGCACGGCGCGGCCGTCGGCGGCCCGCAACGGCGCCTGGAGCTGGTAGACCGAATCGCCCGGCAATGCGGCCACGGTGGGCGACGCCTGCCTCGCATCGCCGGTGGAGGCGGCGGCCAAGCCGGCGACGAGGCCCAGCGTAAGCACGGTCGAGCGGATCATGGCAGGCTCCTTGCGCAGCGGAATCCCATGTTGGCGGTGGCGTCCCGGCTCTCCAGCGACGACAGCATCGCCACCCGCATCAGCACCGCATAACCTTCGCGATCGCCGGTGGAGAGGGCGCCGGCGCCACAGAACTTCGCCTTGTCGGCATCGCCCTGGTTGCGGTTGTCGCCGGAGATCAGCAGCGATCCCGAATCCTCGACCCATTCCCACACCAGGCCGTGCATGTCCTGCACGCCATACGCGTTGGGGGCCTGCAAGCCCGCCCGCGGCAACGCCGTGTTCGACGGACGCGAGTACCAGGCCAGGATGCGCTCGCGCCAGGCCGGATCCTTGCGCGCATCGCGGCGCGTCTCGTCGGCCGCGGCGGCGTACTCCCATTCGAGCCAGGTCGGAAGACGGGCGCCTTGCGCTTCGCAATAGGCACTGGCGGCGAACCAGCTGACCCAGGTCACGGGCTGCGCGGGCGCAGCGGCCGAGCCAGGGTCGAGTGGCCCTTTCCAGTGCGAGAGATAGCGCGATTCCGCGAATACCGGCGCGACCGCGTCGCGCCGCCATTCGGGATGGCTTGCGACGAAAGCCTTGAACTCGGCGTTCGTCACCGGCCGCTTCATCAGTTCGAAGGGCGCCACGACCTGCGGCCCCTTCAGGTCCTCGTACAGCAGGGTGGTGCGGAACGGTCCGCCGGGCAGCTTCGCGTAGATACCCTCGCCGGCGCAAAGGCCGGCGAGGGGGAAGGCGAGCAGCAGCAGTGCGAACCGGGCCTTCATCGCACTCAGTGTTCGGCCGGGGCGGCGGCGGGGGCGGCCTTGCGGCGTGCAGCCACTTCGGCCTTGTCGATGCGACCACCCGGGTTGCCCCAGCTGTTGAGCACGTAGGTGCTGATGTTGGCGATCTCGTCGTCGGTCAGCTGCGTCATCGGCGGCATCACCGAGTTGTACTCCTTGCCGTTGACCGTCACCGGGCCGCTGAGGCCGTGCAGGGTCACGTCCACGATGCGCTTGGGATCCTCGGCCAGGTAGCTGCTCTTGGCGAGCGGCGGGAACACGCCGGCAAGGCCTTCGCCGTTGGCCTGGTGGCAGGTCGAGCAGGTGCCGGCGAACAGCGCCTGGCCGGCCTTCACCTGGTCCTCCAGCGTCAGCGAACCGGTGCTCGCCGCGGCGGCGGCGCTGGCCACGGCCGACAGGTTCGGCGCGGCACGGTCGCCGATGTACATGGCGTCCACTTCCTTGCCGGAGTAGATGTCCTTGTTCTCCGGACCCTCGGCCTTGAGGATCGCCAACGCACCCTTGTTGAAGGCGCGGAAGATCGAGTGGTCCACCAGCACGTAGCTGCCGGGAACCTCGAGGTGGAAGTCCATGATCGCCGCGCCGCCGGCCGGGATCAGCGTGGTCTGCACGTTCTCCTGGAAGCGCGTGCCGCCCTCGAACCAGACCTTGTCGAAGATCTCGCCGATCACGTGGAAGCTCGACACCAGGTTCGGGCCGCCGTTGCCGACGTACAGGCGCACCGTCTCGCCGACCTTGGCCTGCAGCGCCTTGTCGCCGGTGAGCGCGCCTTCCGATCCATTGAACAGCACGTAGGTCGGGTTCTCGTCGATGCCCTTCTGCATGTCGAAGGCCTGGTGGCCCTTCTCACGGTAGTTGCCCGCCGTGTAGAAGTCGCCCTGCATCACGTAGTACTCCTTGTCCACCTTCGGCATGCCTTCCGGCGGCTCGACCAGGATCAGGCCGTACATGCCGTTGGCCACGTGCATGCCGACCGGCGCGGTGGCGCAGTGGTAGACGTACAGGCCGGCGTTGAGCGCCTTGAAGGTGAAGCGGCTGACGTGGCCGGGCGCGGTGAAGCTGGAGGCCGCGCCGCCGCCGGGACCGGTGACGCCGTGCAGGTCGATGTTGTGCGGCATCTTCGAGTCCGGCATGTTGCGCAGGTGGAAGACCACCGTGTCGCCCTGGCGGATGCGGATGAAACTACCCGGCACGGTGCCGCCGAAGGTCCAGAAGGTATAGGTGACGCCTTCGGAGATCGGCATTTCCTTTTCGACGACATCGAGTTCGACGATCACCCGCGCCGGCTTGGTGCGTCCGGTCGCCGGCGGGACCAGCGGCGGCGTGGTCAGCACGGCCTTGATGTCCGGGCCCTGCGGCGGACCGAAGTCGCCGCGCTGCGAGCCGCCGGAGTCGTTCTGCGCCTGGGCGGTGGCCGGCGCATCGTCGGATGCGTCGCGCTTGCAGCCCGACAGCGCCAGCACGCCGAACGCGAGTGCCAGCAATACCGGCTTGAATGAAGGTTTCATCGCTTGTCCCCTTTGGTGGGTCGTGGATCAACGATAGCAGTCTGATCCTTGCTGATGGCTGGCTCCTTGACGAAGGTCAAGCACCGACCGGCCGTGCGTCGCGCATTTGAGCGAAGTCAAATTCCCGCCTCGGAGCGAACCGAAACTGCCGACATTCCATCACGGAGCGCTCCATGGACTCGACACGACGCTGGAAGATTACCCTTGGCGCCTGCCTGCTTGCCAGCACTCCGGTGCAGGCCGCCGACTGGTCGGCGGAGTGGAACCTGCGTTTGCGCCACGAACGGGTTGAGGATGCGGCGTTCGCGGACCAGGCCGACGCCAGCACGGCGCGGCTGCGTGCCGCCATCCGTGGCAGTCTCGGCACGCACTGGTCGCTGCTGTTGGAAGGCGAGGGCATTGCGGCGGCAGGCGACTACAACAGTGGCGCCAACGGCCGCGCGGCCTGGCCCACCATCGCCGATCCGCCGGGCGCGGAACTCAACCAGGCCTGGATCGGCTGGCGCTCTCCCAAGGCCGCCGTCGTGGCGGGCCGGCAACGCATCGCCTGGGACAACCAGCGCTGGACCGGAAACGTCGGCTGGCGACAGAACGAGCAGACCTTCGATGCGCTGCTGATCGAGGCCCGGCCGGCGCCGTCGCTGACGATGCAGTACGGATGGCTCGATCGCGTGCACCGGGTCAGTGGCGATGGCGCACTCGATCCGCTGGCACGCGAGCGTGCGCTCGATTCGCATCTCTTCCGCGGTGCCTGGGTGCACGGGGCCGACAGCGTGGTGGCGTATGCCTATTTCCACGATGATCGCGACCTGCCCGCCGCGTCGACTGCCACTACCGGCCTGCGCTGGACGCGAACGGGCAGTCGATGGGGCTGGACCGTCGAGGCCGCACGCCAGCGCGAGCACGCGGACAATCCACGCGAGTTCTCGCATGCGTACTGGCTGGTCGAGCCGTCCCTGCAACTTCGCGGCCTGACCTGGAAGGCGGGCATGGAGACCCTCGGCGGCAACGGCGTCACGGCGGTACAGACCCCGCTGGCAACCTTGCACGCCTTCAACGGATGGGCCGACCGCTTCACCACCACGCCACCGTCCGGACTTCGCGACGGCTACCTGTCGGTAGGCGGCAAGGCGCGCAAGCTCGCCTGGTCGGTTGCCTGGCACGACTATCGCGCCGACATGGGATCGCAGCGCTACGGCCGCGAATGGAACCTGTCCCTGGGACGCGCCTTCGGGCCACGCTGGACGGGCCTGTTGAAGTTCGCCGACTACCGCGCCAACGGCTTCGGGCGTGACGTGCGCAAGCTGTGGCTGCAGTTCGAGCGCGGCGGTACCCGGCACCTCTGATCCGGGCTCATGCCCGGCTCAGGCCTTGCGCGAGTGGCTACAGAAGGGCCAGCGGCCCAAGCGGATGGTGCGCGCGCGCGATGCCCAGCATCGCCGCGTATACCAGGGCGGCGGCGATGAAACAGGCGCGGTTCGGACCGGTGCCGCGCTCGCGCAGCGCGAACACGCCAAGCACGACGTAGCAGGGCAGCAACAGCAATTTGGCCAGCAGCCAGCCGTTGGCAAACATCTCACGCGGCAACACGGTCAGCAGCATCATCGCGGCGGTCAGCAAGGTGGTGTCGATCGCATAGGAGGCATAACGCACCAGCGCATGCCGGGCGATGCTCACGCGTCCGCCCCAGGCCAGCAGCCCGCGCACGAAGAACAGCCCACCGCTCGCCAGCACCATCGCCACGTGCACCGACTTGATCTGCGGGTAGAACTCGATCATCAGCCCGGCTTCCCGTCCACCCGCGGCGTCAACACGATCCAGCCAAGGCGCGCCGCCCAGGGCGCCAGTACCAGCAGCCAGCCCAGTGCGCTGGCTGCGTGCCAGGGCAGGGGATCGGCCGACAACTCGGCCACGATGCGCAGCACGGCGACGACCTGGATGCCGACGAAAGCGATCCAGCCGATCATGGGCATGCGCATGGGCCGGCCGGAATGGCCCTGTGCCACTCGCGTCACCATCGCCACCAGCACGCTGCCGAAGAAGCCAATGAAGAGCGCATGCGCGGGGGCGCGGCCGAGCGCGAGCACGCCGGTCACCAGGTAGCCAAAGGATTGCCCCGCGTACAGCGCGAAGGCGATCGGCAACCACGCCAGGCCGATGAAGAGCGCGCGCAGGATGCCGGGCATCGGGCCCTGCGGCCACCAGCGCCAGCACATCAGGCTGGTGAGCGCGAACAGTCCGAGGTCCGGAAGCCAGACCCAGGCGGGGAGTTGCAGCAGTTCGAGCGCGAGGTGCAGTGCCAGCAACCCACCGGCGGCAGCCAGCAGCCAGAGCGGCCGCCACGGTTGGTAATCGGCGACCACGTTTCCGGCGAAGAACGGGAACATGCGATGCGCCACCACCAGGTAAACCGGCAGCAGCAGGCCCAAGCTGCCGATCTTGATACTGGCCAGGCCAAGCACCGCCGCGCCGCCCAGCAGGTAGGCGCCGTGCAGCAGCAGGCCCACCATGCCCGCGGACAGGGCGATCACGATCGCGCGGGCATGCCAGGTGATGCCGCGTTCACGCCAAAGCATCGGTGCCAGCGTGGCCAGCAGGGCGATCCAGCCGGCGAGCGTCATCAACCATCCAACGAACAGGCCGGGGCCGGATCCGAGCGCCCCGGCCAGCGTGGCCGCCTGGCCTCCTAGCAAGCCAAGCCCGACCGGCGCGTAGCGCCAGCGCGGCAACTCGGGCAAGCCCATCCAGCGCGGGAACACCGTCAACAGGAAACCGGCCATGAAGGTCGGCAGCACCTGGTACTGCATTATGAAAGCGTGCAGCCAGCCAGCGAATAGCTCCGGCTGGCCAACCGTCGCCGCACCGGGGTAGCGCTGGCCGATCAGCCAGGCGCCCCACCAGCCCATCGCCAGCAACAGGTTGCCGGCGCCGACGAAGAAAAGAAGACGATGCGGCGCCCATCCCAGGCGCCGCACCGAAGGCAATGCCGTCATCGTCGCTGCCATCTCAGGGCTCGATCGCATCCGGGAGCGGGGCAACGGTCGTGTCGCGGACCGGCGCCACCCACAAGCGCAGCACGAACCAGGCCAGCGACGCGGCGCCGACGCTGAAGATGGTGTCGCCGGGCACCCGCGCCCAGACCAGCATCTCCACGATCGGCTGCTGCATGAACTCGGCCGAGCGCGCGTAGGCGTAACCGTGCTCGAGCGTGGCCAGCAGTTGCATCACGCCCAGCGGCAGCAGGGTGAACAGCGCCATCATCACCAGGCCGATGTTCAGGCCCCAGAACGCCAGCTTCAGCGGCCGCGTGTCCCAGCGCATCTGCCCGCGCAGCCCGCGCAGGCAGAACAGCATCAGCGCGACGCCCAACATTCCGTACACACCGAAGAGAGCGGTGTGGCCGTGCAGCGGAGTCAGGTTGAGGCCCTGCATGTAGTACAGCGAGACCGGCGGGTTGATCAGGAAGCCGAACAGGCCGGCGCCCACCAGGTTCCAGAACGAAACCGCGATGAAGAACAGGATCGGCCAGCGATAGCGCGCCATCCACGGCGTCGCATGGCCGAGCTTGTAGGTGTGCCAGGCCTCGTAGCCGATGTAGGCTAGCGGGACCACTTCCAGCGCACTGAAGCTCGCGCCCAGCGCCACCACCGCCGTCGGCGTGCCGACGAAGTACAGGTGGTGCAGGGTGCCGAGCACGCCGCCGGCCATGAAGACGATGGTGGCGAAGAGCAGCGCGCCGGCGGCCGTCGAGGCCTTGATCAGGCCCAGGCGGGTGAAGATCAGCGCCATCACCGCGGTGGCGAACACCTCGAAGAAGCCTTCGACCCACAGGTGCACCAGCCACCAGCGCCAGTACTCGACCTCGGCGATGTGGGTGTGCTCGCCCCACATCAGCGCGGCGCCGAAGAACAACCCGATCGCCACGGTGGACAGGAACAGCAGCACCACGACCGGCTTGGAATGGTCGGACGGACCGGTGAGCACCGGCCACAGCGCACGGCCGACCAGGGTCAGCCACAGCATCAAGCCGATGAACAGGAACACCTGCCAGAAGCGGCCCATGTCGGCGTATTCCCAGCCCTGGTGGCCGAACCAGAAGTTGCTCTCCAGGCCGAGCTTCTGCATCACCGCCAGCCACTGGCCGGCGAATGAGCCGACCACGATGACCAGCAGGCAGACGAACAGGAAGTTGACGCCGAGGCGCTGGTACTTCGGTTCATGCCCCGACAGCGCCGGGCCGATGTAGAGGCCGGTGGCCAGCCACGCGACCGCGATCCACAGCACTGCCAGCTGCGTGTGCCAGGTGCGCGAGAGCGAGTAGGGCAGGATCTCCGACAGCGCGAAGCCGTACGCATCCTGGCCCTCGACCTGGTAGTGCGCGGTGATCGCGCCCAGCAGGATCTGGGTCAGGAACAAGGCCAGCACCACCCAGAAGTACTTGGCGGTGGCGCGCATGGACGGGGTGATCCGCAGCATCGCCAGCGGGTCGCTGGCAGGCACCACGTGGCCTTCGTCCTTGCTGCTGGTGGCGGCGTGGTACCAGCCCAGCAAGCCGATGCCCGCGATGAGGAACAGCACGCTGAAGACCGACCAGCCGAACAGCGCCGGCGGCGGCGAGTTGCCGACCAGGGGCTCGTGCGGCCAGTTGTTGGTGTAGGTCACGCGCGCGTCGGCCGGAAGTCCGGCGGCGACGGCCTTGGCTTCGTCCTGCAGCGTATCGGCATCGGGCAGGCGCTCGGTCGTGGCCGCCCAGGCGGTCCACCAGAAGAAGGCGGCGAGCGCGCGGCGGTGTTCCGGCGTGTCCACCGTGTCCTGCTTCATCGCGTAGTTTTCGCGCAGGACAGCGGTCGCTGGGTCGTTGCCGAACAGGCTCTCGTAATGCGCCGACACGTTCGACAGCGCCGCCACCCGATCACGAGGGAGGGTGATGCTGCCGTCGTTGGGGTCGTAGGTGTTCTTGCGCATCATCTCCTGCAGTCGCGCCTGCAAGGCGGCCTGGCGTTCGGCGGGCAGCTCGCTCCAGCGGGCCTTGCCTTCGCGGCGGGCCCACAGGTCGAGCACCTGCACCGATTCGCGGTGCAGCCAGTCCGCGCTCCAGTCCGGCGCCACGTAGCCACCGTGGCCCCAGATCGAGCCGAGCTGCATGCCGCCGATGGATTGCCAGACCTGGCGTCCGGTTTCGATGTCCTTGCGGGTGTAGACGGTGCTGCCGTCTTCGGCGAGGACGCGTTCGGGCATCGGCGGCGCGGCCCTGAAGATCTCGCCCCCGGCCCATAGCAGGACCGAGAAGGACGCGACCAGCAGGGCGGCGAGGCCCAGCCATAGCTTGCGGGTTGAACTCATGGCGCTTCTCCACGGGGGATGGCGGCATGGTGTCCCTGGCGACGGTTCGTCGCCCTGATCCAAATCAATTGGAGGCGAACAACCGCGGGCTACTGGCGCAGCACGGGCCCGGCGAGGGTTTCGAGGGCTTCGCGGCCGACCAGTTCGACGTCGCGCCGATCGACCTTGAGCAGCCCCTCGGTCTGGAAGCGGCGCAGCACCCGGCTGACGGTTTCCGGCGCCAGCCGCAGGTAGTTGGCGATGTCGGTGCGCGCCATCGTCAGCTGGAAGCGGCGGGCGGAAAAACCCCGTGCCGCCAGGCGTTGCGAGAACTGCACGAGGAAGGCTGCCATCCGCTGGTCCGCCGACCAGTCCCCGGCCAGTAGCGCGGCCCGGCCGATGTCACGGCTCAGGAGGCGGAACAGGTGCCGCTGCAAGCCCGGCAGGCGCGTGGCCAGCACCGCCATCTTCGGGAAGGAGAAGCGGCACAGCATCACCGTGTCCAGGGCCACGGCGTTGCAGGGATAGTGCTCGCCGTCGATCGCGCTCAGGCCGATCACTTCGCCGGGCAGGTGGAAACCGAGCACGTGCTCGTGACCCTCGCGGTCCACCACGTAGGTCTTGACCGTACCCGCGCGCACCGCGGCGATCGCCTCGAAGGGGTCGCCCTCGCGGAACAGGTGTTCGCCCGCGTGCACAGGCCCGACGTGTTCCACCAGCACGTGCAGGTCGTTGAGCGCGGCCTTGTCCATGCCCTGCGAAAGGCAGGCGTCGGAAAATGCGCAGGTCGAGCAGAAATGCAGCGCGTCGCCGTCGTCGGCGATGATGCGTGCGTCGGCACGGGGAAAGGCCGGCTTGCTCACGCGAGGCGCACCGGGCGCGGTGGACACGCGCTCAGATGGCGCGCGAGAACCGGGTCACGGTGTCCACGTCCGGCGGCGGCAGGTAACGGTCGAAGCACATCGCAATATTACGCAACAGCAGCCGGCCCTGCGAGGTCACCCGGATCCGCTCGCGTTCCAGCCGGACCAGGCCGTCGGCCTCCAATGGCTTGAGCCGCTCCAGCGCATCGGCGAAGTAGCTGTCGAAAATGATGCCGTAACGGCGCTCCAGCGCGGCCACCGGCACTTCGCCCTGGCACATCAGCTGCTGGATCAGGTCGGCGCGCAGCTGGTCGTCCTCGCTCAGGCGCATGCCGCGGAACACCGGTAGATGCCCGTCGTCGATGGCCGCCTGCCAGCTGGGCAGGTCGCGCGGGTTCTGGCTGAAGCTGTCGCCGATGTGGCTGATTGCGCTGACGCCCAGGCCCACGAGGTCGCTGTCGGAATGGGTCGTGTAACCCATGAAGTTGCGATGCAGGCCGCCGCGCTCCTGGGCGCGCGCGAGTTCGTCGTCGGGCAGGGCGAAATGATCCATGCCGATGTACACGTAGCCGGCCGCGACCAGCGTGTCGATCGCCAGTTCCAGCAGGCCCAGCTTGGCCTCCGGCGTCGGCAGGTCGGCGGCCTCGATCTGGCGCTGCGCCTTGAACAGCGAGGGCAGGTGGGCGTAGCCGTACACCGCGATGCGGTCCGGCCGTGCGGCGACCACCGTCTGCAGCGTGCGCGAGAAACCCTCGACGGTCTGCCTGGGCAGCCCGTAGATCAGGTCCACGTTGACCGACTTGAAGCCGTTGGCGCGGCAGGCCTCGATGATGGCGAGGGTTTCCTCCACGCTCTGGATGCGATTGACGGCACGCTGCACCTCCGGATCGAAGTCCTGGACGCCGAGGCTGGCGCGGTTGAAGCCGATGTCGGCGAGCTCGGCGATGTCTGCCGGCTTGACGAAGCGGGGATCGAGTTCGATCGAGATGTCGCGGCTATCGCTGTCGGAGAAGCGGAAGTGGCTGCGCAGGCAGTCCACGACTTCACGCAACTGCGCCGGGGTCAGGAAATTGGGCGTGCCGCCGCCGAAGTGCAGCTGGATGACCTCGCGGTCGCGGTCGAACAACTCGCTGTACAGCGCGATCTCGCGGTACAGGCGGGCCAGGTAGCCCTCGGAGCGGCTGGTGTCGCGGGTGATCACGCGGTTGCAGCCACAGTAGAAGCAGGGGCTCTGGCAGAACGGCACGTGCACGTAGAGCGACAGCCGGCGCGGGATCGGGTCGCCATTGCTGGCGCGGACCGCTTCGCGAAGCTGCGGCTCGCCGAAGCTGCTGGCGAACTGCGGCGCCGTCGGGTACGAGGTGTAGCGGGGCCCCGGCCGGTCGTAGCGGCGCAGGAGGTCGGGATCGATCGCGCGATGGGTGCTCATGTGGCGGGACGTTAGCAGGCAGGGCGGGGGGCGCCTTGATCAGGATCAAAGGCTTGGCGATCAGTCTCCGGAACCGCTGCCTGGCGCAAGGACGCGGCCGGGATTGAGCAGCCCCTGCGGGTCCAGGGCGTGCTTGATCGCCCGCATCATCCCGAGCGCAACGGGCGACTTGCGCCTGGCCAACTCCTCGACCTTCAGCGCGCCGATGCCGTGTTCCGCGGAGAAGGATCCGCCGAGCGCCATCACCGCATCATGGACGTGGCGGTTGACGACCGCCTCGTGCTGGCGCAGGAAGTGTTCAGGGTCCGTGCCCTCCGGAGCCTGCAGGTTGAAGTGCAGGTTGCCGTCGCCCAGGTGCCCGAACACGACCTGGCGCGCGCCCGGCACCAGCGCGGG
Source organism: uncultured Gammaproteobacteria bacterium (assembly GCA_946885735.1). The sequence continues at coordinate 14,395 of CAMPGW010000005.1, forward strand.
CAAGCTCGCGTCCATGCGCGCCAGGAAGCCGGGGATCGCCGACACCGGCAACGCGATGTCGTGCTTGATGTTGCGGCCCTCGAGCGCCTGCGCCAGCGGAATGCAATCGCGCAGTCGCCAGGACGCGTCGGCCTGTGCCTGGCTCGTCGCGAGCGCCATGTCGTCCACCAGGCCCGCGGACACCGCGGCGGCGAACAGGCCTTCAAGCCGCGCCTGCCCGGTCTCGGCGTGCGCCAGGGACAATTCCAGCAATACCACCCAGTCGGTGTCGGGGAGGGGACGCGGGACGTCCGGGAAGTGGCGCGACACCAGGGCGAGCGCATGGCAAGACATCAGCTCGAAGCCGGTGAGTTCGGCGTCGAAGCGGGCGCGGGCCAGGCGTAGCAGTCCGATCGCCTGCTCCACGCCGGGGCACGCGGCCAGCATCGTCAGGGTCGCTGCCGGCTTGGGGTAAAGCTTCATGGTGGCGGCGGTGATGATGCCGAGCGTTCCCTCGCTGCCAATGAACAGGTCGCGCAAGTCGTAGCCGGTGTTGTCCTTGCGAAGGCCGGTCAAACCATCCCAGATATCGCCTCGGGCGGTGACGACTTCCAGCCCCAGGCACAGCTCGCGCGCATTGCCGTAGCGAAGCACCTGGGTGCCGCCGGCGTTGGTGGCAAGGTTGCCGCCGATCGTGCAACTGCCTTGGGATCCGAGGCTGAGCGGGAACAGCAATCCCTGGTCCGCAGCCGCTTGCCGGAGCGCCTGCAGGACGACCCCGGCCTCGACGGTGACGGTCAGGTTGTCGGCATCCAGGCCGCGAATCCGGCGCAGGCGTTCCAGGCTCAGCACCAGGGCGTTGCCGCTGCCATCGGGCACCGAGCCGCCGACCAGGCTGGTATTGCCGCCTTGCGCCACGATGGGAACGCCAACCTTCGCGCAGGCCCGAACGACTGCGGCAACGTCCGCCGTGTTGCCGGGGCGCGCCACCGCAAGCGCGGCGCCACGGAACCGACCGCGCCAGTCACGTTCGTAACGTTCGAGGTCGCCGCCGACCAGCACGTGCTCGTCGCCCAGCAAACGGCGCAGAAGGTCGAGGAAGGAGGAGTCCATGCGCCACGGTAGCGCAGCAGTCGTTGCAACGGCAGGCGTCGGAGTCAGCTTTTTTGAAGCCCGCGAACATCTGAAAAACTAATGAAATCAGCGCTTTGCGCGCTTTTTCGTCAGAGGATCGTGCTGGAGTGACGTCGAATCTGCACTAATTGGTCGCGAACTTAGTCAATTTGCTTGGTTTGGTCACGAACATCTGCGACCGCATGGGGCGAGCTTCGATTCCGTCTTGAGCGCTCGCTCGGCGCGACCAGACCTCGACGATGGCTTCCTGGGCGAAGGCCAGCTCCGGGTCTGCTTCGACGCCGTGTTGCAAGGCGAGCCGGAAAGCCTGATCCAGGCTCCTGGCCGCAGCGAGCCCTCTCGGAGAGGGTAACTGTCGGTCCGTCGCGATGACCGCGGCGAGGACCTCTGGGCCTGCCTTGGCCTTGGCCATGGCCAAGTGAAGCAGTCCGGCGGCCAGGCCCGAAGCGAAGTCCGGGTTGCAGTGCCCCAGCGCCATGCAACCGAGGTACTCCCCGAAAAGCTCCGGCGAGAGCGATGCAATGCGCCGGCCGACGAACGGAACGTCGTCCTTGGCGACGGTGAGTGCCCGTACCAAGTCACCATCGCGGGCCTGCTTCATCCGATCGGCGACGTTCGGATGCGACTCGGCAATCAACGCCAATGTCTGCTCGCAGGGTACGTGGCTCTCGAGCCACTTCTTGCAGGTGCCGGTCGGCAACGACGCCTTGGACTTGGCCGGAGGAGGGACCAGTGCCGCTTTAGCGGTGCGCCGCTCGGCCTGCTGCTTGGCCCGCGCGGCCGGCGTAAATCGCAGTGCCCGCTCCAGCACGACGGTGCCGTAGACCCCACCCAAGGTCGCCGCGGCGGCCGCAAACATCAGGTGCCCGGCGACCAAACGGGCGTCGGCATCCGAAATCCGAGTTGGGACGCGGCGTCGAGGCATGGGCTCCCCGAACTTAACGATCGTGGTAAAGAACGTACCGGTACCAACTTTACCCTTCTCTCGCGAGCCGTGAATGGCTAGCGTCTGGAGCATGGCCCCTTCCGCCCAAAAATCCGCGGTCGGTTTGGATAGCAGTATCCAAGCGCTGGAGGACCGCTTCGGGATGATCGTGGCGGGGCGCGACTTGGTGCGCCTGCTCGGCTACCGCACCTCGGCGGCCTTTCGCCAGGCGGCACATCGGCAGTCGCTGGGCGTTCGAACGTTCTTTATTCGTGGACGGCGCGGGCGCTGTGCTCGCACGTCCGACATCGCGCGCTGGGCTTTTGAGTACGGCGTGCCCCTGATGCAAGGAGCTGAGTTCAAGTCGACCCCGGGTCGCCCCAAATAAAAAGGGCGGTCCGTCGGCTTGCGCCCGCCGGATCGCCCATGACGAAGACGCTTTGAGGAGCCCCCGTCGTCGTCATTGTCTGTGGCGAAATCTTCCACCGTCAAGCGTTCCGCTCGCCGGATAAGCCCGGGTGTCGCCTTGTCACGCCTTGTCACGCGTGAGCGAGGAGATGGCCATGGCCGATACCCCGGATGTAGCGCTAAAACCCCCAGCGGCAGCGCCGCCCGCCCAGCGTCGCCCCGCGGTCATGCGGGTGAAGAAGGGCGCACTCGTGGTGTGCGACGGCCGCGCCGCGAAAGTGCACCTGGTGGTTTCGGCCACACAGATCTGGATTGGTTACTTAGGCACCGACGAGCAGGAGTGGGTGAGCCTGGAGGCGCTGTCGCCCTACCAGGAAGCCGATCCGGCCTCGCGCGGGCCGGCCGAGGTCAAAGTCGAAGACGAGTTCGAATTCGAGCGGGCCCGCGAGTGGACCGAGCAGTTCGATCGCTTCAAAGGCTGTGACGTTCTGACGCCGAAGGTCAAGGAAGAAATTGGCAAGGTGCTGAACGCGAGTCGGAAAACGGTCGAGCGTCACTTCGATCTCTACCAACTCGACTCCAGCGTCCGAGGCCAGTTGCCTTGCAAGCCGGGCCCGGAAAAGGGCAGCTCGTACCTGACGACTGGACAGTTGGCGATCGTCGACAAGGCGATCGAAGAGCGCTACCGCACCGAAGAGCGTGGCTCAGCCGCGGCCACGGCCGACTTGGTCGGGCCGCGCTGTACGGCCGCCGGCCTGAAAGTACCTTGCTACAACACCGTGCTCGCACGCATCCAGACGCTGGACCGTTGGAAGCTGGCGCGCGAGCGCCACGGTCGCGTGCGCGGGGATGCGAAGGCGGGACCGGCGGGTGCTGGGATCTTGACCGCCACGAACGAGCTTCGATCGCTCGACTTCGTGCAGATGGACCACGCGATCGTCGACGTCATGGTGGTCGATCCGGAGACGCGCGAAGAAATCGGGCGGCCATGGATCACCCTGGCGATCGATGTGGTCACGCGCTGTCTGCTGGGCTTCTACCTGACCTTCGAGGCGCCTTCGCAGACCAGCGTCGCGCTGGCGCTCGAGCAGTGCTGTCTGCCCAAGGATGCCTGGCTCAAGAGCCTGGAGATCACCGACCCGTGGCTGCCGTTCGGCTTGATGAAGTGCATCGGTTGGGACAACGCCAAGTGCTTCAAGAACACCAACTTGATCAACGCCTGCCGGGATCACGACATCAACCCGCGGTTCCGCAAGGTGCGCAACCCCGTCCATGGCGCGCACATCGAGCGGGTCATCGGCACCTACATGGGCCGCATCCATCTGATCAAGGGCACGACCTTTTCCAACACCAAACAGCGCGAGGACTACAAGAGCGCCGACAAGGCGATCATGACGCTGCGCGAGTTGGAGATCTGGACAGTCCACGAGATCTTCCGCTACCACAACACCAAGCACGATGGGCTCGGGCGAACCCCGCTCGAGGCCTGGACGGAGGCGTGGACCGAAGACGGCGCCATTCGCCTACCGCCCATACCCGCGAACCGTCGCGATTTCCGGTTGTCGCTGTTCCCGCGCATTCAGCGCACGGTCGGCCGCGAAGGCATCAATCGCTTCGCGCTCAAGTACTGGGATGAGGGTCTGATTCCCTTCATCGGTGCCACGGAGAAGTTCTGGGTCGCCCACGACCCGCGCAACATCAGTCGCGTCTACCTGAAGGTGGGCAAGGATTGGATCGATGTGCCTTGGCGAGACCAATCCCGGGCGCCCGTCGCTCTGTGGGAGTTGCAACGCGCCAAGCGCGATCTACGCAAGAAACACAACGGCCCGGTCAGTAACGCGGCGGCGTTCAAGCATATCGAAGCCCAGCGTGAGGTCGAGAAGAAGGCCGAGAAAACCACGCGCCAGCAACGGCGCGACCGCCAGCGACGTCCCGTCGATGACCGACCCAAGACCAAGTCTGCCGTCGTCGATTACGACGTGATGCCCGTGCTGCTTTCCAGCCCTTTGGAGGTACACCATGTCCAACACGTCCACTGACCTGTCCGACGCCGCCCGCCTGCTGCTCAACGCCACGGAGCAGAAGAAAATTGACTGGATCATGACTGACGCGTGGGTCCACACGCCCACGACGACGCTCGCGTTCCAGTGGATGGCGTACATGCTGCGCTGCGGCCCGGTAATTCGGCCGCCGTGCCTGCAGCTTATCGCCGACGGCGGCATGGGCAAGACGGCAGTGTTGCTGGCGTTTGCCGAGATGTTCCCGGTGCAGAAAACGCCCGACGACCCGCTGCGCCTGAAGCGTCCCGTGGTTTATGTCGAGTGCAAGCCCGAGCACAGCGGCGAACACGGCGTGCGTCACGCCATCCTCAAGGCCTGCTGGCCGAACGCCGAGCACATCTTGGGTACTGAGGACGAAATCGATGCCACGTTGCGGGCACAGGGGGTGCGCGAGTTGCTGCTCGATGAGTTCGGCGAGCTGACCAAGGCGGGCATCGCCAGCCATCGGCGCGCGCTGTCGGAGCTCAAGCGCATCAGCAACTTCGCCCGGGTCGGCATCACTGCCGCGACGGTCACGAACTTGAAGCATGTGCTCGACGTCGACCAACAGTTCGCCAGCCGCTTCAAGCGCAAGATCACGATCGCGCCGTGGGCGTTGTCGCCGGACCTGCGCAATTTCGTCTACGGACTGCAGCGCAACCTGCCGTTTCCCGAGCCGTCGCAGCTACACGACCGCGACTGCCTGCCGTGGCTGGCCCAGCACTCGGAAGGCAACACCAAGGAGATTGTCGAGACCATCCGCCTGGCATCGCTGCACGCCTTGGGCGCCGGCGCCAGGTGCATTGGCTACGACCATCTCAAGGCGGCGATCGAAGGCGAGGCGCCGCCGAGCAACGCGTTGGCGCAGTCGGCGTTGGCGCAGGCGGCGTGAGCTCGGAAGAGTGGGCCGCGCTCGGCTGCTGCCGGGGTCACGGCGAGTCGTTGGGGTCGTGGCTGCGCGCCGGCCCGCTGGGCGCGCAGGGACTCTCGGGCTTGGCGTCCTCTCCACCGGCCAATGGGGACCTTTACTGCCCGGCCTGCCACCTAGATGAGGCCGGTCGGCGCCGGTGGTACACGCGCGAGGATTGGAGCCGGCAGAGCGTAGTGTGCGCGACCCACGCCTTGCCCCTGCTGCGGTGCGAAGCACCGCCAGCGACGCTGCGTAGCCGGCGTTGGCCGGTCGCGCTGCGAGAGGAGTTTCGAGCACTCGCCTCGTGGACGCAGCAAGGCGGCGGCGGGGAAATCGGCCGCGCGATCACGCGCGCGGTCAGCGCGCGCAGCGACCCGCGCGTGGCCTATTCGCGCGCCTGGGCCGAAGCGCAATGGCACCTGTGGGCGCGCGGCTGGCCGGTTCCCGCCGCGCCGCGGCCCGTCGACCGCGGCGGCGTCTTGGCCCCATGGCATCAAGTCGATCGCTTGGCCCTGCTGGCCATCACCTATCGCGTTTCCCTCGCGAGGGAGACCGGGCAGTCGCCAGGGTGGCGGACGCTGCCGATTCGCGCGCGCGTCCTGCGCTGGCTGCAGGGGCGGGCCGGGCCGATGGCGGATTGCTTTCGTGCGATGGATGGCGCGAAGGCCGATTCGTGACGGTACTGCGACTCGCGTCAAGCCCTTACCGACGGCGTGAGGCGCTAGCGCCGTATTCGCCCCTGTTCCCGGATGAGACGGTGGAAAGCTGGGCCAACCGGCAACACGACGTACAGCTCAGCTGCGATTCGCGCGAGGAACGCACCTTCGGCGAGCTCATGATCGACCTACCGCAGTTGCCGCGCGCCTTGCGACAACAGCTCAAACAAGCCGCAAAGCCGCCGGACGCTTGGTTGCTACCCGACTACCAGCGCACGCTCCTGTGTGCGCGCTGTCAGGCCGAAGACTGGTCGCAGGGCGTGCCTGCCTACAAGCGTCGGGACTGGTGCGTGGCATGGCGCACGTGTTGTCCGAAACACGGCCCGTATTTCGACACGGACAACCGTCGCGCGCCCCCGAAATGGACCACCCTGCTCGACGGTCCGAGTTGGAGTGGCCAGGAACTAGACATCATCCATCGTCGACCGCACGGGGTGCTGCTGACCTTCGAACTTGGGACCGACCGCCGGGCGATTCACCTGGAAGCCGCGCTCGCCGGACGACAGCACGCCCCTTGGTTTCCCCATGGGCTGAGCAACGCTTCTTTGCGCTTGATCTACCGCGACCTCGTGTCAGACCTGCTGCACCAGTTCTATTTCAGCCGTGAGGGCTCGCCCGAATGCTTGCCCAATCCGGGCTTTACCCGCGCCCTCAACAGCAATCGCTTCGCGATCAACGTGCTGGTCGAAGCCATATTGTCCGTGTGGACGCATACCCCGTTACCGGAGCCCGCACTGGCGCCGCGCACGCAGTTGCTGGTGCGCGCCATAGGCTGGGGCGCCGCACGGCCGCCGAAGGCAGGGGCGAACCATGTGCTCTTTCGCGGTCCTAGCGAACGAGACACCGCGCTGGCCGGATACGCCAAGTACCTGCGCGCGAAGGACTACGCCGGTCTGGCCGCCGCGGACGCTGAGGAGCAATGGGGCTATCTGACACTGCCCGAGGCGCGTCTGATCGGGCTCGAGTGCAGCGATACCGTGCGTCATCTCGCCCAGCTGACCCGCCAGGGTCAGTTCCTCGCCTTCGACGGTCGGCGTGGCCGCCTGACCGAGAACCCGTACCTGCCTGATCGCGCCCGCCTGCCGCGCGAACGCGACAACCCGGAGGTGATCTTGCCGGCGTGGGCCTACCGGTTGCCCACGCCGCCGCCACCCCTCCCAGTGCCCGATGCGCTGCGCCTTACGTTCCGCCGGCCCCCGGAAGAGGTGGCGCTGCGTTGGAAGGCGATCGCTCGGCGCTGGCGTCGCGAGGAACGAAAGACGGTGCGGTTCTCTCCCACGCGTCGCGACGCCGCACCGCCGGCGGAGAACGACGATGAGTACGCCGACGACTAGGCGCGCGGCTTCTTCTTGGCCGCGGGCTTGGCCAAGGCTTCGGCCTGCTGCAGCAACTTCTTGCGCTGGTCCGGGCTCGCCTCGGCCCAGGCCAGCAGCAGCCGCGCCAGGTGCTCGTCTTCAGCAAATAGGAAGGCGGTCGGGACCCCGAGGATCTTGGCCAAGCGTTGTGCCGTGGTGTGGTGGGGCACGTGCACGCCTTTTTCGTACTGATTGATGCGCGGACTTGCCACCGAAGGCTCGAAACCCGCCCGACGCCCGAGCTCCACCTGTGACCAGCCCAGACGCTCGCGCGCCTGCGCCAATCGCACCGCAAAGATGGCTCGCTTCGATGCCATCGCCGCCGCCACACCCGTGTCTGGACCGGGCCCTAGGGTGCGGTGGTTCGCGCTCCGGGGATACTAAGTTATTCTTAGAGGCCGGACAATTGCGGCAGATGGCCCATGGCGACGCCCGCCCCGCCAAGCGTCGAAGAGCTGGGCGTGCGTGGCGCGTGGTACCTGCTTGCGCTGACCTACGGGACGGACGCCCGGCTGCCGATCGCACCGACCACCCGGGCGACTTTGGTCTTGCTGGGCTTTCTGCGCGACTTCAAGATCATCGAAGTGCCGTGGCCGGAGACGCGCTGGCCGCTGCGCCCCGATGCCGAGGACACGCCCCTGGAAGGCCTGCAATGGCGCTACGCCTGGCCCGCCTATGCCCGGGCCAACCTGTCGCGGGCGCTGACCGACTTTCTTGAAGACGTTCCGTACAGTGAAGCGGGCTTGTCCTGCCGGCTGCAGTACTGGGACGAGCTGAGTCTGGACGAGGCCGAATCCTTCTTCGAACAGCAACTGGCCAAGCATCACTTCGCCCCGGGGTGGGCGCGGGATCTGGCCTACGTCCACCGGCAGTTGGAAGGGCAGCTGACAATTTCGCAGTGGCGTTACTGCGTGTGGGCCGCCGTGCGTCACGGCGGCTCGCTCGCCCAGCAGCAGCCCGGCGGCGACCCGGCCACGATTCGCGATGCAATCTATTCGGAGTTGCGCCGACGGGTGGGGTTCGTGCGCGGCGGACAGTGGAGTCAGGCAACGTTGCCGCCGTTCAACCGTTCGCCGCGCAGCGCGCTCGGGCGCATGTTCGTTCGCCACCTAGCACGCAAGGACCTGGATTACTGGGACGTAGTTCCGTCGTTGGCTGCCCTCAAACCGCTGCCGAGGGAAGCTGGGGGCGGCAACTGATGCCGGGAAGCACGCCTTGCTCAAGGGCGTTGCGCTTGGTGAAGCAGAGCGGCGGAGATCGCAGCGCGTGTCTTCCCGGCGAATTCATGCTGACCGTGTTTAGCGCAAACGCCAATCGGAAAAGTTCGCCGTTGCCTGTAGGAAAATTCTGAAGCCTGATTAGGCTCCCGTCGTCCTCGGGCGAAAGTAGCGTCGGCGGTCGAGTACGGCCTACCGGGGACGGGGTAGGCAGCTCGAATACGCGGCGCACACCGCAATGACTTCGCTCTGTAACCCAGCCCGGCCGGTGAGAATGGCCAGATGCTGAAACGCGAGGACAGCAAGCCCGTTGCTGCTGCGGAACATCTGGTCCAGGAGCGCCGGCGGTGGTTCGACTTTTGTCCAATGGACCGCGTGAATCCCAGAGTGAACGAACGAATTCAGAGGGAGCCACGAGCTGTCCTTGAACTCGCGCAGTGAGATCAGCAGGTTGGATAGATGCGGCACCTTCTCGATGGCGCCCATCATCTCCGCCGCCTGAGCGATGTTCTTCGTGGCCTGTTGGGATTCGGTCGACAAACTGGATGAGAGTTTCTCGACCTGACCATCGCTTGCACAGTGGAGCGTCCAGATGCCCCGGAGCAATGCTTCAAACTGGCTGCGGAGAACTGCGGCCGAACCGAGCGCCATGTGCGCTGCGCATAGATGTCGAACCGAAGCAGCAAAGTGCAGCGAAGTAATCGCCAAAGTTCTGCTTAGGAGAACCCGGTCGGACCGATCAAAGGGCGCAAAGTCCACCGCGTCGGCCAGGTGGCACAAAAGCTCCTCTGCTCTAGCCACTTCCATTTTTCAGACCCGATTCGACCCGTAGGCTCTTGACCACTGATTGTAATGGCAGCCTTCTGCTAAGCCGGGGGCGATCGCTACCTGTCCACGAGAAAAGCCTTCAGGTCATCTGGAACGTTCATCGGCTGGAAGGCACTAACTTTCGCGCCGCCCGTGTTGCCCAAAGGCACCCAGATCCGGGAGAAGCATGCCGCGGCCAGCGTGCGCGAGAGCTGGCCGAGCACCTCGCGCCAATCGCCGCGCCGCCATCCCCAGGCCAGCATCGCCAGGTGCGTGCGCACGTGCATGAGGGTCAGCCGCTGGCTCAGGATGTGCGCGCGCTCCAGGTGAGCGAAGGCGCGGTCGGCATCGCCATCGTCGCTAGCCCGGCGGGCCTGTTGCCACTCGTCGCGAATGGCCGTGCGCAGTCGATCGCTCATCAATGCTCCTTGCTCCCGCCTGTGCCGCCAGTCGAGGTCGGTGTCGCGGTCCGCAGCAAACGCAGACCGTTGAACACCACCAGCAAGCTGGCGCCCATGTCGGCGAATACTGCCATCCACATGGTCGCGTGGCCCAGCACGGCGAGCACGAAGAACACCGCCTTCACGGCCAAGGCCAGATAGATGTTCTGCATCAGCACGCGGTAGGTGCGCCGCGACAGGTCGATCAGTTCCGGGATGCGCCGCAGATCATCGTTCATGATCACCACGTCGGCGGCTTCCATCGCGGTGTCGGTGCCGGCGCCGCCCATCGCAAAGCCAATGTCGGCCTGCGCCAAGGCGGGCGAGTCGTTGATGCCGTCCCCCGTCATGCCGGTTTGGCCATGGTCGAACTGCAGCGACTGGATGGCTTTGAGCTTGTCCTCGGGCAGCAAGTCGCCGCGGGCGTCGTCGATGCCGGCCTGCGTCGCGATGGCAAGCGCCGTGGCGGTGTTGTCGCCGGTCAGCATCACCGAGCGCACGCCTTGGGCATGCAAGGCAGTGAGCGCCTCGCGCGAGGTCGCCTTAATCGTGTCTGCCACCGCAAACAGTGCGAGTACTTCCGTGGTCGAGGCGAGCAAGGTGACCGAGCGGCCTTGCCGTTCGTGCTCGGCCAGGCGCTCTTCCAGCGCGGCGCTGCATTGCTGCCGATCCTCGATCAGGCGGTGGTTGCCCAGGACCAGCACCTCGCCCTCCACGCCGCCCTGGGTGCCGCGGCCGGGCAGGGCAGTGAAGTCTTTGATCGCACCGGACGCGGCAGGCAAGCCCGCCGCGATCGCCCGCGACACCGGATGGTCCGAATGCGCCGCGAGCAGAGCGGCCCGGCGCAGCACCTCGGCTTCAGGCAGCGTCGTGCTGCGCACCTCGGTGGCGACCAGGCTCGGCTTGCCTTCGGTGATCGTGCCGGTCTTGTCCAGCGCGATGACCTGCAGGTTGCGCGCGCCTTCCAGGTAAGCGCCGCCTTTGACAATGATGCCGCGCCGCGCGGCCGCGGCCAGGCCGCTGACCAGGGTCACCGGTGTGGCAATCACCAGTGCGCACGGGCAGGCGATAACCAGCAGCACCAAGGCCTTATAGATCGCTTGCCACCAGGTCAGGTGCAAGAGCCACGGCGCGAGCAGCGCGACGGCAATCGCGAGCAGGAACACGACCGGCGTGTAAACCGCGGCAAAGCGATCGACGAACTGCTGGGTCGGGGCGCGCGAGCCTTGCGCCTCTTCGACCGCGTGGATGATGCGCGCCAGGGTGGATTGGCTGGCGGGCGCGGTCACGCGCATCTCCAGCATGCTGGTTTCGTTGATGGTGCCGGCGAAGAGCGGATCGCCCGGGGCCTTGTCAACCGGAATGCTCTCGCCGGTGACCGGGGCCTGGTTGACCGCGCTGTTGCCGGTCGTCACCACGCCGTCGAGCGCGATGCGTGCGCCGGGGCGCACGCGCACGATCTGGTCGACTGCGACCCCTTGCGCGGGCACCTCCTGCCACGCGCCGTCGGCTTGCTGTACCTCGGCCGTGTCCGGCGCCAGGTCCAGCAAGCTCTTGATCGCATTGCGGGCGCGATCGAGCGAGCGCGCCTCGATCAGCTCGGCGATGGCATACAGCGCCATCACCATCGCCGCTTCCGGCCATTGCCCGATCAGGAAGGCGCCGGTCACCGCCACCGTCATCAGCGCGTTGATGTTGAAGCGGGCGCGCCGCAGCGCCGCCCAGCCCTTGCGGTAGGTCGACGCGCCCGCCAGCACGATCGCCGCCAGCGACAGCACCATGCCCAGGCCGATGCCGGCGCTCAGACCCTTGGACGGCGCATAGAACTCGATCAGCTCGGCGCCGATCGCCAAAGCCAGGGCCGCACCCAAGCGCCACTTGCTCTCGACCACGGGCGCGGCGTCGAAACCTTTCTCCAACGCGGCGAGCGGCTGCGCGTCGAAGCCTGCGTCGCGCAGCGCGGCGAGGGCGGCGGGCAGGGTGCTTTCGTCCGCGTCGATGCGCACCGTGCGCGCACCTAAGTTGAAGCTCAATCCCCGCACGCCGGACACCTTGGCCAAGGCCCGACGAATCTCGCTTTCCTCGGCGGCGCAATCCATGGTCGGCACCCGAAACAGCGCTGCGCTCGGGGCGGCATCCGGACCGGTCGGCGCCGCGTCCTGCGAGCCATGCGCGTGGGTGTGACCTGCGTGGCCGTGGCCCTTGTGGCCGTGATCGTGCGCGTGATCGTGGCCGGCGTGATCGCCATGGTCTCGGTCAGGCATGCTGTTCTCCTTCGCCCGCATCGGCGCCTTCCACCTGCAAGGTGGCGTGTTCGATCCCGAAGCTTTCGTCTAGTGCCGCCAGCAGGGAGCGCCGCACCGACTCGGCGCTCTGCGCCGGGTCCGCGACGACCACGTGCGCAGTCAAGATCGGTTCCTTCGAGCCCAACGCCCAGATGTGCAGGTCGTGCACCGTCTGCACGCCGGGGTGCGCCAGCATCAGGTCGCGCACCGTATCAACGTTCAATCCATGCGGCGCGCCTTGCATCAGCACTTGGCCGGCCTCGCGCACCAAGGTCCAGGTGCGCGGCAAGACCCACAGGCCGATCAGCACAGCGATGATCGGATCGGCCAGCGTCCAGTTCGTGGCCATGATGATCACGGCGCCGACGATGACGCCGAGCGAGCCGAGCATGTCGGCCCACACTTCCAGGTACGCGCCCTTGACGTTGAGGCTCTCGCCGCTGCCGGCCTTGAGCAGGCGCATCGATATCAAGTTCACCGCCAGGCCGAGCGCGGCGATCACCAGCATGCCGGTGGAGGCGACCGGCGGCGGGGCCCGAAACCGCCCCACCGCCTCCCACAAGATGTAGCCGGCGACCAGGAACAGCATGCCGCCATTGATCAGCGCGCCAATCGCTTCCAGACGCGCGTAGCCGTAGGTGCGCTTGGCATCGGGCGGACGTCGACTCAGGCGCACGGCCACCAACGAGATCGCCAGCGCGATCACGTCAGTGCCCATGTGCGCGGCATCGGACAGCAGCGCTAAGCTGTTGGTCATCAAGCCACCGACAACTTCCGCGACCAGGAAGACGGTGGTGAGCCCGAAGGCCCACCACAGCGGTCGTTCGTGCCGGATCGCGCCGGAGCCGTGGTCGTGGCCGCCGCCCATGCTAGGACCCCTTGCTCGGTTCGCCGATCATCAGGACCGTCTCGACGGGGCTGACGTACAGCCAGCCCGCGTCGGACTTGCCGGTGCGCCCCACGCGCTGGAAGATCTCCAGCGCCTTGGGCAGGTCGGCATCGTCGCAAAACAACTCCATCTGCATCTCGCTGATGACCTGGCCGCCAAACTCGACCGAGAACTGCTGTTCGCGGGCGTTGAGCGCCCGCATCAGCCCCTTCACCTCGAACAGCGACAGCCGCTGGAACCCGGCGGCGGCCAGTTCGTGGATCAGGTCGGACACGCGATTGCGGTGGACGAAGGCTTTGATCTGCTTCACGCGTTGTTCTCCTGGGCCTTGCGTTCGGCCCGGTTCTCCATCCATTCGTACAAGACCGGCAGCAAGATCAGCGTCAGCAAGGTCGAGCTGATCAGGCCGCCCACCACCACGGTCGCCAAGGGGCGCTGCGTCTCGGCGCCCACGCCTTGCGACAACAACATCGGCACCAGGCCCAGCACCGCGACGCTGGCCGTCATCAGCACCGGACGAAGTCTCAGGGCGGTGCCCTGAATCACCGCCTCGCGCACCGACAGGCCCTTGTCGCGCAGTTCGTTGAGGAAGCTGACCAGCACAATGCCGTTCAACATCGCCACGCCGAACACCGCGATAAACCCAATCGCCGAGGGCACCGACAGGTATTGGCCGGTGACGAACAACGCAACTAGACCGCCGATAGTGGCGAAGGGCACGTTGGCCAGGATCAGCGCCGCGTACTTGACCGAATTGAACGCGGTGTACAGCAGCACGAAGATGAAGAAGATCGTGACCGGCACGATCAGTGCCAATTTCGCCAGCGCCCGCTGCTGGTTCTCAAAAGCGCCGCCCCATTCGATCCAGTAGCCCGCGGGCAACTTGACCTGCTGGTCGATGACCCCTTGGGCTTCCTTCACGAAGCCGTCGATGTCGCGGCCGCGCACGTCCATCTGGATGACGGCGTAACGCTGCAGCTGCTCGCGGCGCACGAAGGAATAGCCTTCGGCCACGCTCACTTCAGCCACTTCCGACAAGGGCACGACCGCGCCGGTGGACGTGCGCAGCGGGATCTGCCGCAACGCCTGCACCGATCCGCGGGTTTGCCCGCTCAGGCGCACCGCGATGTCGAAGCGCTTGACCCCGTCCAGCAGCACGCTGACCGGCTCGCCGCCCAGGCCATTGCGCACGATGGTGAGCACTTCCTCGGCGTTCATTCCGTGGCGCGCCAACTCCTGGCGATTGACCTGGATGCGGATCTGCGGCTTGCCCACGTTCGCTTCCAGCGACAGGTCGGCCACGCCCGGCACCTTGGACAGCGCGGTCTTGAGCTGGCCGCTCAGCTGATCGAGCTGTTGCAGGTCTTCGCCGTAGAGTTTCAAGGCCAAGGTCGCGCGCACGCCGGAGATGAGCTCTTCCACGCGCATCTGGATCGGCTGGGTGTAGCCGGGTACCACGTTGGGCACGACCTGTTCCAGCGTCTCCTGCATGGCCTGTTCGAGGTCCTGGATATCGCGACCTGTCTTCCACTCGTCCTGCGGCTTGAGCGCGGTGTAGATCTCCATGTAGTTGACGTCCGCGGTCTCGCCTTTCTCCGCGCGCCCGATCATCGCCAGCGTCGTGTCCACTTCCGGAAAGCGCTTGAAAGCTTCCGCGATCGTGTTGCTGGTGCGGATCGACTCGTTGAGCGAGGTCGAGGGGATGCCGGTGACGCGCCACATGATCGAGCCTTCCTGCAGCTGCGGCATGAATTCCTTGCCCAGGAACGGGAACAGCGCCAGGCTCGCCAGCAAGGCCGTGCCTGCCGAGATCACCACCACGCGCTTGCGCGCCAGTGCCTTGTCCAGCAACGGGCGGTAGCCGCGCTTGATGCGCGCCACCAGCCACGTGTCGCGCTCGGGCTTGGGCTTCAAGATCATCGAGGCCAGCACCGGGATGAGCGTGAGGCTCAGCAGCATGGAGCCGGCCATCGCGAAGGCGATGTTGAAGGCCATCGGCTTGAACATCTTGCCTTCCAGGCCCTGCAGCGAGAACAGCGGCAAGAACACCACGATGATGATGACAATCGCGAAGGTAATGGGGTTGGCCACTTCGCGGGCTGCTTCCAGCACCGCCGAAGTGCGGTCGACCTTTTCGCCGTGCTCCAGGCGCTCGGCCATGATGCGGAAGGCGTTTTCGACCATCACCACGGCACCGTCGACCATCATGCCGATGCCGATCGCCAAACCCGCCAGCGACATCAGGTTGGCCGATAGCCCGACCTGGCCCATGCCGATAAAGGCAATGAGCATGGCCAGCGGCAAGGTCACGATCACGACCAGCGCCGAGCGCAGCTCGCCCAGGAACAAGAACAGGATCAGCGCCACCAGCAGCGAGCCTTCCACCAGCGCCCGCACCGCCGTGCCGACCGCCTTGTTGACCAGGTCCGTGCGCTCGTAGATCGGCTTGATCACCATGCCTTCGGGTAGCGCCTTGCGCACCACCTCCAGCTTGGTCTTGAGCGCTTCGACCACGTCCTTGGCGTTTTCGTTGATGCGCGCCAGGCCCATGCCCAGCACTACTTCCTGGCCGTCGCGGGTGACCGCGCCAAAGCGCGGCGCCGGTGCTTCCATGACCCGGGCGACATCACGCAGGTACACGGGCACACCGTGATCGGCCTTGAGCACGATCGCACCGATGTCCTCGACCGATTTGAGCAGGCCCAGGCCACGCACGAGGAACTGTTCTTGCCCCACGTCCATGACGTTACCGCCGACCTGGCCGTTGTTCGCCGGCAACGCGGCGATGACATCGGCAAAGCTTAGGCCGCGGGCGTACAGGCGCTGCGGATCGATGTGCACCTGGTATTCGCGCTCGCCGCCACCCCAGGAGGTGACATCGTCCACGCCGGGTGCCGTGCGCAGCACCAGCCGCACCGTCCACTCTTGCCAGGTGCGCAGGTCCATGTCGCTGACCTGCTGCTTGGTGACACCCGGAGCGCGTTCGACCGTGTACCAGAACACCTGGCCCAGGCCGGAGGAGTTCGGGCCCATGCTCGGCTTGCCGTAACCTTCCGGCAGGCGATCGCCGATCTCCTGCAAGCGCTCGTTGACCAGCTGGCGCGCGAAGTAGATGTCCATGTCGTCTTCGAAGTACACCGAGACGTAGGACAGACCGAACAGGCTGACCGACCGGATCTCTTGCACCTTCGGCAGGCCGGCCAGCGCCGATTCCACCGGCGTGGTCAGCAGCTGCTCGACGTCCTCGGCCGCCAGGCCCGGGGATTCGGTGTAGATGTTGACCTGCGCGGGCGTGACGTCGGGGAAGGCATCGATGGGCACATTGCGCACCGCGCTGATCCCGAGGAAAGCGATCACCGCGAAGGCAATGAGGATGAGGAACTTGTAGCGCAGGGACAGTTCGACCAGGCCGTTCAACATGGCGTGACCTCCCTCACAGCGCGGAGGCGATCAGTGGCCATGACCCTCTCCCAACTGTGCCTTGAGGATCTGCGACTTGACCGCGAAGGCGCCGGCGACCACGACCACATCGCCGGGCTTCAAGCCCTCGCGAATCACGGTGCGATCCCCAATGACTTCGCCCAGGCGCACGGTGACGGGCGCGAGCGCGCCCTTGTCATCGCGACGGAACACCACGGTCTCGCCTTCAATCTGCACGATGGCATCGGTGGGCACCGCCAGCGGCGTCATCGTTTGACCGGGCGCGGACGCGCCCGCGGCTTCGAAGAACACCTCGACGAAGTCGCCGCCATGCAGGCGGTCGTCGTCGTTGCGCACCTCGATCCGAACCGAGGCATTGCGCGTGGCATCCGAGGTGCGGTGCGCACTGCGTAGCACCTTGCCCGGCACGCGCCGGCCGCCGATCACCACCGTGGCCTGGCTGCCCGGGGCGATGCGCACTTCCATGCCCGAGGGCAACTTGGCATCCACCCACACAACCGATTCATCGACCAGGCGGAACAGCGTCTTGCCCGGCTCGATGCGCTCGCCGACCACGAACTCGTCTTCGGTGATGCGGCCGGCGTGGGGCGCGGTGAGGGTGAACTCGCCGTTGCTGCGGCCGGCCGCGGTGCCGGGCAGGCCGTAAGCGCGGGCGGTGGCGCGCGCACGTTCCACCGCGACTTGCGCCTCGGTGATGCGGCGACCGGAGACCGCTTCGCGTCCCAAGGCCGAGACCCGCGACCACTCCTGCTCGGCGATCTTGAGGTTCGCCTGGGCATCGGCGACCTCGACGCTGGACAGCGTGACGAGCGGCGCGCCCGCGCGCACTTCATCGCCCAGGCGCGCATGGCGACGCACCACCAGCGATTCGACGCGCGGGGTGATCAGCGTGGTGCCGTAGGCGTTGTCGACGACTTCGCCCGGCGCCCGCAGGTCTTCGCTGAGCGTGGTGGGTTGCACCGCCGCCAGCACTATGCCGGCGGCCTTGAGCGCCGCCGCGTCCATCACGACGGCTTGCGCCGCGCCTTCTTCGTGTTCTTCGCCGCCTTCTTCGGCGTGTTCGCCTTCACCGGCGGCCGCCGCCTCGGGGGCGTCCTTGGAGCAGGCCGCCAGCGCCAGCGACAGCACGGTCGCGGCGAGCAGGGCGAGGGGAGTCTTCACAGTCATGGTGTCGTTTCTCATGGCGTGCCTTCCAGTCCGGCCCAGCGCTCGAGCTGGCCAGTGGCGGCGAGGTAATCGGTAAAGCCGCGCCACAGGCGAGCTTCGAGCTCGGCGCCGGCCAATTCGGTATCCAGGGTCTGCTTGAGCTGCAGCAAGTAGTCGGCGGTGGACACATCGCCTTCGCGCCACAAACGCTCGAGCAGCTCGGCTCGGCGTGCGGTGTCCGTGCCCTTGCTCTTGCTCCAGCGTAGCCACGCGGCGTGCGCGGCGGCGTAGCTGCTGATCGCGCGACGCTGTTCGGCGGCCAGCACCAGCTGCACGCGGGCGGCTTCGGCTTCGGCCGCGGTCGCGTCGGCTTGCGCCGCGAGCAGTTCCGCGCGGTAGGAGTTGCGCACGAACAGCGGCACGCTCACCGACACGCCCACGACGTTGTCTTGCACCGGGCCGTAGTCCACGCGCCCACCGCGCACGCCCACCGTGGGATCGGCGATGCGATTGCGCTTGGCCACGTCGATCTCGGCCTGCGCCACCGCCGCCGCGGCTTGCGCCGCCTGCCACTCGGGCAATTGTTCGACTGCGACCGCGATCGCGTCAGGTTTGGGCAGCGCATTGCTGGGCAAGGCCAACGTGGTGGCTGCGGCGGGGTCGCCGCCCACGGCGCGGAACAGGCTCTCGGCCTCGGCCAGCTCGGCCAGCAGCTGCGATTGCTCAGCCTCGGCCTCGTCGCGCGCCAGCAGCGCCAAATCGCGCTCCAGGCCCGAGACATCGCCGGCGGTGAACTGCTTGTCGGCCAGGCCCGCAAAGCGCGTCACTAGCGCCAAGCGGCGTTCGCCAATGCGCACGCGCTCCTGGGCGGTGGTGAGCGCCGCCCAGCTGGAGAACCACTGCCGCGTGAAATCACGCCGGCGAAGGTGCGCCTCGGCGCTGACTTGGTCGCGGCGCGCCGTGGCCGCGCCGGTGCGGGCCCGGCGCTTGCCGTTCACGTCCAACGTGAGCGAGATGCCCGCAGTGGTGGTGCGATCGACGCCCTCGCGCTCGGCATCCAGGTCGATCTCTGGGTTGTAAAGCGGGCGGCGCGCCGCGTCGACGCGGGCATCGGCGGCGTCGAGCGTGGCCTCGGTTTGCTGGGACTGCGGATGCGCCTCCCAGGCCGCACGCAGCGCTTGCCGCACAGACGCGGGCGCCAAACCGACAGCAGGCGGGGTGGAAGTGGCCAACGCGGGGGTCGCGAGGCTGCAGAGCAGCCACGCCAAACACGTCAGCCGCCCGACTCGACCGAGTCGGGACAGATGAAAAACAAACATGCAAAGAATCCTCTAAGCGAGCGTCTTGCCGGTCGCGTTGCGCGCCGGAGCGAAAGGACGGGGCTTAGAGGATGGGTGGACGCAACTCTTGTACGGGTCGGACCGTGCGCACGCTCACCGTCACGAGGGGGAGTTCGGGGGCGCGAGCAAGGGCCATACGCGGCAAGACGTCGGGGACCAAAGTCGCCACGTGGTGGCAATGGCAGTCGACGCAGCCGCCGGCGGAGATCGGCTCGGGGGGACTGCCGTCATCGCCGGTGTCCACCGCCACGCTCGCGGACGCGTGCTCGGCCGGCGACAGGCCGGCGTCGCCGAAGTCGTGCGTGGCGCAGGCCGCCACAACGCCGACCTTCAGCAAAAACACCACCAGCACCAACGCAATCAGTCGCGTTGAGGCGCGCAGGCGGGTCAGCAGGGTCGTGGCGAGGCGGGGGGACACGGGCGCTAGTCTATCGGCACCCGGCGGCGATACACAATTTCATTCAGGTCCGAGGCCTAGGGTTCAGCTGCCGCGGGTGGTTCCTCGTCGGCATGGACATCGGATTCGGCGTCGAATTCGCTGACGGCGAAGACGGGCTGATCGCCCTGCGTGCCCATCAGCAGCACGTAGAGTTCGACGGCAGCGCCCGCGGGGACTTCCGTCTGGAGCTGCTCCACCAGGACCTGCTGGATCGGCATCCAGTAGCGCGTCTGGGCTTGCTCGACCTCGACTTCCTGTTCGAAGACGGTGGCGGTGTCGGCCGGGTGCCCCATCGTTTTCGCCCAGCTGGCGATGAAATCCCGGCGAGGCTTTGCCACTGGCCGGAAGCTGCCGGTAAACGTGACCGGGGTGCGAAAACGCGTTTCGCCTTCCGCCAGCCAGTCTGCGGGGTGCGGGGGTAGGGCGGAGACGATCTGCGCGAGCGCGGCCGGGTGGTAGGCGTCGTAGTCGAAGGGCTGCGCGGCCGCAGCGGTGCAAGCCAGGAGAAGCAACAAGGCGATGCGCGCGATCGTCATTTTGGCACCGGGTGCGCAGGGTCGCACCTAGCATGCGCGCCCGCCAACGGAAACGATACGGCTGCCCTCCAGCGCGTTCAGCTTCAAGGGTCAACGCGCTTCTCAGCGTTTGCGACCCGCGCTCGCTATGCTCGGACAATGGAACTGATCGACGAAAGCGAAGCCGACCCGCTGACCGCGCGCACGAACGCACAGCGTAATTTCGAACGCCTGCGAGAGGGATTGTCCCCGGCCATCCTCGCGCGTGAGGACGGACTGGCGACCGAGCTGGCCTCTCTGCCGGGAAGCCCGAGCAAACGCTTGCGCGCCTTGTACGCGGCCATGGCGGAGATCTCCGCGGCGGTCGAGCCGTTCGCGGCCTGTCGCGCCGGCTGCAGCAGCTGCTGTCATTACAACGTCAGCGTCTTTCCCTTGGAGGCGCGCTACATCGAAGAATGGAGCGGACACAAGCGCCTGCCGACGCCCGCGCCGGCGGCGGATTTTCACGGGACGCCGTGTCCGTTCTTGAAGGGCGGTCAGTGCTCAATCTACGAAGTCCGGCCGATGGCCTGCCGCAAGCACTTCGCGATCACCCAGACCGCGTACTGGTGCGCGCCCGAGCGCTGCAACGACCAAGAGTTTCCGCTGGTGAATTTCACGTCCGCCTACGACGCCTTCGAAGCTATCATCGCGTCGGACCGTCGCGGTGAACCCCTCGACATGCGGCAGTGGTTTGGCACCACGGCGCGCAAGTCCTAGCGATGGCTAGCGCTTGGCGGCGGGCAGGCGCGCGGCGATGGCGTTGCGCCACTTGTCCGCGAGTTCGTGAAAACCCGTGCCGGTCGGGTGCATCTCGTCGAACCAGGACGCGGTCTGCGGCAACGTCCCGCGCAGATCCACGAAATCAAACGCGCCGCCGAGTGCGGGATCGTCCCGCAAGGGCTCGAGCACCTTGGCTACGAAGCCGTCGATCAACAGGTGGGCAAACTCGCGCTGCGCGTCGAGCGTGGGTAACGCCCGCGCCACATGCGGCTCGATCCACGGACCGATGCTGCGCTTGAACAGCGCGATCGCGCCCAGGTTGGCGGCGGTGAGCTGCGCCGGCTGCCCCAAGCGAATCGGGTAGTCGTAGCTGTGCCCGAGGATCGGCACCGAGGGCTTGGCCTGGTGGAAGGCAGTGATTAGGCGGGTGTAAGCGGCGAGCACGTCGCCGAAGCGGCCAGTGTCCTCCACGCGGGTGAAGGCTTGCGCGGGCGTCATCGATCCGGCGTTGGCGAAGGCCTTCTTGAGGAAGTCGCCAACGAAGTCGTTGCCGCCAGCGCTCAGCAACACCACGTCGAACTCGAAGGCGCGGAACCACGCGAGCAGATCCTTCACCTTCTTCGGCTTGAAGATCTCCGTGGCCAGATCGCCGCTGTGCTCGGCCCGAAAGAATAGGCCGCCCGAGCCGAACAAGGGCACACCGGCGGCCTCGTCTTCCGGCGTCGGGTAGACGATCCAGTCCAGGGTGTTCATCGACAAGGGCGTGGAAAACCACGAGTCGCCCTCGCAGAAGATGATCGGCGTGGTCTGGGCGAGGGCAGGGCGCCGTCGGATCGCGCGGTAGGTTTCGCGAAACTGACCGCGAAGCGACAGCATCATCGAGTGCGAACGCGGCATGGCAGGCTCCTCGAAGTAGCCGGTGTGGTCAACGCGCGGCGGTGAAAGCTTCGCCCGCGGACGAGACCTTGGCCTCCGGCGCCAGCGCGAACACGCACGCGAAGTAGGGTTCGACCTCAGACCACGGCCGGCGCGCATCGAAAGCCTCGACCAGCGGGCGCCCCACATCGACGACGTCGGGGGCGCGCTGCAGTTGGCGATCCTTGGCCTCCATACTGTCGGCGGCGGCATGCGCGGTGTGGTCTTGCTGGCCGTAGGCGTGGAATTCGCGGATCTGACCCGGGGCGCGGTGGCTTTCGCCGTTGAGCTGGCAGCGTCCCGCAGGATCCGGCTGCCCGCGATCGACGTGACCTTCAGCAAAACTGTCCTGGAGCATGTGCAACAAGCTGCCGAAGGCGACCTGGTCCACGCGGCGCTCGAGCAATGGGCTGCCTTGGATAAACAGGTCGCGCACGTCCCACTCGGTGTAGCCGAAGGGCGCCTTGAATCCCGCGATCGGCACCTCGCGCAGCTTCATCGTACGCGGCCACTCGCGGATCGCCACGCGCCAGGTGAACTGCGCCCAGTCCATCATGTGCTGGCGGGTTTGTTCGGGCGCAATGTCACTGCCCGAGGCCATGCCATGCAGGAACTGCAGGTCGCCGAAGTGGGTGCGATACAGCAGGCCATCGCCGGGGCCGTAGACCTTACCTGCGGCCGCCTTCTTCTCGGCACTCTTGAACAACTGCAGCCAGCAGCTGGGCTGGGTTTGGAAGCGGATCGTCTGCGGTTTGCACAAGGTACCCGCGAGCTCGGCGTTGCTCAGGCGAAAGGGCGGGTCGTCGTTCCAACGCACCCCCACCAGCACCGCCGCGTCGGCGGAGGCCGAGTCAGCGCCGCCGCACAAGGCCACGTCGCCATCGCAGCCGAAGATGCGCGTGGTGAGTTCTTCATGGATCGGATCAGAAAAAAGCAGCGGGGCGCCGTACTGGGCGAGCTTGCGCTCGAGCCAGGCCATTCGGCTGTACGGTACGTTGAGCAGGCGCCGCTCTTCGGGTGCGGCTTCCGCATCCAACTGGAAACTGTGCGCCGGCTGGTAGGCCGACGCCGCGAGGGACGCCGCAACGGCGCCGAGCAGGAATGAGGCCTTCACGATTTTCCTCCGGAGCCGGTGAAGTGGCGGTGTGCATCCTCGTATCGCGAGTAGAGCGTGGCCGTGCGCCCTTCGAAGGTCATGCGCCCGACGGTCTTGCGATCGGTCCAATACTCGGCGGTGATCGAATCGGGTTTGAACCTGGGCCCGTGCGTGCTCAGCAGCGCCGCACCGACATGGCGCTCACTACGCCCACCGCGCAGCTCCACCCCAGGCGTGTTCGCGTAGACCACGGACACGTTGAATCGATTGCCGCAGGGCGTGGGCTCGATAGCGTGCGCAAGCAGGCACGATTCGGACTCCGGAGTCATGAGGTGGATCTGCAACTTGGTCAGCGACTGCTCGATGGCAGCGTAGGCGGTAATCGGCGGGGCGCGCTCACCGGTTTCCGGGTTGACCCACTCGGACTGGAGGGTGACCTTCCAGGTGCCGCGCAGGTCGGGCCGATTGAACAACCAGCCTTGCAGCGGGCGTAGACGCCACAGCCACAACTCCATCGCCAGCGCTACCACGACCAGCACGCTGACCACCGTCGTGAAGGGCGCCAGGTGCTGCCACGACACGGTCGTGCCTTGCACCTGAAGCACGATCCACCAGCACAACGTCGCCACGCCGAGGGCCACGGTAATTTGCAAGCGAGTAAACATGGTCAGGTCCCGATGTAGCGCAGGGCGCGGTCGACGAAGGCCTCGAACTGCGCGCGTTTGGTCTCATTGCCCTTGAGCAGATATTTGAACTCGCTCACTTCGCCCCATTCCCCGCACAAGGTCATGCTCGCCAGGTGGATGGAAAGGTAACGCAGCACCGCATCTACATCCTCCAGCCAGCTGGCATACGTGAAACAGGAATTGGGCGCGTTCCAGATCATGCATTCGACGTTGAAGCCCTTGATCGGCTTGGCTTCGGCGATGCCATCCTCATCCATGACGTTGCGCAGCTTCTTGATGATGCGCACCACAGCGCGGTAGGCCCGACGGGTATCGTCGTTCTTGCCATTGCCGTTCTCGTAGTGCTGCCTCGGCCATTCGGGCCGGTCGTAGAGGCGTTCAGGCCAGTTGACAATGCGCTCGTTGCTATCGGTCAGCAGCTCGACGCCGCATTGATAGCTGCCGTCCGCGTGGTAGCGACGGTGCACGAACAGCGGCACCACGTCGGCGTCGACTCGATAGGTGTTCTCGTGGATGTCGAAGGCTTTGTCGCCGCGCGCAACGTGCGCGCGACCGAAGTAGCTGACCAAGGCCTTCTCGAGGTCGTTCTTGTACTCGGTGTAGCTGTAGGAGCCGTTGCTGATTCCGAAATCCGTGTCGCCCTTGCCTACCGGATACTCGGTGAAGAAGACGCCGCCGGTGTAGAGCACGCCGATATCGACGTCGCTGTCCTGGCGTACGTTCACGCGGTTGCGGTAGGAGCCTTGCACGAAGACCTTGGTCACCGAGGCGACCTTCGGGTCGGCGGCCAGCGCCTTCTTGATCGCTGTGATGGCGTTGTCGATGCGCGTGGCCTCGGTCGTACCCGGTGCCTGCGCCCAGCTGTTGAAGCGATCGTTCCAGTTCGTGCTCATGGGGTCCCCGGCGCGACGGGCACCGACACGGCAGCTTCGATCGGCAGCGTCTGCAGCACCGGGAATTCGGTCTGCACGCGCGTCATCAGGTCCACGATGCCGGGTGCCTGCAAGGTGACCACCAAGGCGTAGGGCATCGAGACGGCATCTTCGACCCGCACCGCCTCACTTTCGTCGCGCACCTGGTAGTTGATGTGGAAGTAGGGGGCGTCCAGGTCGTCCGCGCTGACTGTGCGCACGTTATGCAGCACCGTATCCCAGCGCATCGCGTCGCGGCGCAGGTCGCCTTCGGTCTTGTACATGCCGGTGCCGAAAAGCGGCAGGGGCTTGCCCGCAGCCTTGTAGCAGCGCACCCACAGGCCGGCGCGGGTGTAGTTGATCGCGTGCGCGGAATCCACCGGCGCGCGGTAGCAAAACGTGGCGCCGATGCGCACCTTCGTACCGGGCGGTAGCCCACGCGGAACCGGAATCAACGCCTTTTGCGGATGACCGGGGCGGGTCCGGCCTTGGTAGACCACGCGCACGACATCGAGCGGGGTGTACAGCACCGCATCCGGATCCAGCGGCACGCGGCCCCAGCCCACATCTGTGCGCTTGTGGCGGCTGCGAAACTCGGCGCCGTTGATCAGCAAGGCCTGCAACGTGATGGGGTCGAACCGCGCCTGGCTCTGCGCGTCCAGCCCGATCGCGGTGCGCAATGCCAGAGGGCTGGCGAAGCTCGTTCCGCCCACGCCCACGACGCTGCCTGCCAGCGGGCTGAAGATCGGCAGCGGTTCGCCGTTCGAACCGCCGAAGGCGAGCACGTCGGGCTTGACGAAGCCAGGACTGCGACCCGGGCCGGTCGCGCTGTAAGGGGCGCGATTCCACTTCTTGCGCCGCGTGTCGGCCGCGCCCACGGCGAATACATTAACGGCATCGCCCGGCGGTTGAATGCGCGCCAGCTCGCCGCCGAGGTCGCCGTTGTTGCCTACCGCTGCCGTGCACAAGGTGCTGCCGTCGGCCAGCTCGGTGTCCAGGCGCGAGGTCCACTCGTGGATATCGTCATCGAAGAAGGTCGCCACCGGGCCGAGGCTGATGTTCGCGAAGCGGTACGGGCGACCGGCCGTGCGCGCCGCGCGCAAGGCGGTGACGATGCGATCGAGCACGTCCAGCGCCTGTTCGGGGCTGTCGGTCGACGGCAGCACGCGGTGGTGGTCGATCTTGCAGCGCGGCGCGGGAAGCACCGCCTGCTTGGGGTCGACGGGCCCGAACAACAGGGCCGACGTCACGTTGACGCCGTGCGCCAGCTCGCCGAGCGAGGCGGGCGGCAGATTCGCCGCCGCCAAGTCGGTTACGTGGGCGCCGAAGGCCTGGGACGTGCCACCGTCGAATACCGCCACGCGCGGTCCCTGCGCCAGCGGTATCGGAACCGGCAACGCCAGTTTCGCGAAATTGCGCCGCAGCGACGCGGTGAGTTCGAGCTCGCCGCGCAACTGCGGCATCGAGCGCAGCAGGCGGATGCGTTCGAAACGCGCCAGTTCTTCCACGGCTCCGGCCGGCAGCTGCACGGCCACGAAGGCCAAGCCTGGCACGAAGCGGAATCCGCGCGGGGTGATTACGCCACCCAGCTGCAATACCAGCGTCTGGAAGGCCGCGAGGATGTCGACGTCGTTCTCGCCGGCGTGCAAGGTCACGTGCACGAATTCGGGCCAGGGCGTGTCCGGGTCCAGGCGCAGCTTGTGCTGGCTGGCGTAGGAATGAATGGTTTCGATGTGGGTGAACTGCTCCTGGCGTCCGAGGCCCAGCGCCGGATCGCGCAGTTGCAGGTCCATCGTCTCGAAATCTTCCGCGGTGCCGGCGACGAGGATTTCCGCCGTGTCCTGCAGGTCGGGGTGATTGGCCTGGGGCACGCGCGGGGCCACTTTGGCGACGCGCGAGCCGAGAATGGTCAAGCCTGCGTCGCGCAGAATCGCGGCGGGGAAATAGGTCTTTGCCAGAAACGTCGGATGCAGCACGACCTGCGCGGTGATTTCGCCGCGCGGCGAGTAGCGCGGCGCGGAGGCCCGGGCCGCGCGGGCCACGGCCGAGAGCTGCGGGTGCAGCGCCTCGCGGGCCTGGGCGATCGAGTACGGATGCCATTTCGGGCCGCCACCGGCGGGCCACGACAGCGGGGCAATCAGTTCTTGCCCGTTGGCGATCAGCAAGTTGCGCGGCGTAGCGGCCATGGATTCGATTCCTACTTTTGTAGCCACCGCGAGACGGTCGCTGCGCTCACGCCGACTTCCTTGGCGATGGCGCGCATCGACAGCCCGTCGGCATGCAAGCGCTTGACCTCGAGCAAGCGCCGGCGCTCGGCCGGATCGGTTGTATCCGGCAAGGCCAGGCGCAACAAGACATCGTCGAGCTCGCCGCCGTTGAGCGCGATCTCGCGGCGCGCTCGCGTAATGAGCCGGCTCGCATCGGAGAGCGGTTCGCCTGCCAGCGCGGGCGCCAATTGCCGTGCGACGTTGGCCCCAGCGCCCAGTTGCCCCAGCAGGACTTCTACCTGTCGCGGCGTGCTGTCAGGGAAGCGCAGCCACAGGTCGAATCGGCGAAACACGGCGCGATCGAGCAGTTCTTCGTGATTCGTGGCCGCCACCAGCAACGAGGTGCCCGGCCATTCGTCGATGGCCTGCAAGAGCACGTTCACCACGCGCTTGAGTTCGCCCACGTCCTGCCCGTCGTCGCGCCGCTTGGCCAGCGCGTCGAATTCGTCGAGCAGCAAAACGCAAGGTTGGGCCTTGGCGTGCATCAAGACGCGCGTGAGGTTGCTGCCCGTTTTGCCGAGCAGGCTGTTCACGGCCGCAGCCAGGTTCAACGTGATCAGCGGGTAGTGCAGCTGCTCGGCCAGGTAGGTGGCGGCCAGCGTTTTGCCCACGCCCGGCGGACCAGACAGCAACACCGTACGCGAGGGGGTGAGGCCGGCTTCGCGCAGCTTGTCGGCCTGCCGCCACTCGTGGACCAGCCCCTGCAGTGATTCTTCGACCTTGGGCGGCCAGACTGGTGCGTGCTCGAGAAAGGCGGGGAAGAGCATCGTGGTCAAGGCCAGGTTGCTGTCCGCGTCCACCGGGCTGACCAGCGCTTGCTGGGCGGCGCCATCGCGCGCCAGGGTCAAACGGGCGCTATTCGCCTCGGTCAGCGCCTGCGTCAGCAGGGCCGCCAAGGGGGACTTCTCGCGGCGCAGCCTCGCGATCAGGCGGGTCAGCCGCAGCTGGAACGCCGCCGCGTGCCCGGCGCAGCCTTCCCGGACCAGGGCCAACCACTCGGCGTCAGAACTCGGTGCTGCCATTGCCCGCCCTTTGTTTCATCTGTTTCACAGTGTTGCACACCTGTATGCAACAGCGCAAGAGGGGAGCCGCGGCGGGCCGGGGCGGCCACCCGATCGTGCGGATCACCGGCGCCCGGCGGCTACTCCGGCCGCGGGTTCAGCACACCAACCCGCGTTGGGTATAAGCCTCGACGGCCGCGTCTTTGGCCTCGCATAGCGCATCGACACGCGCCTGCAGGGAGGCAGCCCGCGGATGGCCACCGAACGCATTGGCGCAAACGACCAGCGAGAGGTAGCCGTGCTCCACGGCCGCCACCAAAGCGCGGATGGTGGTCGCGGCGTTCACGTTATCGATGGCGCTGAATGACAACTCGAAGGCATCAGCCTGTTCGGCTACCCGCAGGTGCTCGAACAAGGCACGCGGATTGGGGTGGCCGCCGAAGGTGATCGCTGCGTTGTAGACATCGTTGATGAGCGCGCCGAGATTGCCGGCACTCGCTAATTGTTTGGCCACCGTGGAGGGCGCCTGCGTGAAGTGCTTTCGAAACAGTTTCGCGCGCGCCTCGTCGCTATCGCGCTCCATCCACACTGTCGCCAACTCCGGTTGCGCAACAACCAGATACGCATAGCACGCCGATTCCAGGCCCGTGCGCAGTTGCGGAAACGCCGCGGTCGCATGTCCGGAAAGCGTGGTGCGGACCCCGGCAAGCCAGAAATAGTAGGCCTGCACCATGAGCAGGTATGCGACGGGTCCGATCTTCGGAGCGGGCACGAAGAGCTCTTCACGCCAGAGCGCGTCGGTCTGGCGCAGCAAGCTCATCCACGTCGGGTGCGCGAGCTCGACTTCGCCATGCATTTCGCCGGCGGCGGTCAGGTACGCATCCAACGTCTTCATGTTCCTAAGGTGCACGCGGCCAGTTCCTTCCAGCGAGTTCCAATGAACGGTTAGTCGGTATCAGACCACTGGATCTGTTCGATCGTGCGGCCGTTGCCTAGGCCCAGCCAGCTGGTACGAATTCCGACGATCAGAAACAGCAGTGGTCGCCCCTGATCGCGCAACAGCACCTGCCACTCACGCAGGTCCTTTCGCGACGGCGACGGGGACAGTTCGGGATGAGTGTGCCACTCGCCGAGGTAATCGCCGGTGTGCCCGCTGCTCTGCCAATGCCGCAGCGCGGCTTGTGCATGCCCGTGCGATTCGCGACGAAAGGAGATGCGCGTGCGCCGATCGGTCGAAAACGGCTCGGTGACGTGCGTGACGTGGAGATGCGGATCCTTGCGAAAGCCCAGCAGGATACCGCCCCCCTCGCATGCCTCCACACTGTCCTGGCGGTAGACCGAGGTCCGTTCTGCGACACGATCTTCGAGCAGGACCAGCCCGGGCGAAAACGGGTTGTTGCCGATCATCGAGCGCATGCGGGACAGCCCTCCAGGCGATCGACATCCTGGTTCTTGACCTTGAACACGTCCGCCTGCTCATGCTCGCGCGTGCGAAAGCGCGGCGAAACGTTGCCATTCATCCAATCCATGACGAAATCGCAGGCCAGCGCCGCGGCAACGGAAGGCATGGTGGTGCTGTAGGGCGTAAAGGCGTGGCACCCGACGAACGCGCGGACCGGTTCGGCCTTGGACACGCGAAACCGCGGCTCGCCGTACTGGTCGCCGCCGGCGTGCCGCAGGCAGCGATAGCAAGCAAATCGTTGGGCGTCGACCCACAGGCCTTGCGCGGCGTCGCCGTTTCCGACGACCCAAAGGTGCAAGAGCGCAGGCTGCCGACCGCGCTCGACGTGGTGGGCGTTGAGGGCTTCGGCGAACGCGGCATCGCCTGTCGCGTTGATGATGACGTCCGCCTCGAGCACGGCCGCCGGTGCCACCGCTTCGGCGATCCCTTCAATGCGCGAAAAGGGAAACTGGGTCACCGCACGCGCCGCGACGGCCTGTGCCTTGTTGCGGAACAGGCTTTCGTAGCCCAGCCAATGCCGCCCCAGGTTGTCTGGCTCCAATTCGCCGCGGTCGTAGCAGCGCAACCGGCCGCCGCCGGTGCCGGCACCCAAGCGCGCAAGATCGGCGACCACGAATCCGCCGATGGCGCCGCAGCCGATCACGACGATCTTCTTCCCCGCAAGCGAACGCACGCCCAGACGCATCAGATTGCGTTGGTGAATATGCGTGCTGCCGGCCTCAAGGAACACCCGACGTTTGACCGGAATATCCTTGGCATGCGAGTGCAGATACTGTCGATAGCCACTGGCCCGCTGAAACGCCTTGGTCGCCGCAGGCTCGAACGAAAACCCCAGTCCAAACCAACCGGCGGGCGAGCCGAACAACAACTCGCGGGGTTTCTTGATGAGCTTGTGGTCGAGCAGGTGTTCCTGCACGGCCTTATAGACGTCCCGGTCCCAACGCTTTAGCCAGGCGAAGGCTTCAGACAAGTTCTGGGGCAGGCTATCCGCGGGGCAAACCGGGTGTTTGTTCGACTCGAACACCGCCCCGGACACCGGCATGTGCGTGGGCGCGGGCCAACCGGCGGCCGCGCAAAAGCGCACGACCTCGTCACGATCCGCGCTGACGAACAGGCGCGGATGATCGGGCAAGCCGACGTCGTGCCACTGCATCGACGAAACGCCCGGCGTGTGCTCGCCGACCAGCCCTCCGAGCACCGGCGCACCGTCCGCATGCGCCCAGTGCACAAGAAATTCGCCGCGAAATTCCGCTTCGTAGAAGTTGGGATCAGCGATCATCCGATCCAGCAGGTGCTTGGCCTTCTCCAGGCACTGCGCCAGGGCGATGTCGGGCCGATAGCGGTCGAGCACCACGCTGCTCTCGGCGAAGTAGCACAACACGCCACTGGCGAAGACGTGCGGCAGGACCTTGGGCAAGAACGCGGGGCGTTCGGTCAGTCGAATGGTGGGGTATGACAGGAAATCCCAGTCGCTGACTTCCAACCGCACCGGCACGTCGCCAGCAGCACAGGGTAGCTTTCCTTCCCACGCGCGCACCTTCGGTCCAAGGTGGACCTTGCGAAAACCCCGCGCGCTTAACTGGCGCAGCGCGGGGCCGAGCGCGACCAACGCCGGCACTGGGAAGATTCAGCCCGATTCGGTTGCTTTTACCGCCGGCGGGGCGACGATCACGGCGGCCGCGGCGCGCACGTCCGCGCCACCATCGTTGTCGACCCAGTCCGGCCGGGCGGGGATTCGATCGCCCAGCCGCGCACGGATCTCGACCACCGCATCGGCGTGCAGGTGTGCTCCGAAGCTACGGGCCAGCTTGAGTCGATTGAACAATTCGCGCGCCTTCGCCACCGCATCACGGCGCTCTTCGGCGGCGAGGCCGCCAAGAAAATCTTCGATTCCTCCATCGATGCCAGGCTCGCGAAGCTCGCCTTGCAAGGCCGTGACCAGCCGCTCGGCCGCGGCTTCCAGGGCCAGATCGTCGCGGCGGGGACGGGCGCTGAAGTCACGGGCGACCGCAATCATCAGCGCGACGGAGGAGGGACCCCCGGTCGGCCACCACAGGTCGCGCCAGGCCTTGATGTAGCGACACACGCGACGCAACTGCGGACCGTGTTCTTCCATCATGTCCCGCCACCAGCGCGTGACCGCGGCCGGATCCGACGGCTTCCAGGTACCGTTGCGCCGCGCCAGGTGAATGCCGTCCATCTCCTCCCAGAACGACTCGGTCAGGTCGAACGCCGCATTGAAGTCGGCATACTCGGCCTTCAGCACCGCCGCCCGCTCTTGAATGGTCAGAAAGATGTGTTCGGGCGCGGCATAGAGCGGCACATCGATGTGCGCCCAATCGGCCACCTTCAGACGGATGCATTTGTCGTTGTTGCGATCCAGCACCCAGCCTTCGACGAGGCACAGCTTCTCGAGCAATTTCTCCACCAGGTCAAAATAGGCCTTGGCCGCCACGCGGGGTTTGTGATCTTCGAACACGCTTACCGGAAGGTAGACGCCGTAGTCCAGGTCCATTTCCTGAGAACCGTGCGCGCGTTGGATACAGGTCAGGTAGGACCAGGATCCTTGCAGGCGAAAGCGGGGCGACACTTCCCGATCGAGCTGCAGGACCGTCACCGATGCCCGACGGATGCCCTCGCGCACGTGCTCGCGAATCTTGACGCGGCAATCGCGGAGGTAATCGCGCTGCTCCGCCGTTGGCTCGATGCGCGCATCGAAGGCGCGCGCGTCCTCATCGTTGAGCAAAAGCTTGTTCCACTTGAGCATGGCAGTGTCCTGGTCAGTAGAAGGTGGCAGGGGCGGCCTGGTGGGCGAGCAGCGCCCGAATACGCGGATCGCCGAGCGCCCACTTGGCGCGCTCGTGCGCGGTGCCAACGAGTACCTCCGCCGCCGCGGGCGTGGCCTTGTCGAGGGCGACCGACCGGGCTTGGGCGTCGGTGAGTGCATCGTCCAGGTGCGCGTACCGCTCACCCAGCCGATGGCCGACCATGAAGTCCACCAAGGACTCCTGCGTCGAAATGGTCAGGCCGAAGATTTGGCCGGAGGTCTCGATGGGGTTGGCACCGCCCCAGCTGAGCAAGCCGCCTTTGCGGTTCTTGCGCGGGTCGACGGTGAATTTCGCAGACATTGTGCCCACGGCCAGCAAGTGGATCGATTCGATCGGCTGCCGGAAGAAGTACTCGGCCTCGTGCACGGCGAGCATGCCAGGCGCATTGGCGAACAGGCCGCCATCGACGTATTGGCTGTCGTTGAGCAGGTGGCGCGGGAAATAGGTCGGCGCGGCGCTGGTCGCGAGCGCCACGTCGACCATGCTCAAGTGCTTGTCGCGGTGAAAGGTGGAGTGGTGAGCAGTTTTGAACACGACCGGCTTGCCGGTGGTGAAGTTGATCGCCGGCACCAGCACGGGGTGGAGGCAGTCACCCAGGCGTCGGTCCCCGAAAAGATCCGGCTGCGAAAGCAGCGATTGCAGCGGCGCGCTTGAATACTTGGATTCAAAAAAGGCCAGTCGACTGCGCCGGCGAAAGATCTCGCTGCCGTGCGCCTGGAACAAGGTGACGATGCGCGCCGCGGGAATCTCGCACGCCAGCGCCAAGGCGAGGATGCCGCCGATCGACGTGCCGGCGAGCAGATCGAAGTGGCCGCCCACCGGATGCCCGAGCTGCTGCTCGATGTCCGCGAGTACCTGCGCGGTGTACAGACCGCGAAAGCCTCCCCCGGACAAGGCCAGGGCCTGAAAACGCACCGGAGTCCCCACAAATCCCCCTTTCGAAAGGATGGAACGACCCTATCGCGACCGCGTCGCACTCCCTGCGACTCGCGTTTCGAAAATCATGGGGACGGCCCGCGCCGTTTCAAGGGCGAACCGAAGATGTTGTGTTCCAGACACGGGGCACCCCGATATGTAGATCAGGGTTCGATCGGCGACCTTCCCGGGCTTAGCCGTCCAGCAGCCGCCCCGCCGGATTGTTGATGGCATCGCCTGCTTGAAAATACCCGATCGCCTGGGCCACCGAACGGTGTTCGGTCAGTGCCATCAACGCGGGTAGGGCGATGCCCTGACGTGCGCCCTCGGTGATGAAGCCCGAGCGCAAGCTGTGCCCACCGAAGTCGCCTTTGAGTCCAGCCCGAGCTGCGCGGCGTTGCACGACCGCCGCGATTGCCTTCGGCGCTAGCGGCGGGCCCACGCGGTCGCCCCACAGCCGGCGGAAGAGGGGACCTTCGGTGATTTTCGCCGCCGCCAACCACGCGGAGAGGGCGGCGCCCGCGCGTCCTAAGACCGGCTTGTCGGGGGTCGCGGACGTAGTCGCGCCGGCCTGCTGCGTTTTGCTGTGCTCGAGGCGATAGATAAAGTCGGTGGCGTCGAGGCGGCGCAGGTCCTGCCAGTCGGCGACCGCTATCTCGCTGCGGCGTCGACCGCCGCTGGCGAAGCCAAAATACAAAATGGCGCGATCACGCAGGCCTTCGAGCGAGTCGTCGCAGGTGGCCAGCATGGCCTCGAGCTCGGCCCTGGTAATCGCGGTCTTCTTGCGCGGCCGCTCGCCACGCTTGACCGCCGCGCGACGGCCGCGCTTGAGCAGGTGGCGCACCGCAGGCGATTCGCAGGGATTGGCGGCCTTGTGCGCCTGGTGCGCGGCGGACAGCACGGCTACGCGGTGCACGACGGTGCTCAGCTTGAACGCGCCAGGCCGTTGCTTGAGCCCGGCGGCCACCAGCTGCGCATCCAACCCCTTGGGCAGTTCCCAGGCCAACCCCGATTTGCCACGTCGGGCCAAATGGTCGACCACGAACTGCACGACAGCGGCTTCCGGTACCGGCAAGGCGATTTTCTGGCCGAAGCGCCCCTGGAACCAGGCGGCCCAGTAGCGCAGGGCGGTGGCGTAGCTGCGGGTCGTATTGGCGGCCGCGGCTTCGGCCAGCAGCTCCTGCACGGCCTCGGCGGCCTGCGTCGCCAGGCGGGCGGGATCGAGCGGCTGTAAATCCGCCGGCGCGGGAACCATTGTGTTAGATTTCATATGTCGTATGTATGTTTCGATACGAAATAGGGTATCTACTGCCGATAACTATCCCTTATCGGCAGTAGGCGGTCAACGGAGTAGGGCGGCGGCGTAGGAGACCGATATGGCGCGCACCGGAGTCACTTTCGCGGACGTCAGCGCGGCCGCCGACCAGCTGCTGCACGCCGGCGAACGCCCCAGCACCGAACGCGTGCGCGTGGCCTTGGGCCGCGGTTCGCCGAACACGATCGGGCCGCTGCTCGAGCAATGGTGGGGAAAGCTCGCGCAGCGCCTGGCGCAGCAGGTGGCGCTGCCGCAGGTGCCCGACGCCGTCGCGGCCGCCTTTGCCCAGGCTTGGCAGGCCGCTCTCGCGGCCGGGCACGCGCACGGGGAGGCGCAAGTCGCCCCCGAACGCGCGGCGCTGGCCGAGGTCCTGGCCAAGGCCGACGCCGCGGTCGCCGGCGCGCGCGACGCCTACACGGCCCTCGAACGCCAGCTCACCCAGGCCCGAGGCGAAGCCACGGCGCACCAGGCGGCGCTGGCCATCAGCGACCAACGCAACAGCGATCTGCACCGTCAGATCGGCGCGCAGCAAACCGAACTGCAGGCGCTGGGCGTGCGCCTGGATGCCACCCTGGCCCGCCACCACCTGGTGGTGCAGCAGGCCGAGGATGCACGCGCCGCCGCGGCGGCCGAGCGCGAGGCGCTGCAGGCGCACGCGCGCCAGGTGGAAGATCGCGCCTACGGCGAGGTCGATCGCGTGCGACAAGAGCTCAAGGCGCTCAAGGCGCAGGTGGCCACGCAGACCCGTGAGCACGCGGCAGCAGTGCGCACCAGTGAGCAGCACCGGCGCAGCGCCGAAGCCGCCTTGGCGGCCGCGCAGCGCACCGCCCCCCGTCCGGCTCGCCGCGCCGCCACGCCCACGAAGAAAGCGGCCAAGCCGAGCGCGCCTCGACGGCCCCGCGCCCGGCCGACCAAGGCCTGAATCACCGCGCGGATCGTGCCGTTTCGCCGCCGCGCACCAACCGTATGATGGCCTCCAGCCCATGACGCCCCCGCCGATGCTGCGAACCGTTCTCCTCACCGGACTGCTGGCGCTGGTCGCGCCGGCGGCGAGCGCGACGACGACGCCCACGCTGTCGTTGTCGCCGTCGCCCACGCTGGCATCACCGGCGGCGGGGATCGACCCGGAAGCGCACGAAAAAGCGTTGGCCGCGGCGTCCGCGGAACTGCGGCGCGTGGCGCACTGGGTGATCGTCTCCGGCGACAACGCGGGCCTGCCGTTCTTGCTGATCGACAAGGTCAGCGCGCGGGTGTTTGCCTTTGACGCGGCCGGCGAACTCCAGGGGTCGGCGCCAGCCTTGCTCGGTCTGGCGCGCGGCGATCGCTTGCTGGCGCCCAACGAAGCGACCATGGCGCAGATGCCGCCGACAGTGCGCATTACGCCTGCCGGCCGCTTCGTCTCGCGCTTGGGCATCGACGCGGACGGCAAGCAACTGCTGATCCTGGACTACGACGCCGCGATCTCGTTACATCCGGTGGTCAAAGGCACGCCCGAAGAACGCCGCGCCGAACGCTTGGGCAGCGCCACCGCCGACGACAATCGCATCTCTTATGGCTGCATCAATGTGCCGCCGGAGTTTTTCGCGACGATCGTCAGCCCCAGCTTCACCCGCACGCGCGGTGTGGTTTATGTGTTGCCGGAAACCAGCGCGGCCAGTGCGCTGTTCGGCTTTGATCCGGTGAGCGCCGCGCCGCCGGCGCCGCGTCCTGCGCCGGCGCGCAACACGGCGACCGCGCCCGCGATGCATGGCCCCAACCCCAAACGGTCCTACCTCGCGCCGTGACGTCAGTCGTGGTGCGTTGGCTCCGCGGCCGCCATCAGTACCAATGCCTGGGACCAGTCCGGCTGGACGCCGCGTGCGTCCAGGATCGGTGTCAGCACGTGCCGCCAGCGACGCAGCGAGCGCTGCTTGGTGCCGGACACCACCAGCACGCTCGGTCCGTCGCCCTCGGGTTCGGTGAAACTGACCCGACCCAACGAATTGCGCTCGAGCGCATGGATGCCGTCGGTCAGGGCCGACGCCACACCTTCGGGATCGTGCGCCGGCGACGGCAAGGGCACGGTGACGACTTTGCCGCGAACGATGGACGAGGGATGGGCCATGGCGTCGGTCCGTGGAGCGAAGAGGCTTAGGATCGTCCCCGCTGGTGCGACCGCTCCTGAACGCGCCGGACGCAGGCGTCGCACAATGGCGTAGATTGGGCTGCATCGCCTTGTTCGGAGTCGCTATGGAATCGACCTGGCCCGAAATCGTGCAATGGGACGTGACCGTCGCCTTGCGCGATGTGTGCATTGAAATGCTCGAATACCATTCCAACGGCCGCGCGGCCGATCCGGACACCGTGCGTCGTTGGCATGAGTGGATCCACAAGGCCCACCGGGCGCACAACGCGCTGGTCGATACCTGCGAGGACCTGGTGGAAGACGGCGTCACCGACGAGCGCTTGGCGGCGATGAAAACGGCGCTCACGCACGCGATGGGGCAGGACCAATACTGGGCGCGCGCAGACCGTTGGTAAGGTGGCGGCCTCAATCGACAGGAAGATCGCGATGGCGACCACCGACGGCTTCGATCCCGCTCCGCTCGCACAGACGATTCGCGGGCTGCAGGACGAATTGACGGCCGCGTCGGTCGCGCTGTGGCGCGTGCTGGCCACCATCGAACCCGACCTGCTCCACGCCCAGCAGGCGCTGGGCTGGAGCGATTCAGACGTCGCGCATTGGCTGGCCGGCGAAGTCAGCACCACGCTGGAGCCCGTCGACTGGAACCGCCAGGTGCAGGCGTGGCTGGGTCAGCTGCGACGCACCGCGCACGGCTTTCCCGGCTGACGGCACGGCGTCGAGAGGGTGGGGGCGACTCAGCGCCCGGCG
Source organism: uncultured Gammaproteobacteria bacterium (assembly GCA_946885735.1). The sequence goes on from CAMPGW010000005.1 coordinate 51,410, forward strand.
CGCCAAGAAGGCGAGTCCGCTCGCCGAGACCGGCCAGCACCAACCCAGCAGAACGGAGCCCGGGCGAATCTGGTCAACCTCGATGAAGTCGTGTTGCCCTATGTGCTGCGCGAGACTGATCGTGCGCGCCAAGCGCCGCCGACGGTCGGCCAGCGTCACGATCACGACCGTCCCGAGGGGATACTTGGCATTCCATGCCGCAGCGTCCATGCACCGCATTGTCGCGGATGCCGTATCGAAGTTTGATACGGTGCCGCGGCACGATCACGCATCACCTTCCGACTGGACCTGCATGCACATCACCACGCCTTCTCAGATCAGTCCGGCGGTGCACCGTCTGGTGGCCCGGGTCAGCCCCGGCGCCACGCCCGTCTATCTGGACGTGCGCGCCGAACCCGACGCCGTTGTGAACGAGTGTTTTCCCAACGTCGACGCCAAGATCGCCCGGCACGGTGGACGCATGCTGTGCGGGTGGCAAGTGTGGGAATGGCCGCATGTGATGATCGAGGCGGAGTTCCACGCCATCTGGGTGTCGCCCGCCGACGAGTGGGTGGAGATCACCCCTAAGCCCGGGGGCGAAGCGCGGATCTTGTTCGTGCCGGCGCCGGGGCGAACCTATTCGGGCCGGGCCATCGACAACGTGCGCCTGCCGCTACGCGATGACCAGATGATTCGGCACTTCATTCGCGTGGCCGAATTGAAGACCAAAGTACTCAACCGCGGCGAACGCGCCGAGCAGTACGGGCACGTGTCCGTTCCGGCTCACGAAATCGAGCCGCTGCTGGAGATCCAGCAAGCCCTGGGTGAAGCGCTGTACGCCAAACGGCGCGATCACGACCCGTGCCCGTGCGGCAGCGGCGGCAAATACAAGCGCTGCCACGGACGGCAATGGCAGGCGCTGCTGGGCGACTAACCGCAGCTGGGGGTCGGCACCTAGTTCGGTTCGTCGTCGCGACTACCGTCGACGAAGATCACCTCGGAGAATCCGTTCCCCGGCAGCGTCAACAGCATGCGAAGCTTTACCATCAGCATGCAGCCGGTGTAATCGTCGGTTTCTGACTCCATCCACGCCCAAGCCCTTTGCCCGGTGTCCAGGGCAACAACGAAGTCAACGCGTCGAAAGTCGTGCGCCATATTTCGCACAATACGCGCCTGCACCTTGCCTGCAACCGTAACCAAGCGTGACGTGTGGTGACGACTTTTCCATCGGACGGTCGCGCGCGCATCATGTGGTCTGAAGGTACGTGATGACGACGCTGACTCTGTTTGAAGAGCGGCCGCCAAGCGGGGGTTACGACGCGCCGCTGGACGACGAGACGTTGACTAGTTGGGTTGCGCGCCATCCGTGGGTAGGCCTGAAGTCAGACGACGCCGAACGCGAATTCGGCGTCTTAGATATCCGCTTGCCGAAGGCGTCTGTGTTGCTTCGCCGCCGGCTCGCTCAATCGGCACGACCTCCGGCTGCCTGGGTCCTACCGCGCGGGCACCGCTGGCAGTCCTGTCCACGATGCGTCGCGGAAGACTGGGTGCGCGGGTTGCCATCGCACGAACGGCGGCAGTGGCTTGTGGCATGGCGTACAACTTGTCCTCGCCACGGTCCGTTGCGCAGCCGAAAGTACGGAGAATTGACGTGGGTCCAGGTCGTGCGTTGGCCGGATTCGGGGCCGAGTACTCTCTCTGCGCGTGACGGCCTCAAGGGGCCCGTGAGTTTTTCGATCGGTCGCGAGCGCCGTGCGATCTACCTGGAGGGCATCCTCGCTGGTTCGCCCCTAGGGTGGCAGCCCAAGGGCCTCCGAAAGGGGAGGCTGCAGGTGCTTTATGAAGAGCTGCTCCACGCCTTGGCCCCTTCCTTTATCGGAGCGACTCGGGCGGATTGGGATCCCTGCAGCGCGTTTCAGACCGCGCCATGTGAAACCCGCCACCTGATCAACACACTGATCGAGGCGATCCTGGCCGTTGAGACCCGGTCGCCCTTGCCGTCGCCGATCAACGCGTTTCGAACTCAGGCGCTGGTTCGAGCGGTGGGTTGGAGTGCAGACGCCGTGCGGCGCCATCCCGACGACATTCTGATCGAGTCGGTCCACTGCGCAGTGTCCGGACTCGGAACCGTTCGGAGCCGATGGCTTGAAGCTGTACACGCCAAGGTCGGCTCGCGGGGCTCGGGGGATGTGGCGCTGCTTAGCGTGAACGAGGCCCGGGTGCTTGGCCTAGACACGAGTGGCTTAGACGGTCTTTTCGAGCTGACGCGCGTCGGCCGACTCGGGCGGCTGGACAGGCGGCGCGGCCGACTACACCAAGTCGCGAATCCGGTGCCGTTGTCCAAGTACGAGTGCGCTGCGCTGAGGCGCATGCCATTGTCGTTGCCGAAATGGGCAACCGGCGGAGACGACGCCAACGCGCGATTCGGCTTGCCTCGCGCCTGGGAGATTGGTCCGGTAGGGTACTAATCTCTTAGAAATCAATCAGTGGCGCGAACATCTGCGTTTGGCCAAGAACTAAAAAACCTGACTGTCGGGCCGCGGCCCGTACCACGACAGTATTACATAAGATACATTATGCGAAGTATTGACTTGGTGCCCAGCAGGTCCCCAACGCCTCAGCCAGCCAGGAAAGTTCTTCCGTTCCCTGTCGCCCGAATCCCCAGGTGCGCCGCCAGCGTGGCGCCGATGTCGCCGAAACCATCCCGGATGCCGATGCAGCCCGCAGGCACGGCGGCGCCCCAGGCCAGCACCGGGATCAGTTCGCGGGTGTGATCCGAACCGGCCCAGCTCGGGTCGCATCCATGGTCCGCGCTGAAGACCACCAGGTCATCCGGGCACAGCGCATCGAACAGTTCCGGCAACCGCCGGTCGAAGGCTTCCAGCGCCGCGCCGTAACCCAGCGCATCGCGCCGGTGCCCGAATTCGGTGTCGAAATCCACGAAGTTGGTCGCAACCAGGCTTCCGTCCGGCGCCCGCGCGAGCGCCGCGAGGGTCGCGTCGAACAAGGCCATGTTGCCGTGCGCCGGGATAGCGCGGCCGACGCCGCGGTGCGCGAATATGTCGTCGATCTTGCCGATGGCGATCACGTCCCTGCCCGCCTCCCTGGCGTGGTCGAGCAAGGTCGGGCCCGGCGGCGGCAGCGAGTAGTCGTGGCGGTTGCCCGTGCGGGTGAACGGCCCTCCGGGCGGCCCGATGAAGGGCCGGGCAATGACCCGCCCGATGTTCCAGGGTTCCAGCAGCCGTCGCGCCAGTGCGCAGAGCGCGTACAGGCGCTCGAGCCCGAAACGCTCCTCGTGCGCGGCGATCTGGAACACCGAATCGCCGGAGGTGTAGACGATCGGGCAACCGCTGCGAAGGTGCTCATCGCCGAGCCGCTGCAGGATCTGCGTGCCCGAGGCGTGGCAGTTGCCGAGCACGCCAGGCAGGCCGCCTTCCGCGACCAGCGCGTCGAGCAAGGCCTGCGGGAAACTGTCCTCGCGCCGCGTGAACAGGCCGAAGGGCGCCTGCATCGTCACGCCCATCGATTCCCAATGACCGGAAGGCGTGTCCTTGCCCGGCGAACGTTCGCGGGCGCAACCCCAGGCGCCTTCGGGCGCGGCCGAGTGTTCGAAGCCGGCGGCCGCGCGGCCCTGCGCGAGCGCATGCGCCTGCGGCAAACCCAAACACGAGAAATTCGGTAGCTGCAAAGGCCCGCGTGAAGCCCTGGCGCAAGCCTGCGCGACGTGGCCGAAGGTGTCGGCCCCTTCGTCGCCGAATTGCGCGGCATCGGGCGCCGCGCCGAGGCCGAGCGAATCGAGCACGAGCCAGATCGCGCGGCTCATTCGCGTGCGCCCTTCGGTTCGTGCCAGGAATACAGGGAGGCAATCGCGGGCGCCTGCGTTCCGATGTGCATCGCTCGCTGCACGGCTTCCACCGCACGACGCGCTTCCACTTCGCCCGGCGCGTGCACGATGGCCAGCGGCTGGCCGGCTTCAACCGATTCGCCGAGCGCCACCACACTCGACAGGCCGACGGCCGGATCCACCTCGTCCTGCGGGCGATGGCGGCCGCCGCCGAGGTCCACGACCGCCCCGCCGATGCGGCGCACGTCCACCGCCGTGATGACGCCCGTGGCCGGCGCCGGGACCGCGCGCAGCACGGGCGCCTTCGAAAGGTGCAGGTCGGGCCGCTCGAGCAGGTTGCGTGGTCCGCCGAGCGCCGCCACCATGCGGCCGAATCGTTCCGCGGCCTCGCCCTGCTCGAGCGCCCGCTGCAGCTTCGCCCGCGCCTCGGTTTCGTCCGCGGCCAGCCCGCCCATTACCAGCAAGGCGGCCGACTGCGCCATCGCCAGCTCCAGCAGTCGCGCATCGCCGCCGCGTCCGCACAACAGGTCCAGCACGGCGCGGACTTCGATCGCATTGCCCGCATCGCGTCCCAGCACCTGGTCCATGTCGCTGAGCATCGCGCGCATGCGCAGGCCGCTGTTGCCGGCCACCGCGAGCATGCGTTCGGCGAGCTGCAAGGCGGCGCCGATGGAAGGCGTCTGCGCCCCGTTGCCGATCTTGATGTCCATCACCAGCGCCTCGGCGCCGCCGGCCAGCTTCTTGGACAGGATCGAGGCGACGATCAGGGGCAATACGTCCACCGTCGCGGTGACGTCGCGCACGGCGTAGAGCGTGCGATCCGCCGGCACGAGGTCCTCGCTTTGCCCGACGATCGCACAGCCGATCTCGCGAACCACCTGTCGCAGCCGCTCGGGCGACGGGAACACGTCGTAGCCATGCAGGGACTGCAGCTTGTCGAGCGTGCCGCCGGTGTGGCCGAGCCCCCGGCCGGAAATCATCGGCACGAAGCCGCCGCAGGCCGCCACCAGCGGCGCCAGCAGCAGGCTGACGGCGTCGCCGACGCCGCCCGTGGAATGCTTGTCGAGGGCCGGGCCCGGCAGGTCGTGCCAGCGCAGCCGGCGTCCGGAATCGCGCAGGGCGAGCGTGAAGCGACGGCACTCCTCCTCGCCCATGCCCTGCCACGCAACGGCCATCGCGAAGGCGCCGACCTGGCCTTCGCTCCAGCGCCCGCTGGCGATGCCCTGGGCGATTTCCGCCAATTGGGAAGCGTCGTACTCCCTGCCCTCGCGCTTGTGCCGCAACAAGGCAGCGGCGGCCGAGTCACTCATGCATCGGCTCCGAGCGCGGCACGCAATTCCGTGAACAAGGCGCTGGCGCCGATGCGGAAGTGCGCCGGACCGATCCAGTCCGCGCCCATGCGCGATTCGACCAGCGCGAGGTAGGCGCTGGCGTCTTCCAGCGAGCGTATTCCACCGGCTACCTTCAGCCCACATCGCCCGCCTGCCTCGGAGATCGCAGTGAGCATCTCGCCGGCGGCCTCGAGGGTCGCGTTCACCGCCACCTTGCCGGTCGAGGTCTTGAGGAAATCCACGCCGGCGTCGAGCCCGATCCGGCTGGCGACGCCGATGAGCTCGACGCCGCGCAGCTCACCCGTTTCCAAAATCAACTTCAGGCAGACCCGATCGCCGCAGGCGTCCCGGCATGCGCGCACCGCGGCTTCCGCGTCGTCGACCCGACCGGCAAGCAGGGCTCGCCAGGGCAGCACCATGTCGACTTCGTCCGCGCCGGCGGCGATCGCGCGCCGCGTTTCGCGGGCGACGCGCGCGGCATCGTCTCCACCGTCGGGAAAGTTCACGACCGTGGCGATGCGGACCCCGCTGCCGACGAGTGCCCGCGACGCGCCGGTGACATGCTCGGGATACACGCAGACCGCTGCCGGACGCGGATCGATCCGCAACGCCGACTCGCACAGGCGGTCGATGCCGGCGGGTGTGTCGTCCTCGCCCAGGCTGGTCAGGTCGAGCAGCGGCAGCAGGCGCAGGGCCAGGCGGCGGTGGGCGGCGGAAGCGCTCAAGCTTCATCCCGGATTCGGCGTGGGGCGAGCATTGTAATCGCCCCCTGAGGCCCGCCGCAGGAAACGGCCGGTCGGCGGGGGCACCGGATGCCGCCGACCTCGGTTGGCATGCATCTTGCGACGAGAAACCGACTCACCCACCACGCAAGGACGCCAGCATGAACAAATCCACGTTGCACAAAGCCGCGCTGCCCCTCGCCTTCGCCGTGGCCTTCGGCCTGGGCGCGTGTTCGCAGAACGCCTCCGACCAGCCGGAGAACGCCACTGCCGATGCGCCCAGCACCGCCACTCCGTCGGACACCACCGCGGACATCAGCTCGCCGTCGGCGAATGACTCGGCGAACGCCACTGCCACCGGCAGCCCGACCGATCCGTACGCCACGACGGACATGGGAACCACCGGCGACAGCGCCCTTGGTGACACCGCCTCCGGAGTCTCGGGCTCCGACACGTCCGCGATGGGCGGCACGTCCACCGGCAGCAATGTCTACAACGCCAACCTGCAGGAGGAACTGCAACGCTGCGACCAGCTGAGCGGGGCCGAACGCGACACCTGCCGTACCGATGCGCAGAACCGTTACGAGCAGAGCGGCACGCCGACCCAGCCGTGACGCCCGCGGGCGGGCAGCCAGCCCGGCTGCCCGCCTACTATTTGTAGTGCTTCAGGTGGCGGGTTTCAGGATGCTTGAGCATGTAGGCATTGGCATAGGAGCATGCCGGCACCACTGTCCAGCCTGAAGCTTCGGCATGGGCGAGCGCCGCCTTCATCAAGCCTGCGGCGATGCCGCGGCCACCGATCTCCGGGGGCACGCCGGTGTGGGTGATGTGCATGACGGTGCCGTCGAGTCGATAGTTGAGTTCGGCCTGGTGGCCCTCGACTTCCGTGCTGAAGCGACGCGCGGCGTCGTCGTGGTTGATCGCCAGATCATTGTTGGAATCCATCGAAGGGCCTCTCGCATTGCAGTGGTTCCAGCGTAGCGCGCGCGCTGGGCCAGCGGATGAACGGCGCGCGTCGCAGGGTCGCGACGCAAGCGGACGACTTGCATCCGGCGTGCCGGATTGCCGATAGTAGCGGCCATATGCCGCCGCGCGCCCCGCCCCGCCTGCCCGACGACCTGCACTCCCTGCTGATGGAGATGGCCAACGAGGCCGTGGTCGTCCATGCGGACGATCGCATCGAACTGGCCAATGCGTCCGCGGCGCTGCTGCTCGGCCTTGCCAGTCCCGACGATCTCGTAGGGATGCGTGCAAGCGAATTCTTCCCGACGCCGGCCAAGGCCCCCCGCGCCTATCCGAGGCGCCGCAGCGTGGAGCGTTCCGTACGTCGCGCCGACGGCGTCGAGCAGACGGTGCTGTGGTGCGAGCGAACCTGCAGTTACCGGGGACGCACGGCGGTGCAGGCCGTCTTCCGCGCTCCCGCGCCCTCCGCGGTGGATGCCCTCCTCCCGGACCAGCTGACCGAACTGCCGGGTCGCAGGCACTTCCGCACGCACCTGCAGGGCGCGATCGACCGCGCCATCCGCAACCGCCACCTGGTGTGGGTACTGTACGTGGACCTGGACCGGTTCGCGGCGGTGAACGCCAGCCATGGCCACGCGTTCGGCGATCGCGTGCTGGCGGAAGCGGCGGTCCGCCTGCAGCAATGCATCCGTCGCACCGATTTCCTGGCCAGTGCCGGAGGCGACGAGTTCCTGATCGCGCTCGAGGGCACCACCGACCTGGAAGGTGCGCGCGTCGTCGCCGCGCGTGCGCTGCAGGCGCTGGCCGCGCCCTTCGCCAGCGATGGCATCGAGGCGCGGTTGGGCGCCTGCATCGGCCTGTCCGCCGGCCCCACCGACGGCAGCGCGTCCGACGCGCTGCTGCGCAACGTGGATATCGCCCTGGCGCAGGCCAAGGCGGCGGGCCGCGGTCGCCTGGAGGTGTACTCGGAAGAGATGGACGACCGCCAGCGCCGCAGCGCGCTGGCCCGCGAGGATACCGAACGCAAGCTCGCAAGCCTCACCCCACGCGAGCAGGAAGTGCTCGACCGTCTGGTCGCGGGCGAGGCCAACAAGATGATCGCCTACATGCTCGGTGCGAGCATGCGCACCATAGAACACCACCGCGCCCGCATCATGGACAAGATGGCGGCCGGATCGCTGCCGGAACTGGTTCGCATGGTGATCGGCCGCAACGACGCCTGAGGACGAAGCTCAGCGCGTGGCGCACCAGGCTTCGATGTCCTGGTAGCCAGGAAAGGCCCGGCCCGGGGCGCAGACTGCGCAGTCCGGGTCCGGCGCCAACCGCGTTTCCCGGAATCGCATCGCCAGCGCATCGAAATGCAACAGGCGCCCGCTGAGCGTCGTGCCGATGCCGAGCAGCAGCTTGATGGTTTCCGCCGCCTGCAGCAGGCCGATGATTCCAGGCAACACGCCGAGCACGCCGGCCTCCGCGCAGTTGGGCGCGTCCTCGGCACGGGGCGGCTCCGGGAAGAGGCAGCGATAGCAGGGGCTCGCGCCGCGCCGGCGTCCGGCGTCGAAGACGCTCGCCTGGCCCTCGAAACGATGCACCGCGCCGTGCACGAGCGGCTTGCGCAGTTGCACGCACGCGTCGGAGAGCAGGTAGCGCGTCGGGAAATTGTCCGCGCCGTCGAGCACGACATCCACGTCCTGCAGTAGCGCTTCGACGTTCTCGGCGGTGACGCGCACCGGCATGGCTTCGACCGACACCCGCGGGTTGAGCGCCGACAGCGCGATGGTCGCCGATGCCACTTTGGGCATGCCGATGCGCGACTCGGCGTGCAGCACCTGTCGCTGCAGGTTGCTGCGATCCACGTGGTCGTCGTCCACGACGCGCAGGTGGCCGACCCCCGCCGCGGCCAGGTACAGGCCCGCCGGCGAGCCGAGACCGCCCGCGCCCACCAGCAACACCCGCGACGACGCGAGCGTCTTCTGCCCCTGCAGGCCAACCTGTGGCAGGCGCAGGTGGCGCGAGTAGCGCTCGAGGAAATCGGGGTCTTCCTCGGCATCGACGGGAAGACCCGCGGCCTGCCAGGCGGCGTAGCCGCCGGCGACCGAGTGCAGCCGCCGCAGGCCCTGCGCGGCGAGCGCCTCCGCCGCCAGTCGCGAGCGCTTCCCGCTGCCACAGATCAGCAACAGGTCGCAGTCGCCGGCCATTGCGGGCGACGGATCTGCCTCGAGTCGCGCGCGTGGCAGCGCAAGCGCGCCCCGCGGAACGCCCAGCGCGTGTTCATCGGGCTCGCGCACGTCCACCAGGCGCGCACCCCGGGCCATCAGTGCAAAGGCTTCCGCCGGAGTGACGTCGCGGATCTCGTCCATGCCCACCAGTCTAATCCCGCGCCAGCGCAAGCACGTCCACGACGCGGCCGGCGGCGAACCGGCGCTCCTCGGCCGGCAGCACGATCAGGGCGTTCGAGGCGCTCGCCGCGTGCAGCCGGTGCGAGCCGTCTGCCGGATTGGGCAGCACCGACAGACCGCCCTGCCCGTCCGGGTCCAGCCGGCCGCGCAGGAATTCGAGTCGATCGTGGCGTTTCTCGAAGTCGCAGGAAAGGCGCGCCTGCCAGCGGGTCCGCGGGGTCCTGCGCGCCTGCAATCCGTCGAACAGGCAGCGGCCGAGCGTGAGGTAGGTTGCCAGCACCGACACCGGATTGCCGGGCAGGCACAGCAGTTGCGCGCCTCCGAGCCGGCCGGCGAGCACCGGCATGCCGGGGCGCATCCGGACCTTCCAGAAATGGATTTCGCCCGCCTGGGCGAGGAAGGCCGGGAGATGGTCCTTCTCGCCCGCCGACACCCCGCCGCAGGTCAGCACCACGTCGAAGGACGAGGCGGCGTCGCCGAGCGCGGCCGCGATGCGTGCCGGCTCGTCGGGAAGGACGGGCCAGGCGACCGGTTCGTAACCGTCCGCGGCGAGCAAGCCCATCAGCAGCGCGCGGTTGCTGTCGTGGATCTGACCGGGCAGCAGTTGCCCGCCCGGCGGGACGAGTTCGTCGCCGGTGGTGAAGACGGCCACCGTCGGTCGGCGACGCACGGGCAGCGTGGGCTGGCCAAGTGCGGCCGCCAGCCCGAGCGCGGCAGGTCCGAGCACGGCGCCCGCTTCGAGCGCCGTGTCACCTTCGCGCAGGTCCTCGCCGGCACGTCGCAGGTGCTGGCCTGGCATGACCGCGCGCGCGAGCCGGATCGCTCGCTCGCCTGCCGCTTCGGTGTCCTCCTTCATGACCACGGCGTCGGCGCCCTCGGGCATCGGCGCACCGGTGGTGATGCGCACGCATTCGCCAGCGCCTACCCGCAGTTCGAGGCGGGCGCCGGCGAATTGCTCGCCCACCAGCGCCAGCGTGGCGCCTGGGTCGGCCGCGTCCGCCGCACGCAGCGCGAATCCGTCCATCGCCGCGTTGTCGAAGCCGGGCAAGTCGCGTGGCGCGACCAGGGCCTGCGCGAGCACGGCGCCCAGGCAACGCGACAGTGGCTGATTTTCGACGGGCGTCGGCGCGCCTGCGGCGACCGTGGCGAGGATGCGCTCGGCGTCGTTGAAGGAGATGCGCGTCGGATACACGGGACCTGTCATTTCGTCGGGTCGAAGTCGGCGGGAGTGTTGAGGTTTCCCAATTCACGGTCGCCGAAGTCGAGCACGGGCAATCGCAGCGACCGTGCGAGGTACTGTACGGCACGCTCCCCTGCCGCCAGGGCATCCTCCGCGGCGGAAAGGGCGTCGCGCCGGGGCCAGAGCGCCACCAGCGGCTGCAGGCCGTCCGCGTCGCGGGCCACGGCGCCCTCCGTCGCCAGCAACGACTCGACCATATCGCTCGGCACCTGGCGCAGGTCCACCGGCAAGCTCAGCAGCCAGTCGCCCTGGGCCGCGTGCAACAAGGCATGCAGGCCCGACAGCGGTCCCTCCCCCGCCGCAACCCGGTCGGCGACGAACACGATGCCGCGATCCAGCCAGGCCTTTCGTGCCGGGTTGCGTGGATCGTTGTGGCTGACCAGGCGTTGGCCGAAACCGTCACCTGCGGCCGCCAGGACGCGGTCCAGCATCGGCTCGCCGCAAAAGTGCAGGAAGGCCTTGTCCACGCCACCAAGCCGGGCGCCGCGGCCCCCGGCGAGGATCCCGAGGCTGACCCGCGCGCGCGCGGGCACTACCGGCGCTTGACGTGGCGCATCAGCCGGCGCCGCTTCGCCTGCTGGCGCTCGTTGAGTTCGTTGCGGCGGCCCTCGAAGGGATTCTCGCCTTCCTTGAAGATGAACTTCACCGGCGTGCCGACCAGCTTGAAGCGCTTGCGGAAGAAGTTCTCGAGGTAACGGTGGTAGCTGTCGGGCAGGTCGCGCAACCGCGTACCGTGGACGACGAACAGCGGCGGATTCTCGCCGCCCGGATGGGCGAAGCGCAGCTTGGCGGGATGTCCGCGCACCACCGGCGGCGGGAAGGCGACGATGGCCGCTTCCAGCGCGCGGTTGACTTCCGAGGTGCCGAAGTTCCGCGTCGCCGAGGCATGCGCGCGATGGATGGCGGCGAACAACTCGCGCATGCCGGTGCCGTGCTTGGCGGAGATCGTGACCTGCTCGGCCCAGGGGCAGAAGGCGAGCTTTCGGTCGAGCAGCGCGCGCGTCTGGTCGCGCTGGTACTGGCTCTGCCCGTCCCACTTGTTGACCGCGACCACCAGGGCGCGCCCGGAGTCGAGCACATGGCCGAGCACGGTGGCGTCCTGCTCGGTCACGCCCTCGCCCGCGTCGAGCATGACCACCACGACTTCACTTTCCTGGATCGCCTGCAGCGTCTTGAACACGCTGAACTTCTCGACCGCCTCCTCCACCTTCGAGCGGCGGCGCATGCCGGCGGTATCGACGAGGCGGTACTTGCGCCCTTCCCGGTCGAGATCCACGGCGATCGAATCGCGCGTGGTGCCGGGAACCTCGGAGGCGATGACGCGTTCCTCCCCGAGCAGGCGGTTGACCAGCGTCGACTTGCCCACGTTGGGCCGGCCGATGAAGGCGATGCGCATGCGGCCGTCGTCCGGCGCGGGCTCCGCAGTTTCGTCGGGATCCGGGAGCCGAGCCTGCACGGCTGCCAGCAGGGTCGGGATGCCGCGCTGGTGCGAGGCGGCGATGGGCATCACGGTCTCGGCGCCGAAGCGCGCGAACTCGGCCACGCAGGCGGCTTCGTCGAGGCCGTCGGTCTTGTTCACCACCAGGAAGTACGGTTTCCCTGATTTCCGCAGCCAGGCCAGGATGTCCTGGTCGAGTGGCAGCGGACCTTCGCGCCCGTCCACCACGAACAGCACCAGGTCGGCTTCCTCGGCCGCGGCGCGGGACTGCTTTGCGGTTGCACCCGCCAAGCCGCTGTCGTCGCCACTGAGCCCGCCCGTGTCGCAGACCGCGAAGGGCCGCGCTTCGTCGAGCCGGCAGATGCCGTAATTGCGATCCCGGGTGACGCCCGGTTCGTCATGAACCAGGGCGTCGCGGCTGCGGGTCAGGCCATTGAACAGCGTCGACTTGCCGACGTTGGGTCGTCCGACCAGGGCGACCAGCGGCAGCATGGCTCAGTTGCCCAGGCGGAAGGCCGCCAGCTCGCCTTCGTTGGATAGCGCGTACAGCACGCCCTCCGGCGAGACCTGCGGCGTGCCGCGCACGGCGGCGCGATCGATGCGTGTACGGCCGACCACGTCGCCGGTGTCCAGCTTGATCCAGTGCAGGTAACCCTCGAGGTCGCCGACCACGGCATATTCGCCATGCACGACAGGCGTCGTCAGCTGGCGCCGCTCGAGCAGGTTCTGCTTCCAGGCGGGGTTGCCGCTGTTGCGGTCCAGCGCCCAGACGTTGCCGCCGCGATCGCTGAGCAGCACCTTGTCGCCGGCGACGGCGACGCCGCCGTAGCTGCCGACGTCGTGCACCCACAGCGGCTGCCCGGTCGGGGCGACCAGCGCCATTACCTTGTCGTGAGCGCTTGCGACGTAAAGCTGGTCGCCGTCGATCACGATCTCGCCATCCACGTCGGCCATGCGCTCGAGTTCGGTGCGGCCATCCGGCTCGGCCACCACCTGTTCCCACACCTGCAGGCCGTCCTGGTCGCGCACTGCCACCAGCGAGCCATCGTCGTAGCCGATGAAGGTCAGGCCATGCGCGCCCACCGGAGTCGAGTTGCCACGCACGGTCAGTGCGGGCAGGCCACGGTCGAACACCCACTTGCGGGTGCCGTCGGCAAGGTCGAGGCCGAAGACGCGCCCGTCGTTGGCCCTGACGATGACCCGGTCGGCGGTCACGCGCGGGGCGCTCAGCACCTCGGACGTCACCCGCGCCGACCACTTCTGCTCGCCGCTATCGGCGGCGAACGCCACGACTTCGCCATTGCGGCCGCCGACGACCACGAGCCCGCTGCCGACGCCAGGGCTGCTGGTCAGACCGGCCTCGGGGGCCTTGCGCTTCCAGAAGGTGACCCAGCTACCGGTCTTCTCGACGCTGACGGCGTTGGCGACCCAGATTCGCTTGCCGGTGCCGGCGTCGAGGGCCACGACTTCGCCCTTGTCGTTGGTCGCGTAGATCCGATTGCCATCCAGCGCGGGATGCTGGCGCAGCCAGAGCCGGCCTTCGCCCTCGCCCAGGCTCGCGTCCCAGAGCTTGCTCACGCCGATCGGCGCGGCGAGCCTGGTGAGTTCCGCGGGTTCGTTGGCTTCGTTTTTGGAGGAGCCGCCGAACCAGCCCTTGACGGTGCTGCACCCGGGGGCGACGGCCGCGATGGCGACGACGAGGAGGACGCGACGCAACATGGATCAGGTCTCCGGCTTGGCGGGCGGTTGTCCGCCGGCATCGATGAGTTTGAGTTCGACCAGCTGGCGGGTGGCCGCGGCCTGGTCGAGGTGCGTCAGGGCGTTCTCGTAGGCCTTGCGGGCGGCTTCGCGTTCACCCTTGGCGGCGGCGATGTCGCCGCGCAACTCCGCCGCGATGCCGGGATAGCGGGTCTTCGCCATCGCATCGACGATCTTGGCCGCTTCGGCGGGCTTGCCCGCCACGAGCCACAACCTGGCCAGGCGCAGCTGTCGGATCTCGGCGATGTCCTCGCGTTCATGGGCGGGCGCGACCTGGAGGACCTTGATGGCCTCCTCCGTCTTGCCGCTCTCCTGCAGGAAAGCGGCATGGCGCAGCCGGGCCAGCGACGCGTAGGCGGTGTCGGCGTACTTGTCCGCCAGCTGGCTGGCAAAAGCCTGGACCTTCGCGGCGTCCTTGGCGGTGACGGCATCGGCGAGCGCCTGGTACTGGATGGCGGCCTCCTGCTGGTGCGTTTCACCACGCCCCTGCCACCACTTCCAGCCGAAGACCAGGCCCAGCCCGAGGGCGATGCCGAGGATGAGCGAGCCGCCGTTCTGCCGCAGCCAGGTGCGGACGCGTTCGCCCTGTTCGTGTTCGTCGAGTTCCATCAGCGTGTCGTGTCCAGGCCGGTCGGGTGTCCGGCGGTTCCAGGGTCGTGGTCAGGGTGGGTCGGGCGCATCAGTTGCGCGCGACGCCGCCGTCAGAGGATACCGTAAAGCGTCCGTGGTTCGCCGGCGCGTCCGCGGCGGGAGCGTCGGTGGCGACCGCGCTTTCGCGTGCGACGGGCTTTGCGAGCGCGGCCGCTGGCGACGGCGCGTGGGCGATCGCGGCGGGCGACGCCGCCCGCACCGCGCTGCGTCCCGGAGCCTGGTAGAGCAATGCCGCCGCCACCACGGCTGCGATGACCAGCAGCGTCATCAGCAGGTAACCCAGGGCCGCGCCGCCGAGGCCGCTGCGAGCCAGCGGGGCCGCGCCAATGCTGACAAGGGGCGGCGCCGGGCGACCGCGCACCACTTCGTCCGCCAGCGTGGCCGGCAATCCGAGCAAGCGCGCGTAGCTGCCCACATAGGAGCGCACGAAGATGGGAGCGCCGAGCCGGGCCCAGTCCTCCCTCTCGATGGCGTCGAGCACGGCGACCGGCAACTTCAGGCGCTGCGCGGCCAGGTCCAGGGTCCAGCGTTCCTTCTCCCTGGCGTGGCGGAAACGCAGGCCGATCGGATCTTCGAACAGGCTGTCCTGGAACGATTCGATGCTCATGGCGACCGGACCCCCTCCCCAGTGGGTGCGTGATCGGGAAACTCCTGCGATAGCCTCGCACGATAGCGCGCGGCGGCCTGCGCGTTGCCGGCGGCATCCTCGATGCGCGCGGCGAGTTCCAGCGTGGCCGCGTCCGCGCCGAGGGCGTCACGGCGTTGGACGAAGGCCTGGGCCTCGAACAGCTTGCCCTGTCGCAGCTCCAGGTCGGCCAGCAGGTAGAGCAAGGTCGGATCCTTGGGACCGAAGACCAGGGCGCGACGCAGGTAATCCTCGGCCTGGGGCAGCTTGCCGGCGCCCAGGGCGCATTTGCCGGCATTGGCCAACGCCTGCATGGGCATGCGGTAGCTCGCGTCCGCCAGCGCCAGCACGAAGGCGCGATCGGCCCGATCGGCCTGGCCGCGCTCGCACAGCCAGGCACCGTGGGCATTGAGGACGACGCCGTCGGACGGCGCCAGCCGCAGTGCACGCTCGAAGGCGCGCCCCGCCGCCTCGTGCTCGCCCTGGCGCTGTTTGACCATGGCATCCAGTGCGTGCGCGCGCCCCGAACGCGGGTCGCTGGCGAGCGCCGTTTCCGTCCGCTCCGCGGCGCGCTCGAGATCGCCCTTGGCCAGGTAGCCCTCGGCGAGCGCGAGGTTCATCCGGCCCTTGGACGACAACGCCTCCCGCTCGGATTTGGCTTCGCCCGACGCGGTCTTGCCGCCGCTCGCGCAGCCGGCGAGAGAAAGGCACAGGCACAAAAGCCAGGCCTCAGGCCGCATCCGCATTGCCCCCGGCATCGAGCTTGCGGCGGAATTCAGCCTGGCGACGGGTGCGGTCCATCACCTGGCCCTTGAGCTGGCCACAGGCCGCGTCGATGTCCTCGCCGCGGGTGCGTCGCACCATCGTCAGCACCTGGCTGTCGAGCAGCACGGTCTGGAAGCGCCGGATGGTGTCGTCGTCCGAGCGCGCGTACTGCGTGCCCGGGAAGGGATTGAAGGGAATCAGGTTGACCTTCGCGGAATTCTCGCGCTGGACCTTGCGGTCGATGCCGCGCATCAGCTTGGCGAGCGCCTTCGCCTGCGCGGGGTCGTCGTTGATGCCCTTCATCAGGGTGTATTCGAAGGTGATCGAAGTGCGCGGCTTGCGCAGCGCGTAGCGTACGCAGGCCTCCATCAGCTCGGCGATCGGGTATTTCTTGTTCAGCGGCACCAGCTCGTTGCGCAGGGCGTCGTCGGGCGCGTGCAACGACACGGCGAGCGAGACGTCGCTGGCCACCGAGAGCTTGTCGATCATCGGCACCAGGCCGGCGGTGGACAGGGTGACGCGCTTGTTGGCCAGGCCGAAGCCGTTGTCGTCTCGCATCAGGCTCATCGCGCGCACGACGTTGTCGAAGTTCAGCAGTGGCTCGCCCATGCCCATCATTACCACGTTGGTGAGCTTGCGCTGGTGGTGCGGGACGTTGCCGAGGTGCCTGGCGGCCGTCCACACCTGGCCGATGATCTCGGCCGTGGACAGGTTGCGGTTGAAGCCTTCCTTGCCGGTGGAGCAGAAGCTGCAGTTCA
>CAMPGW010000006.1 GCA_946885735.1 uncultured Gammaproteobacteria bacterium
CACAGGCACCGCTGCGCGATCCGAATGCGCCGCCACCCCGACTGGGCACGGACTTCGAGGTGCTGGCCGCCCCGCAGCCGACCTGGAACCCGGCCGACCCGCGCATCGAGGTCGCCGAAGTCTTCAGCTACATGTGCCATGTCTGCGCCGAGGTCCAGCCCTCGATCGACCTGTACAAGCCGACGCTGCCGGCGGACGCGCGCTGGGTCTACGTTCCCGCGCCGTTCGGCGGTCCGTGGGACCAGGCCACGCGCGCCTATTTCACCGCCGAGGCGCTGGGAATGGCCGACCGCGTGCACAGCCAGGTCTTCCCGGCGATCTTCGTGCAGAAGAAGATCCAGCGCGGCACGCCCGAGGAGTTCGCCGACCTGTACGCCAGCTTCGGCGCCGACCGCGCGCGCTTCCTGGCCACGATGTCGAGCTTCGGCATCACCGCCAAGCTCAATCGCGCCAAGCAGTTCGCGCTGCGCACCGGCGTCAACGCGACGCCGACGATCATCGTCAACGGCAAGTACCGGGTGACGAACACGCGCGATCGCGGCATCCAGGGCATGCTCGACACGGTGAACTACCTGATCGAACGCGAACGCGCCGCCGCCGCACCGCCGGCCGCACCGGCCGCGGCTCCCGCCGCGGCGTCCTGATCCGCGGCGGACGATGGCGCGCAAGCACGCCGAGGCACCGCTGCGCCTGCTGAGCTGCAACATCCAGGCCGGCTCGAGCACGCGCGCCTATCGCGAGTACTTCACCCGCAGCTGGTCGCACGTGTTGCCGACCGGCAAGCGCGCCAACCTCGACAGCCTCGCCGAGCTGTTCTCGCCCTTCGACGTGGTGGGCCTGCAGGAATCGGACCCGGGCAGCATGCGCTCGGGCTTCGACAACCAGAGCGATTACCTGGCCGAACGCGGCAGCTTTCCCTTCGTCAGCCACCAGGCCAACCGCCGCATCTCGCGCATCGCCGGCAGCGGCAACGCCGTGCTCAGCCGCCTGCAACCGCGCGAGTTGCTCGACTACGCCCTGCCCGGCCGCGTCGCCGGTCGCGGCGTGCTGCTCTCGCGCTTCGGCGAGGGCGCCGACGACTGGCTGCTGGCGGTGACCCACCTCTCGCTCGGCCCGCGCTCCCGGCAGATGCAGCTGGACTTCCTGTCCGAATTGCTGGCCGACGAAAAGCGCGTCGTGCTGATGGGCGACTTCAACTGCGACCCGGAGGCGGCCGAGATGCGCAACCTCTACCGGCGCACGCGGCTCACCCCGCCGGCCCTGTGCCTGCCGACCTTCCCGGCCTGGGCGCCGGAGCGTGCGCTCGACCACGTGCTGACCGCGGGCTTCGAGGTCGCCGACTACCGCGCCTTGCCCGCCGCCGGCTCCGACCACCTGGCCGTGGCCGTGGAGCTGCATCCGCAGCGACGCTGACGCGGCTTTGCCCTAAGCTCGCGCCATGTACCTGAGCCATTACGGCCTGGCCGAGCCGCCGTTCGCGATCACCCCGGACCCGCGCTTCGTCTTCCTCGGCGAACGCCACCGCGATGCCCTCGCGCACCTGCTGTACGGCATCGGCCAGGGCGGCAGCGGCGGCTTCGTGCAGCTCACCGGCGAGGTCGGCACCGGCAAGACCACGCTCTGCCGCCTGGTGCTCGAGCAGTTGCCGGAGAACGTGCGCATCGCGCTCGTGCTCAATCCGAAGCAGACTCCCCTGGAATTGCTCGAATCGGTGTGCGCCGAGTTGCAGGTCCCGCAGGCGTCGCGCCGGCGCAGCCTCAAGACCCAGGTCGATGCCCTCAACGACTACCTGCTGGCCGCTTATGCGCAGGGCCTGCGCGTGGTGCTGATCATCGACGAGGCACAGGAGCTCTCGCGCGAATTGCTCGAGCAGGTGCGCCTGCTGACCAACCTGGAGACCTCGACGCAGAAGCTGCTGCAGATCGTGCTGATCGGGCAGCCGGAACTGCGCGAGACACTGGGGCGTCCGGGGTTGCGCCAGCTGGCGCAGCGCATCACCGCGCGTTACCACCTCACGCCCCTGCAGCCGGCCGAGACCGAAGCCTATCTCCGGCACCGGATGACGGTGGCGGGAGCCAGCGTGTTCCCCTTCGACGAGCTCGCGGTGAAGCGCCTGCACGCACTCTCGGGCGGCGTGCCGAGGCTGTTGAATGTCCTCGGCGAACGGGCCTTGCTGGCGGGCTACGTGCACGGCCGCCAGCGCGTGGACCGGCGCCTGGTGGAACTCGCGGCCGGCGAGGTCCTGCCGTCCGCACGGCCGCGCCCGCGCGGCTGGGGCGTCCTCGGCTGGACCCTTGTGGCGGCCGGGCTGGTGTCGGTCTGGCTGGCGCTGTGGCTGCAGGGAGGCCGCTGAGATGTCCCTGATCCTGGATGCACTGCGAAAGTCGGAAGCCGAGCGCCGGCGCGGACAGTCGCCCGATCTGTTTGCGCCGTCCGCCGCCGCGCCGCTGCGCGAGGCCGGACGCCCGCGCACCTGGCCGCTGCTTCTGCTCGGCGCGATGCTGCTCGGTTCGGCCTGGCTGATCTGGGACAGCGGCGAAGACGCGCGGAGCGCCCGCGAACGCGGACCGGCTGCCCAGGATCCAGCGACGTCCGGCACCGTGCTCGAGGATCCCGAAGCCGACGCGGGCGCCCCTGCCCCCACCCGCGCGGCACCCGCGGTCACCGCCACATCGCCGGCTCCCACGGCGCCGCCGCAGCGTCCAGCGGACGATCGCGCGCCGCCCGTCCGCTCCGATCCGTCTCCGGTGGTCGCGGCGCCGACGAGGCCAGCCGCCACGCTGGCGTCGACGCCAACGCCAACGCCGGCGCCGTCCATCCAACAGCCGCCGCCGCAGGCCGCGCTCCCCCCGCCGGCGGAGGAGGCGCTGCCACCGGTCGCCGCGCTGGATGCGGCCACGCGCGCCTCACTGCCCGCGCTCAAGCTGAGCATGCATGTCTACGCGGACGAACCCGCGCGGCGTTTCGCCATCGTCGACGGGCAACGCGTGGGCGAAGGCGCCCTGCTCGGCAGCGGCCGCGTCGCGCAGATCCGCCGCGATGGCGTCGTCATCGAAGTGAACGGACGCCGCGTACTGCTGCCGAAGCCCTGAGCGGCGCCCGCTATACTGGACACGCGATGGCCGCACGCACCCTCTACAAGGTCACCTTCCTCAACGCCGGCAAGATCTACGAGATCTACGCCCGCCAGGTGGCGTCGGGCGCGCTGTGGGGCTTCACCGAGGTGCGCGAGCTGGTCTTCGACGTGAAGGAGGGTCTCGTGGTGGACCCGACGGAAGAGCGCCTGCGCGACGAGTTCGCGCAGACCCGGGCGCTGCACCTGCCGATGCAGAGCATCGTGCGCATCGAGGAGGTCGAGGCCAAGGGTCCGACCGCAATCCGCGACGCGGATACCGGCGAGAAAGTGGTCACGCCTTTCCCGATGCCCGCCAAGCCCGGCCGCTGACCCGCGCGTGAACAGCGCCGCGCCCGCGGCGCCGGCAGCGTCGGACAGGCGCGAGTGCACACCTATACTCGGGATCGAATTGCCGCCAGGGGCAGCCCGGATGCGCCAACGCGAGACGGCCGACGCAGGCCCGCCAGACGCCGAAGTGCGCTTGCGCGCGTTGATGGATGCATTGCCGGATGCGTACTGCGAGATCGAGGTCCTGTTCGAGGCAGGGCGCCCGTTCGATTACCGATTCCTCAGGGCGAACTGCCACTTCGAGCGCCAGACCGGCCTGTCGCAGGCGATCGGACGCACCATCCGCGAACTCGCGCCCGGCCACGAGCAGCACTGGTTCGACCTGTATGGCGAAGTGGCCCGCACCGGCAGGCCCGCGCATTTCGTCGAGCACGCCGCCGCGCTGGGCCGATGGTACGAAGTACGCGCGCACCGCATCGGTGGCGAAGGCAGCCGCCATGTCGGCGTGGTGTTCGCCGACGTCACCGAGCGTGAGCTCGGCCGCGCGCGCGAGCGCGACAGCGAGATGCGCGCCAGCCTGGCCGTCGCCATCGCGCAATTGGGTACCTTTCGGCTGGATCCGGCGACGGGCCGGGTCAGCTTCGACGCCCGCATGGCCGAGCAGTGGGGCCGCCCCGCCGAACCCGGCAGCTTCCTGATCGACGAGTTGATCACCCACATCCACCCGGACGACCGCGAACACACCCTCGCCGTCGCCGCCAGCGTGCTCGACCCCCGGCAGCCCGGGCGCTACGAACTCGACTACCGGGTGATCTGGCCGGACGGCAGCGAACACTGGATCTACGCCAACGGCCAGGCCCAGCTCGAAGGCGAAGGCGAAACGCGCCGGGTGGTGTCGGTGATCGGCACCACCCGCGACGTCACCCGGCGCAAGCAGGCCGAGGCGCGCCTGCGCGCGAGCGAGCAACGCCTGGGCGCCGAACTCGCCGCGGCCAAGTCGCTGCAGCAATTGAGCACGCGACTCATCGTCGGCGAGCGGCCCGACGAACTGTACTCGCACGTGCTCGAGGCGGCCTGCGACCTGGTCGGCGCGGACGCCGCGAGCCTGCAGTCGCTCGACGTCGCCTCCGGCGAACTCGTGCTTATCGCGCACCGCGGTTTCCCGCCGGAAGCGGCGCAGGCCTGGCGACGGCTGTCCATCGACGACGGCAGTTGCTGCGCGCGCGCCCTGGCGCGCGGCGAGCGCGTGCTGGTCCGCGACATCCAGGACCCGGCGAGCGGCCTGGACGAGCCGACACTCCACCCCTACCGCCTGACCGGCACCCGCGGAGTCCAGTCCACGCCGCTGGTGTCGCGCTCCGGGCAACCGCTGGGCATGGTGTCCACGCACTGGTTCAGGCCGGTCGATCCGGACTCGCTGGACCTGAGCCTGTTCGACGTGCTTGCGCGGCAGGTCTCGGACCTGATCGACCGCACCCGCACCGAGCAGGCGCTGCGTGCGAGCGAGGAACGCCTGCGCGAGGCCGACGTGCGCAAGGACGAATTCCTGGCGACCCTCGCGCACGAGTTGCGCAATCCGCTGGCCACCATCCGCACCGCGGTCGAACTGGTCAGCCGCGGCGGCGCGGCCGTGGACCCGGGCGCCGTGCACGCGATGCTTCGGCGCCAGGTCGAGCACATGGTGCGCTTGATCGACGACCTGATGGAGGTGTCGCGGATCAGCCGCGGAGTGATCGAACTCACGCGCCAGCCGCTGGACCTGGCGGAGGTGGTGCGCGAGGCGGTGGACGTCGCCGGCCCCGCCATCGAACGGGCCGGCCTGGTGCTGGGCCTGCAGTTGTCCGGCGAGGTGCTGCCGCTAGAAGGCGATCGGGTGCGCCTGGCGCAGGTGCTGTCCAACCTGCTCAGCAACGCAGTGCGCTACACCGATCCGGGCGGACGCATCGACGTGGCCGCATGGCGGGACGAGGGCCGGGCACACGTGGCCGTGACCGACACCGGCATCGGCATCGCCGCCGACAAGCTGCCCGGGCTGTTCGCGATGTTCCGGCAGATCGATCGCCGCGATGCGCGCTCGCAGGGCGGCCTGGGCATCGGCCTGTCGCTGGCGCAGAGGCTCGCGCAGATGCACGGCGGACGCATCCGCGCCGAGAGCGCGGGCCTTGGCCACGGCAGCCGCTTTACCCTCGAGTTGCCCCTGTCGGCGCAGGCTCTCGCCACGACGCCCACCGGCGCGCCTTCCACCGGCCGCAGCGCGGCTTCGCGGCGCGTGCTGGTGGTGGACGACAACCACGACGCCGCCGACAGCACGGCCATGCTCCTGTCCGCCGTCGGCGCGCAGGTGCAGGTGGCCTACGATGGTCCGGCGGCACTGCGCACGCTGGAAAACTGGCGGCCGGACCTGGTGCTGCTCGACATCGGCATGCCGGAAATGGACGGGCTGGAGGTCGCCGCGCGCATCCGCGGCAATCCGGCGCTCGACGGCGTGCGGCTGGTCGCGCTCACCGGCTGGGGCCAGGACGAGGACATCGCCCGCACCCGCGCGGGCGGATTCGACACCCATCTGGTGAAACCGGCGGGCGCGGTCGAACTGGTGGACGTGCTCGAACGGGTCGTGCCGACGCGACGCTAGGGCTGCAACCAGGCCTTCGGGTCTTGCGGCTGGCCGTTGCGGCGCAGCTCGAAGTACAGCGCGGGCCGGCCTTGCCCACCGGAACTGCCGACGGTCGAGATCGCCTCGCCCGCCTGCACGCTGTCGCCGACGTTGCGCAGCAGGGCGTCGTTGAAGGCGTACAGGCTCATCCAGCCACTGCCGTGGTCGAGGATCATCAACAGGCCATAGCCCTTGAGCCAATCCGCGTAGGCGACGCGACCGGCGCGTACCGCCTGCACTTGCGATCCCGCGCTGCCGGCGATCAGCAGGCCCTGGCTGCGATGTCCGTCCGGCATGGTGCCGCCGAAACCGGCGAGTACCGTACCCGCCAGGGGCAGGCGCAACGGACCGATCGGTAGCTTCGGGTCGGCCGCACGCGGCGCGGCGCCCTTGCGCGGCTTGCCGCCGGGCTTGGCGACCGGCTTCGGCGCCTGCGCCATCAGCTTGCGCAGGCGTTCCAGCAGCGCCTGGGTGTTCTTCTCGTCACGGCCCAATGCCGCCAGGCGTGCGCCGCGGTCGCGGTAGCGGCTGTCGAGTCGCGCGACCAGGCGACTGCGCGCCTGCTTGCTCGCCGCCAGTTCGGCCAGCTCCGCCTGTTGCCGGCTACGCGCCTGCTCGAGTTCCGACTGGCGCGCGCGGACCTGCTCGCCGACCGCGGCCAGGGCCTGCAGTTCCTGCGTCAGCCCGGTGATCCGCGCGCTGCGGTCGCGCTCGAAGTAGCGATGGTAGGCGAGCACGCGCGCCAGGTCCGACATGCGGTCCTGCTCCAGCAGCAGCTTGAGCTGGCCGTTGCGGCCCAGCGCGTGGGCCGACCGCACGAGCGCCGCGAGCTCGGCGCGCTGGCGCGAAAGGCCGGACTCCAGCGCGGCCTGTCGCGCCTGCAAGGCCTCGAGGCGAGCCTGCAAGGCCTGCAGCTCGGTCTCGGTTTCGGCGAGCGTCTG
Source organism: uncultured Gammaproteobacteria bacterium (assembly GCA_946885735.1). The sequence continues at coordinate 6,998 of CAMPGW010000006.1, forward strand.
CTGGCGTTGCGCGACCAGCCCGTCGGCCTCGCGCAACTCGCGCGCGGCGGCATTGCGTTCGGCCTCGATCTTCTTCTGTTCCTCGGCCAGGGCCTTGATGCGCTGGCGCGTCTGCTGCAGCTGCTTCTGCGCAGCGGCCGCATTGCGTGGGCGCGCCGCCGCCGTCGCCGCCGCCGGGGCGGCAAGGGCGACGCACAGCAGCGCCGCCAGCAACGCCGTCGGACCGGATCGCACCCTACACCGGCTCCAGCAGGCTGCGCCCGGTCATCTCCGGCGGCGCCGGCACGCCCAGCAGGTCGAGCAGGGTCGGGGCGATGTCGCGCAGCGCGCCGCCCGCGCGCAGGCGCGCCGCGCGGTCGCCGCAGTACACCAGCGGCACCGGGCCGACGGTGTGGGCGGTGTGCGGTTCGCCGGTGTCCGGATCGCGCATCTGCTCGAGGTTGCCGTGGTCGGCGGTGACGATCAGCGCGCCACCCACCGCGGACAAGGCCTCGCGCACCGCGCCGACCGCCACGTCCACCGCCTGCGCGGCGAGGATGGCCGCGGGCAGCGAACCGGTGTGGCCGACCATGTCGGGGTTGGCGAGGTTGCAGATGATCACGTCATGGCGGCGTGCGCGGACGTCCTCGACCAGCCGCGCGGTCACCTCGGGACAACTCATCTCCGGCTGCAGGTCGTAGGTGGCGACCTTCGGCGAGGGCACCAGCACGCGGTCCTCACCGGCGACCGGCGTTTCCACCCCGCCGCTCAGGAAGAAGGTCACGTGGGCGTACTTCTCGGTCTCGGCGATGCGCAGCTGGGTCAGGCCGTTCGCCGCCAGCACCTGGGTCAGGGTGTTGCGCAGGTCCTCGGAGCCGAACGCGACCGGCGCCGGCAAGGTGGCGTCGTATTCGCTCAGGCAGACGAAGCGCGAGAGCGCCAGCGGCCGCGGCCGCGCGAAGCCGTCGAAGCCGGGCAGCACGAACGCGGCGGTCAGTTCGCGCGCGCGATCGGCGCGGAAATTCATGAACACCACCGCGTCGCCATCGCGGAAGCGGGCGCCGGCGCCGACCACGGTCGGCATCACGAACTCGTCGCCCTCGCCGCGCGCATAGGCCGCGGCCAGCGCGCCCTGCGCGTCCGCGCTGCGGTACTGAGCCATCGCCTCGGTGATCGCCAGGTAGGCGCGCTCGACGCGATCCCAGCGCTTGTCGCGGTCCATGGCGTAGTAGCGCCCGCCGACAGTGGCGATGCGCGCCACGCGCAGTTCGTCGCAGAGCGCCTGCAGCGCGCGCAGGCTGGCCGCGGCCGAGCGCGGCGGCGTGTCGCGGCCATCGAGGAAGGCATGCACGGCGACATCCTGCACGCCTTGCGCGGCGGCGAGCCGGACCATGGCGAACAGGTGCGCCTCGTGGCTGTGCACGCCGCCCGGCGAGAGCAGGCCGAGCACGTGCAGGGTGCCGCCCGCCTCACGGGCGGCGGCGCAGGCGGCCAGCAACTCCGGGTTGTGCTGGAAACTGCCGTCCTCGATGGCGGCGTCGATCCGCGTCAGGTCCTGGTAGACGATGCGGCCGGCGCCGATGTTCATGTGCCCGACCTCCGAATTGCCCATCTGGCCCTCCGGCAGCCCGACGTGGCGGCCTTCGGTGTGGACCAGGGTGTGCGGGCACTCGGCCAGCAGGCGGCGCCAGTTCGGCAGCTCGGCCTGGGCCAGCGCGTTGTCGGCGGCGGCCTCCTCGCGGTGTCCCCAGCCGTCCAGGATCAGCAACAGCACGGGCTTGGGGCGGGACATCGGTCACTCCTACGAACGGCACGGGCGGATTGTACCCGGCAGGATTCCAATGGACCCGCCACGCCAGTTAAACCTTTCCCCAACCGACCGCATCCACCTTGGGAACCCCCATCATCCCTCCACGGAGTCTCGCCATGCGCCTCGCCACCCTCGCCCTCGCCTTTTCGTTCGCCTTCGCCGCTCCACTCGCGCTGGCGCATGACGACGACTCCCACGGCGACGGCCACGACATCAGCCGCGTCAACCGCGGCATCACCGCCGAAGCCGGCCGCAGCTACGGCGACCTGGAGACCGTCAACGGCGGCATCAACGTCCGCGACGGCGTCACCGCCGGCAACGTGGAGACCGTCAACGGCGGCATCTCGGTCGGCGACAAGGTCCGCGTCAACAGCCTGGAAACGGTCAACGGCGGCATCACCGCCGGCGAGGACGTGCAGGTCGCACGCGGCGTGGAAGCGGTGAACGGCGGCATCCGCATCGGCTTCCGTTCCCGCGTCGGCGGCGACGTCAGCACCGTCAACGGCGGCATCACCGTCAAGCAGACCCGCGTGCAGGGCCGGATCAGCACGGTCAGCGGCGACATCACCGTCGGCAACGGCTCGGTGGTGGAGGGCGGCATCCTGGTGGAACGCCCGACCGGCATCAGCTGGGGCAAGCAGCGCACGCCGCGCATCATCATCGGCCCGAACGCGGTGGTGAACGGCACGCTGCGCTTCGAGCGCACGGTCGAGCTGTTCGTGCATCCGACCGCGAAGATCGGCACCGTCAGCGGCGCCACTGCCCGCAGCTACACCGACAGCCTGCCGTCGCGCGGCGACTGAGCCATCCCGCGCGGGCCACCCGGGCCCGCGTCACGCTCCGGCGCCGGTGGCTGTGCTTACAATGCGGACTCGTCCCCGGAGATCCGCATGAGCCACCGACGCCGACTGCTATCGCTGCTGCCCCTGCTGGCGCTCGCCGGCTGCCAGACCGGCGACCTGCAGCAGACCGAGGCATCGCTGCAGGCCGCCAACCTCCAGGCCGGCCATGCCTTCGGGCCGGAGATCTCGGCCGAGGATTTCGCCGCGCACGTCAAGGTGGTCGCCTCCGATGCCTTCGGCGGCCGCGGCCCTGGCAGCGAGGGCGAGGAGAAGACCCTCGCCTACCTGCGCGAGCAGTTCGAGCGGCTGGGCCTGGAGCCCGGCAACCAGGGCAGCTATTTCCAGACGGTGCCGATGGTCGAGACCCGCGTGGACACCGCCGCCAGCACGATGTCGGTGACCGTCGGCGGGCAGGTGCTGCCGATGGCCTTCGGCGAGCAGATGGTCCTCGGCACGCGCCAGGGCAAGCCCGAAGTCGGCGTGGATGCGAGCCAGATGGTGTTCGTGGGCTACGGCGTCAACGCGCCGGAAGCCGGCTGGAACGATTACGCCGGCCTGGACGTGCGTGGCAAGACCGTGGTGATGCTGGTGAACGATCCGGGCTTCCACGACGCCGACCCGGACCTGTTCGAAGGCAAGCGCATGACCTATTACGGGCGCTGGACCTACAAGTTCGAGGAGGCCGCGCGGCAGGGTGCCGCCGCGGCGATCATCATCCACGACGACGCCGGCGCCGGTTATGGCTGGGACGTGGTGAAGAACAGCTGGAGCGGAGCGCAGTTCGACCTTGCGCCCGCCGACGAGCCCGGCCCGCGGCTGCCGGTGCAGGGCTGGATCACCGGCGCGGTCGCCGACATGCTGTTCGCGCGTGCCGGTCTCGATGGCGCGGCGCTGCGGCGGGCCGCCGGCAAGCAGGGATTCCGCGCCGTGCCGATCGGCGACGCCCGCCTCGACGCGAAGCTGCAGGCGAGCATCCGCCAGTCGTCCTCGCGCAACGTGGTCGCACGCCTGCGCGGCAGCAAGTTTCCGGACGAGGCGATCGTCTACACCGCGCACTGGGACCACCTGGGCACCCATGCCGAGGAAAGCGGTGACGCCATCTACAACGGCGCCATCGACAACGGCACCGGCATCGCCGGCGTGCTGGAGATCGCCGAGCAGTTCACCGTGCAATCACCCAAACCCGAGCGCAGCATCGTCTTCCTGTTCGTGACCCTGGAGGAATCGGGCCTGCTCGGCTCGGCCTACTACGCCGCCAATCCGGTGGTTCCGCTGGCGAAGACGGTGGCGGTGGTGAACATCGACGCCCTGCCGGTGGTCGGCCCGACCCGCGACCTGATCGTGGTCGGACTGGGCAACAGCGAGCTGGAAGACGTGCTCGAGCCGATCGCCGACAAGCAGCAACGCACGCTGGTGCCGGAGAGCGCGCCGGAGAAGGGCCTGTTCTTCCGCTCCGATCATTTCAGCTTCGCCAAGGCCGGCGTGCCCGCGCTGTACGCCAAGGGCGGCACCGAGCACGTGGACAAGGGTCGCGACTACGGCCTGTCGGTGCTCGAGGACTACACCGCCAGGCGGTACCACAAGCCCGCCGACCATTTCGATGCGGGCTGGGACCTGCGCGGCATCGTGCAGGACCTGGAAGCGCTCTACCAGGTCGGCAAGACCCTGTCGTTGGCGCGCAGCTGGCCCAATTACCGCGAAGGCAATTCCTTCAAGGCCGCGCGCGACGCCTCGCGCGCCGGGGCGAAGTAACCGACGCCACCCGGCGCCGGTCGCGCAACCATGGACATTCGCGGTCGCATCGTCGCCGCCGGCCTGCTGGTCGCGGCGGCCATCCACCTGATCCCGCTGCTGGGCGTGCTCGGCGTGACCCGGCTGGAGTCGCTGTACGGAATCGGCATCACCGATCCCAGCCTCGAGATCCTGATGCGGCACCGCGCCGTGCTGTTCGGCCTGCTCGGTGGATTCCTGGCGCTGGCCGCGTTCCGGCGTGCGCTGCAAGGAGCCGCCCTGCTGCTGGCCGCCACCAGCCTGGTCGCCTTCCTGGCGCTGGCCTGGTCGGTGGGCGACTACAACGCAGCGGTGTCGAAGGTCGTGCGCGTCGACCTGGTGGCGCTGGCGGCGGTGGCGATCGCCGGCCTCGCGCACGCGACCCGGCCGCGACGCCGGCGCTGGCACTAGCCCGGCGCCGGGCCTGATGGAAGACGGACTCGCCCATCGCGAACCGCGTCCGCTGCTGCGCCTGCTGTGGATCGTGCTGGCGGGCGCGGCAGTGCTCTATCTCACGGCTTGCCTGTGGTTGTGGGCGCAGCAACGCAGCCTGATCTATTACCCGGTGGCGACGCGACTGGCGCAGGTCCCCGTCGAGGTGTTGCGCCGCGACGGCCTGAAGGTGCTGGCCTCGGTGCAGCCGCGTCCCGGCGCGAACGCCGTGCTCTATTTCGGCGGCAACGCGGAGGACGTGTCGCGGACCGTGCCGCAGCTGGCGGTGCAGTTCCCCGACGCGGCGGTCTATGCCCTGCACTACCGCGGCTACGGTGGCAGCGAAGGCAGGCCATCGGAGGACGCACTGGTCGGCGATGCGCTGGCGCTGTTCGATCGCGCCGCGCAGGGGCACCCGCGCATCACCCTGATCGGGCGCAGCCTGGGCAGCGGGATCGCGGTGCAGGTGGCGGCCGCGCGGCCGACCGAGCGGCTGGTGCTGGTCACGCCCTTCGACAGCCTCGCCGGCGTCGCGGCGCGCCACTATCCCTGGATGCCGGTGCAGTGGTTGTTGCGCGACGACTACGACGCGGCGGCGCATGCCGGCCGCGTTCGCGCGCCGACCACGCTGCTGATCGCCGAGCGCGACGTGGTCATTCCGCCGGAGCACGCACGTGCCCTGCTGGGCGCCTTCGCGCCAGGCGTGGCGCGTGCCGTGAGCTTTCCCGAGGCCGGCCACGACGACATCGGCTACGCGCCGGGTTACGCGGAGGCCGTGGCCCGCTGAGCGCTTCGCCCGCGGCGCGTGCTAACGCGCAGCGGGGGCCGGGCTCGGCGCCATCCGCAGCACCCGCGCCACCTCGGCCGGCGCGGCCATCATCGGCATGTGGCCACAGCCGTCCAGCAGTACGGTGCGGCTCTCGCGCAGCCCCGCGGCGAAGACGTCGGCCGCACTGGCATCGATCACGCGATCGTCGCGGCACCACAGCAGCAGCACCGGCGAAGCGATCTTCGACAATTCGTCCGCCAGTTGCAGGGACTCCGGTCCACGGCCGATACGGTCGAGCACCGACTGTTCGAAGGCGGCATCGCGAGCGCGGCGCTGCACCAGCGCGCGGTCCGCGGGCCAGGGCACGAAGGGCGGATCGGTGAAGACGATGCCCAGGTAACGGTCGAGGTCGGCGCGGGTGCGTACCTGGAACGGATTGCTGCCGGCCAGCACCGCGCGGCCGAAGGCGTTCTCGCGGAAGGGCACGCCGGCGGCATCCATCAGCACCAGCGGACCGACCGCATCCGGCGCGCGTGCCGCCAGCAGGCCGACGATCTGCCCGCCCATCGAATGCCCGACCAGCAGGCGCGGCTGCGCCGGCACGCCAGGCGCGCGTGGCAAGGCGGCGAGGAATTCGCGCAGCCGCGCGGCCTGCGCGACCGGGCCGTAGTCCGCGCCCGGCTTGCGCTCGCTCTCGCCCCAGCCCGGCAGGTCGGGCGCGACGAGGCGGTGGTCGCTGCGCAGCTCGCGCATCAGGGGCAGCCAGTTCTCCTTGGCGCCGGTGAAACCGTGCACCAGCACCACCAGCGGTCCTTCGCCGGTCTCGACGTAACGCCAGCGGTGGTCGGCGGCCACGAGCGTCGCTTCGTCGGCGCCGGCCAGCCAGCGCAGGCGCGCGAACTCCGCTTCCAGCACCCAGCCCGGGCGCAGCCAGCCCACCAGCGCATAGGCCAGCGCGAAAAAAAGGACCGCCATCGCGAGATGGCGGCCCTTGATCGAAACGCGTCGGTTCACGACAGTCGCCCGGGCGCGGGCATGGCGATCAGATCTTCGGCTTGCCGGCCGCCAGCGTCTGCTCGACCGAGCCGGTGGTGATCGGGTGGTAGCCCGCCCGCGCCTTGTCGAAGACCTGCTGCGCGAAGGCCTTGCCATCCGGCGTCGCGGCCAGCGCGGCGTAGGTCGGCATGATCAGCTTGCGCCGGCCGATGCGCGAGAGGAACTCGGCGATCGCCGGGCGCGCCTGCGTGTAGCCGCTGCGCACGGTCAGCGGATACCAGCGCTGGGCGAGTTCGCCGTTGGCGGTGCCGGTGAACGTGTAGGCGGCGTCGAGCTCGGCCAATTGATCGTGGCTCAGTTTCTCCGGCATGCCCTCCAGGAAGTGCACCCAGTGCTGCGTGCGCCAGCCCGAGGTGTCCATGTTCGCCGGTTTGGCGTGGCCGGCCAGCCAGTGCCCGCGCAACTCGTCCACCGCCTCGAAGGCCTCCGACTTCGCCGGCGTGGCGAAGGACGGAATGCCCGGTTCGTGCATCCAGGCGTGGATCTCGTCGTGGGTGGTCTTGCCGGGGTTCTTGGCGATCAGCTCGGCCTCGAGGAAACGCTCGAAGCCGGCGCTGTCGGTGCTGGTGAAGGCATGCGAGTCGAACCACTTGCGCAGGAAGGCATCGAAGGTCTCGCGGCCATAGCGCTGCTCCAGGAACATCAGGAACCACTGGCCCTTGATGTAGGCCACCTGGGTGAGCGCCTCGTCCGGGTCGCGGTTGACCAGCGGCGCCATCGCCAGCACCTGGTCGGCGGCCGGGATGTCCTTCATGTCCTCGCGCACGCCGTTCTGGCTGATCACGTTCTCCATGCGCGCCAGTTCCACGCCGTAGAGGTCCTCGGTGATGCGGTTCTCGACGTAGCTGGTGAAGCCTTCATTGAGCCAGATGTCCTTCCAGCTCGAGTTGGTCACCAGGTTGCCCGACCAGCTGTGCGCGAGTTCGTGCGCGACCAGGCTGGTGAGCGACTTGTCGCCAACGATGATCGTCGGGGTGGCGAAGGTCAGGCGCGGGTTCTCCATGCCACCGTAGGGGAACGAGGGCGGCAGCACGAGGATGTCGTAACGGCCCCAGGCGTAGGGCCCGTACAGGCGCTCCGCGGTCTGGATCATCTTCTCGGTGTCCTCGAACTCCTTCGCCGCCTTGGCCACCATGCCCGGCTCGGCCCAGACGCCGGAGCGCTCGCCGGTCGGCTGGAACACCAGGTCGCCGGCCGCGATCGCCATCAGGTAGGACGGGATCGCCTGCGGCATGCGGAACGTGTAGTCGCCGTCACGCACGGCCTTCGGGTCGTTGTCGGCGCTCATCAGCGCCATCACGTCCTTCGGCGTGGTGATGTGCGCCTCGTAGGTGAAGCGCACGCCGGGCGTGTCCTGCAACGGCACCCAGCTGCGCGCGTGGATGGCCTGCGACTGCGAGAACATGAAGGGCGTCTTCTTGCCCATCGTCATCGCCGGCGTCAGCCACTGCAGGCCGCTGGCTTCCGGACGCGATGCATAGTGCACGCGCACCTTCTCCAGCTGCGAGGGCAGCGCGATGCTCAGCTTGCTGCCGAAGATCGCGTCGCGATCGCCCAGCGTGTATTCCAGCGGCTGCCAGGTGCTGCCGTCGGCGGAACCTTCGACCTTGGCGATGTCGAGGTCGCGGGTGTCGAGCACGAGGGTCTTGGCGGCCGGATCCTTCCAGCCCAGGTCATACGTGGCGGATCCGGCCAGCACTTTTTTTGAGAAGTCCACTCCCAGGTCCAGGGCGAGGTGCTCGATGACGACCTTGTCCGGCTCCGCGTACGAACTGGCGTCGCGGGCGGACTCGTGGTGGTCGGCTTTCTGGTGGGTCACGGTGGGCTCCGCGGGTTTGACCGGTTCCTCGGGCACCTTCTTCTGGCAGGCGGCCAGCGGCAGCACGAGTACGGCGAGCAGGAGGGCGGGCAGGCGCATGGGTGGGTTCCGGTTCAGCTGGGGAATCGCCAGTTTATCCGGCCGGGGGCGGAAAGGTTTAAATGACCTATGCCACGGGCGCGGCGACTGGGGACGGGTTCAGGCTTGGCCACCCTGTCAGGACGACGCCCATGGCCTTCCGAATCCCTACCCTGGCCATCGGCCTCCTTTCCGCGCTGTGCCTGCCCGCCGCGACCGCGGCCGAGGCTGGCCGCACCCGTCCGGCACCGCTCGAGGTCGCCCACGTGGACAGCCAGGCGCCTCGCAAGATCGATGGCGTGCTCGACGAGGCGCTCTGGCAGCAGGCGACCCGGTTCGAGCTGGCCTTCGAGACGCGGCCCGCCGAGAACACCCCCGCCAGCGTGAAGACCACCGTGTACCTGGCCGAGAACGGCGAGCACCTGCTGGTCGCCTTCCTCGCCGAAGACCCGGACCCGAGCCAGATCCGCGCCTTCCTGCGCGACCGCGACAGCGCCTACCAGGACGACTTCGTCGGCTTCACGCTGGACACCTTCGACGACGAGCGCCGCGCCTACGAGTTCTTCGCAAATCCCCTTGGCGTGCAGATGGACCTGATCATGGACGATCAGAACGGCAACGAAGACGACAGCTGGGACGGGCTGTGGGACTCCGCGGGGCGCATCACCGACACCGGCTACGTGGTCGAGTTCGAGATTCCCTTCTCCACGCTGCGCTTCCAGTCCAGTGCCGACGTGCAGCAATGGGGCGCCGACTTCCTGCGCTTCCGCCCGCGCGACGTGCGCCAGCGCATCAGCGCCAACAGGATCGACCGCGCCATCCCCTGCTACCTGTGCCAGGTCGGGCGCATCCGCGGCTTCGCCGGCATCCATGCCGGCAGCAACCTGGAGATCACGCCGACGCTGACGGCCACCTTCGGGCAATCGCGCGGCGAGCCCGGCGCGCCCTTCGAAAGCGAGGGCCTGAAGTTCGACCCCGGCGTGGACATCAAGTGGGGCCTGAGCCCGAACGTGACGCTGGCGGCGACCCTCAATCCCGATTTCTCGCAGGTGGAAGCCGACAGCGCGCAACTGGACGTCAACAACACCTTCGCGCTGTTCTACCAGGAGAAACGACCCTTCTTCCTCGAAGGCGCGGACTACTTCGCCTCGCCCAACACGCTGGTGTACACGCGCAACGTGGTGGATCCCGACATCGGACTGCGCGTCACCGGCCGCAGCGGGCCGCAGACCTATGGCGTGTTCGTCGCCCGCGACACCGTCACCAACCTGCTGCTGCCCGGCGTCACCGGCTCGAGCCTGGGCAGCTACGAAGGCGCCTCCAACGCCGGCGCCTTCCGTTACCGCTACGACCTTGGCAAGGCGCTGAGCCTGGGAGCGCTGGCCACCGTGCGTCGCGGCGACGACTACGAGAATTCGGTGGGCGCGGTGGACGGCCGCTGGCAGAAGGGCAGCCATACCCTCACCGCGCAACTGATGGACACGCGAACCCGCGATCCGGGCGGCGATGCCTTCGCCGGCCGCGCCTACACCGCCGAATACCAGTACGAGACCCGCGAGTGGTTCGTGTTCGCCGACCGCAGCCGCTTCGACGACGGCTTCCGCGCCGACCTCGGCTTCATCGGCCAGGTCGGCTTCCAGCAGGATACCCTCGGCGTCACCCGCCACTGGTGGAACGACGGCGATGCGCTGTTCAACCACATCACCGCCAACGTTCGCTGGTGGGACTCGCGACGAACCGACGGCGGCGACCTGCTCGAGATCACCCGCGACGCCTGGGTCGGCGTCAACGGCGCGATGCAGAGCTATTACGAACTCGGCCACCTGCATCGCCACCGCGAATGGAACGGCGTGCGCTTCGACGAGCGCATCAACCGCATCCGCGCCGAACTGACCCCGGTGCGCGGGCTGGAGCTCGGCCTGTTCGCGCGCCATGGCACCAAGGTGGACCTGGCCAATACGAGGCTCGGCAAGCTCACCACGATCAATCCCAGCGTGACCTGGAACCTGGGGCGCTCGGCGCTGCTGTCGCTGAACCACAACTACGAGCGCCTGGCCCGCGATGGCGGCGACGTCTACCTCGCCCACCTCACCGACCTGCGCCTGAGCTACCAGTTCAACCTGCGCCAGCGCCTGCGCCTGGCGGTGGTGCGCAGCGACATGCGCATGGATCCGGACCTGGCCACCGGCGAGCCCTGCGAGCTGCCCGGCGGCTATTGCCTGCCGCCGCGCGGGCGCTCGACCAGCACCCAGCTGATCTACTCCTACAAGATCAACCCGCGCACCGCGCTGTACGCCGGCTACACCGACGGCTACTTCAGCGGGGACGTGGACACCGACTACTCGCCGGACGTGCCCGGCTCCGACGACATCGACACGCACTGGCGCAGCTTCCAGACCGGCCGCGCGCTGTTCGTGAAGATCGGCTACGCCTGGATGAAGTAGCGCCGGATGAAGTGTGCCGGCGGGAATGCTAGTGTGCGGGCGCGGCGTTCCTGCCGCGCCCGGAGTCGGCATGTCGCGCATCGCATCCCTGCTGGTCCTTGCCCTGGTGGCGGCGGCGCCGGCGCGTGGCAACGATGCGAGCGCGCAACGCGACCGCGAGGCCGCGGCCGCCGAGGCCCATGCGACCCAGGCAGCGGCGGCGGCGGCAACGGCCGCCGAGCTCGCGCTGCAATGCGGCTGGGAAGCCGACGAGGGCTTCGTGCTGCAAGCCAAGACCGCCGCATTGCGGCTGGCCACGCAGGACTTCAAGCCCGATTCGCGCCGCTTCGCGGTGATGGCGCGGGTGCTCGCCAGCGACACGATGGCCGGCCACGTCGCCGCCGCCAAGCGCAAGGTCGGCTCCGGCGGTTGCGCCGACGCCGCCGAGCGCGCGAAGTGGACCAGCCTGGCCAAGCTGACCCGCACCCTGCTGGCCGCGCCGGTGGATCCGCCGCCCGCCGGGTCCCAGCCCGCGACGCCGCCGCCGGCCCCGCCGCGGCCCCTATAATCGCGGCATGAGCGAGCCCGGCGACACCACCCACTTCGGTTTCCGCGACGTCCCGGTCGGCGAGAAGCACAAGCTGGTCGGCGAGGTGTTCTCCTCGGTTGCCGGCAAGTACGACCTGATGAACGACCTGATGTCGCTGGGCGTGCATCGCGTCTGGAAGCGCTACTTCGTCGGCACCTCGGGCGCCGTGCGCGGCGACCGCGTGCTCGACCTGGCCGGCGGCACCGGCGACATCGCCGCGCTGCTGCACGAGCGCATCGGCGAGGAAGGCGAAGTGGTCGTCGGCGACATCAACGCGGCCATGCTCGGCGTGGGGCGCGACCGGATGACCGACCGCGGCCTGGTGCGCGGCTTGCGCTGGATCCAGCTCAACGCCGAGGCGCTGCCCTTTCCCGACGCGAGTTTCGACCTGGTGACCATCGCCTTCGGCCTGCGCAACGTCACCGACAAGGCCGCCGCGCTGCGCGAGATGCACCGCGTGCTCAAGATCGGCGGCCGCGCGCTGGTGCTGGAGTTCTCACAGGTGCGGCCGGAGTGGTTCCGCCCGCTGTACGACTTCCATTCCTTCAAGGTGCTGCCGCTGCTCGGCAAGCTGATCGCCAACGATTCGGCCAGCTACCAGTACCTGGCCGAATCCATCCGCAAGCATCCGGACCAGGCCACGCTGCAACAGATGATGGCCGAGGCCGGTTTCGAGCGTTGCTCGCACCGCAACCTCTCCGGCGGCATCGTCGCCATCCATTCCGGGTATCGGGTCTGAGAAGCAGGGTGTCGGCGTGCGCGCCGGGGTGGGAACGGGGTTCCTGCGGTCCCGAGCTCGGAAGCCACGTCCATGTGCACCGAGTCGGGCCCGGGCGGCCATCCATGGCCGCCCTCCGCTGGAACCCCATTCCCACCCCGTCACGCCTCGGCCCTGCTTCACACCGTGAATTTTCGAGCGGGAGGTGCGCGGCGAGCTCTTCGGGCTCGCGTGGCCACGCCATGTCGCGCGATCCCTGAGCCGCGGCCTCCGGATCCTGCCCGCGGTGGGATGGGGGGATGGGTTCGCACAGAAGGCCGGACAGGATGTCCGGCCGGTCGGCACTTTGCTGGCAGGATGCGGCTCGCAAGAGTGCCGATCAGGGCGAACCCATCCCCCCAGCCCGCCGCGCGCCTCGAATACAGGCGCGGCTCAGGGATCGCGCGACAACCCGCGTGACGAAAGCGCAGCCAGGTAGGCGGCCCAGCGCGCCTCCTGCTCGATGCCAAGCTCGTGGAGATAGGACCAGCTGTAGAGACCGCTGTCGTGGCCGTCGTCGAAGCGCAGCATCACCGCGTAATTGCCGATCGGCTCGATCGCCACGATGTTGACGTCGCGCTTGCCCGCTACCAGCACCTTCTGCCCTGGTCCGTGTCCTTGCACCTCCGCCGACGGCGACTCCACGCGCAGGTACTCGCAGGGCAGCCGGAAGCGCGTGCCGTCGTCAAAGGAGACCTCGAGCGCGTGCGAAGCACGATGCAGGACGAGGTCGGTCGGGCGCGGCGTGCTCACGACTCGACCCTCGTCTTGCGCTTGGCCCGCGGATGCGCGGCGTCGTACACCTTGGCCAAGTGCTGGAAATCCAGGTGCGTGTAGATCTGGGTGGTGGCGATGTCGGCGTGGCCGAGCAACTCCTGCACCCCGCGCAGGTCGCCGGAAGACTCGAGCACGTGGCTGGCGAAGCTATGCCGCAACAGGTGTGGATGCACGCGCTTCCACACCCCCTGCTGGCGCGCGAGCAAGCGCAGGCGCAGTTGCACCGCGCGCGGGCTGATCGGTTTGCCGCCGCGCCCGGGGAACACCGGCGCATCGGGCACGGCGGCCGCCGCGGCGCGCCACGCGCCCAGCGCAGCGAGCGCATGGCTGCCGACTGGCACGACGCGTCCCTTGTTGCCCTTGCCGACCACGCTCACCAGCCCATCGGCGAGGTCGAGCTGGCCCCAGCGCAGCGAGCACAACTCCGACAAGCGAAGGCCCGAGGAATACAACAGCTCGAGCATGGCGCGATCGCGCAGGCCGAGCGGCCCGTCGGTGGGCACTTCCACCAGCTGCGTCATCTCGTCGGGATCGAGCACCTGCGGCAGCTTGCGCGGCGCCTTGGGCGCGCGCAGGCCCTGCGCGGCGTTGCCGGCGATCTCGCCGTGCTTGAGCAGGTGGCGCAGGAAGCTGCGCAGCGCCGACAAGCGCCGCTGCAGGCTCTTCGGGCCCAGGCCGCGCCGATGCTCGCTGGCGATGAAGGCGCGCAGGTGCTCGCCATCCAGCGCGGCGAACGCGCCGATGCCACCCTCGTCCATCCAGGCCGACAGCGCACGCAGGTCGCGGCGGTAGTTGTCCACGGTGTGCGGCGACATCCGCCGCTCCAGCGCCAGGTGCTGCAGGTAGCGCTCGATGCGAGCCTCGAGCGGACCGCCGTCCATCAGCCGCGCTTGCCGAAACGCGCCATCGCGGCGACGAAAGTCTCGCCCATCAGCCGCAGGAACAGCGTGCCCATGCCCGGGTAGAAGCGGTTGCCGTCGCTGCTGCCGACCGCGATCAGCCCGGTGCCGGGCATCGGGATCAGCGCGACCGACTGCGCCCCGGCCTGCTCGTCGCCGAACAGCAGCTGCATCTTGTCGGGATTGAGGCGGCCGCACAGCGGTTCGCTGCCGGAGAGCGCGTCGTGGAAGGGCGCCATGCGCTTGTCGCGCGCCGGCAGGATCTGCAGCCAGTCCGGCGCCAGGTCCTCGACCGGCTGGAACAGCACCATCCGCACCGCCTCGCCCTGGAAGTCCTCCGCCAGGCTGGCGACCATCGTGCGCACGGTCTCGGCCGGCGTCGCCGCGCGCATCAGCGACAGCGCGAGCTGGTGGGTGCGCACGGTCAGCTTCTCGTTCTCCAGAGCGTTGGCGTAGAGCTCGTTGAGGCGGCGATTGAGTTCGCGGTTCTTGTCCCTCAATACCTCGAGCTGATAGCTCGACAGCGAGGCCGCGGGGCCGTCCTCGCGCGGCACCACCAGCGACAGCGCCAGGTCCGGGTACTGGGCGAGGAACTTGTGGTGGCGGCGCAGCCACACCGCCACCTCGTGCGCGCTCAGGCGTTCCTTGCGGTCCTCGTGGGCCGCCGCAGGATCCCTGGATTCGATGCTCATGCCAGCCACTCCCCTTCGAAAACGAATGTCGCCGGTCCGGCCATGCGCACGGGCGCATCGTCGGTCGGCCAATGGATGTCCAGTTCGCCGCCGGGCAATTGCACGGTGACGCGGCGACTGACGCGACCTTGCCGCGCGAGCACGGCGACCGCCGCGCAGGCGCCGCTGCCGCAGGCCAGTGTCTCGCCTGCGCCGCGCTCGAACACGCGCAGCGCGATGTGGTCCGGCGCCAGTACCTGGGCGAAGCCGACGTTGACGCCTTCCGGGAACAGGCCCGACCCCTGGAGCGCCGGCCCGATCCGCGCGACGGGCGCACGGGCGATGTCGTCCACCAGCAGCACCGCGTGCGGATTGCCCACCGCACAGGCGCCGAAGTCGAAGGTCTCGCCCTCCACCTCGGCGAAGTAATGCGCATCCTCGCGCGGCATCGCCAGCGGAATCGCCGCAGGCGCGAACGCCGGACGGCCCACGTCCAGGGCGAAGCGGCCATCGGCGAGGCATTCGACCTCGATCGGGCCCGAGGGGCTGTCCATGATGAAGCGATCACCGGTGGCGGCGCCGTCGCGCACCAGCCAGGCCGCCACGCAGCGCGCGCCGTTTCCGCACTGCCGCGCGGGGCTGCCATCGGAATTCCAGATGCGATAACGCGCCACCACGCCCGGCCGGTCCGGGTCGTGCACGGTCATCATCTGGTCGAAGCCGACCCCGCGATGGCGGTCGCCCATTGCCCGAACCAGTGATGCCTCGACAGCCGGACGGCCGCCGCGCAGGTCGAGCAGCACGAAGTCGTTGCCGGCGCCGTGCATCTTGGAAAAGCGAAGCGTCATCGGCCGCTCAGGAGCTGGCGGGCGTTTCCGGCACGTCCGAGGGGCGCACCAGGTCGCCCTTGTTGCCGCAGGCAGCGAGCAGGACGGAAGCGAGGGCCAGGGCGATGATCAGGCGGGTGCGGTTCATGGCCGGAGTATAGTCCGGCTCGCCGCTTCCGGCGCAGGCCCGCCCGTGCATCCACATCCGCCTTCGATTCGCATCGCCGCGTTGACAGGCCTGGCGCTGCTCGCTTTCGCCGGCAATTCGCTGCTGTGCCGGCAGGCGCTGGGCCCATTGCGCATGGACCCGGCCGACTTCACCGCGATTCGCCTGCTGTCCGGCGCCGCGCTCCTGCTCGCGCTGTGCGGGCGGCGCGCATGGCCGGCGGGGCATTGGCCGGGCGCGATCGCGTTACTGGCGTACGCCGCGCTCTTCTCATGGGCGTACGTCCGGCTCGACGCGGGTACGGGCGCGCTGCTGTTGTTCGGCGCGGTGCAGGTGACGATGATCGGTGCGGGCATCGCGCGCGGGGAGCGGCTCGGCTCCGCGCAGTGGGCGGGCATCGCGCTCGCTTTCGGCGGGCTGGCCTGGCTGCTGGCCCCCGGGCTGCAGGCGCCGCCCTGGCGCGGCGCCTTGCCCATGGCGGGGGCCGGGGTGGCGTGGGGTGCGTATTCACTGCTGGGCGCGCGTGGCGGCGACCCGGTCGCTGCGACGGCGGGCCATTTCCTGCGCGCGGCGCCGCTGGGCCTGCTGCTGGCCGTGCTGGCGCGTGAGGGCGCCGCGCCGCCTGGCGCGGGCGTGCTGTGCGCCGTGGCTTCCGGCGCCCTGGCCTCGGGCCTGGGTTACGCGGTCTGGTACACGGTGCTGCCTTCCCTGCGCGCCAGCGCCGCGGCCACCGTGCAGCTGGCCGTTCCGGTGGCGGCCGCCGTGGGCGGCGTGCTGTGGCTGGGCGAACTCCCCGGCGCGCGACTGTTGCTGGCGGGCGCGTTGGTGCTGGGCGGCATCGCCCTGGTGTTGCGCCGCCACCATTGAGCTTGGAGAGCGGCGACAGCGGGCGTAAGGTGGTCACCAGCGCCTGCCCATGCTGTGCCATGTCCGCCACCAACCATCGTCCCGAGTTGCTGCCCTTCCCTGCCGTGGGGGACCTGTTGCTGAGCCTGGTGAACCACCTGGACGCGATGGTCGCGTTCTGGAATGCCGACCAGGTCTGCGTGTTCGCCAACGATGCCTACCGGGACTGGTTCGGCAAGAGCGGCGTCGAGGTCGCGGGCATGAGCATGGCGCAACTGCTGGGGCCGATCTATGAGAAGAACCGCCCGCACATCGAAGCCGCGCTGCGCGGCCAACGGCAGGTCTTCGAACGCGCCATTCCCACGCCTTCCGGCGAGCTTCGCCACAGCCTGGCCACGTACACCCCGCTCGTGGAGGATGGCCGCGTGCTGGGATTCTTCGCCCACGTCGCCAATGTGACGCCCATGAAAAAACTCCAGGAAGAACTGCAGGAAGCCAAGCAGCGCGCGGAGACGCTGGCCACCCACGATTTCCTCACCGGCCTGCCCAACCGCGTGCTGCTGATGGATCGCCTCGCGCAGGCGCTCGCCAATGCGCGGCGACGCAACGAGATGATGGCCGTGATGAGCTTCGACGTGGACGACTTCAAGGCCATCAACGACCAGTTCGGCCACACCGGCGGCGACCGCTTGCTGGTGGAACTGGGTGGGCGTGCAATTGGCGCGCTGCGCGACACCGACTCGGTGACCCGGATCGGCGGCGACGAGTTCCTGGTGGTGGCCACGCGTATCGGCAGTTTCGAGCAGGCCGACGCGGTGGCGCGGCGAATCGTCGGGCGCCTCGGCGAGCCCTACCTGCTCGACGGGCGCTGGGTATCGCCGTCGATCAGCCTGGGCGTGGCGCTTTATCCGGAGCATGGCAGTTCGCCGGAGGCGCTGATCGCGAAGTCCGACGCCGCCCTCTACATCGCCAAGCACCAGGGCAAGGGACGGCACGCGTTCGCGGCCGGGCCGGCCGGCTGAGCGCCGCCGGCATCCGTCGCGGGACCATCCTTGCCGCGGCGAGTACCGGCGCGGCAGCGATTGGCTGCCGCCGCGCCTGTCCCGGGGCAGGTTACTGCGTGATGCCGAGCTGGCCGAGCATGAAGGCGCTGTACTCGGCGGTCTCACGGAAACGCTGGAAGCGGCCCGACTTGCCGCCGTGGCCGGCCTCCATGTTGACGCGATAGACCAGGGCGTTGTCGTCGGTCTTCATCTCGCGCAGGCGCGCCACCCATTTGGTCGGCTCGTAGTACTGCACCTGCGAGTCCCACAGGCCGGTGCCGACGAACATGGCGGGATAGGCCTTGCGTTCGATGTTGTCGTAGGGCGAGTAGGACAGCATGTACTCGTAGTACTGCTTGTCCTTGGGGTTGCCCCACTCGTCGAACTCGTTGGTGGTCAGCGGGATGGTTTCGTCGAGCATGGTGGTGACCACGTCCACGAACGGCACCTGCGCGATGATGACCCGGTAGTCCTCCGGCGCCATGTTGGCGATGCCGCCCATCAACAGGCCGCCGGCGCTGCCGCCGCGCGCGGCGACGCGGTCCTTGGCCGCATAGCCTTCGCCGACGAGGAAGCGGGTCACGTCGATGAAGTCGGTGAAGCTGTTCTTCTTCTTGAGCAGGTGGCCGTCGTCGTACCAGGCCCGGCCCATCTCCTGGCCGCCGCGGATGTGCGCGATCGCGTAGACCAGGCCACGGTCGAGCAGGCTGACGTTGACCACGCTGAAGGCCGGGTCGGTGGAGCTGCCGTAGCTGCCGTAGGCGTACTGCAGCATCGCCGCCGTGCCGTCCTTCTTGAAGCCTTTCCTGTAAACCACCGACACCGGCACCTTGGCGCCGTCGCGCGCCGTGGCCCAGAGCCGCTCGGTCACGTAGTCCTCGGGCTGGTAGCCGCCGAGAACCGGCTCGCGCTTGAGCATCGCGCGCTCGCCGCCGCGGGTGTCCACCTCGTAGACCGTGTTGGGCGTGGTCAGCGAGGTGTAGTTGTAGCGCAGCTTCGTGGTGTTGGGTTCGGCGTTGAAGGCCAGGCCCATCGTGTAGGCCGGCTCGTCGGAGGCGACGAACTCGGTCTTGCCGTCATTGCCGAGCGTGCGCACGCGCTTGAGGCCGCCGGAGCGTTCCTCGATGGCGATGAAGTCGTCGAACAGTTCGTGGCGCTCGATGTAGACGTCGGTGGAATGCGGCACCAGCTCCTTCCAGCGCGCGCGGTCCCCGAGGGGCTCGCCGTCGGCCAGGGTCATCAGGCGGAAGTTCGGCGCGTCCCAGTTGGTGCGGATGACCCAGCGATCGCCCAGATGGTCGGCGATGTACTCGAAGTCGCGCTGGCGCGGGGCGATGACCGTGAACTCGCCGGGATTGGCGGCCGGCGTGCAGCGCATCTCGCTGCTGACCGTGCTGCGCACGTACACGCACAGGAATTTGTCGTCGCGCGTGCGCCCGACGCCCATGTAGAAACTGTCGTCCTGCTCCTCGTACACGAGCTTGTCGGCCGAGGCCGGCGTGCCGAGCACGTGCGCCTTCACCCGCTTGGACAGCAGCGTGGTCGGGTCCTTGTCGATGTAGTAGAGGGTGCGGTTGTCGTCGCCCCATTCGAAGCCGGCTTCAATGTTCTGGACGAGGTCCTCGTAGACCTTGCCGGTGGCGATGTCCTTGACCTTGAGCACGAACTGCCGGCGGCCGACGGTGTCTTCCGCCCAGGCCAGCAACTTGTTGTCCTGGCTGACGACGGCGCCGGCGACCTGGAAGAAGTTCTTGCCTTCGGCCATCACGTTCTGGTCGAGCAGGATTTCCTCCGGGGCGTCCATGCTGCCGAGCCTGCGGGCGTTGATCGGATAGTCCTTGCCCGCCTCGAAGCGCGTGTAGTACCAGTAGCCGCGCAGGCGGTAGGGCACCGAGGCATCGTCCTGCTTGATGCGGCCGACGATCTCCTCGTAGATCTTGTCCGCCAGCGGCCTGGTCGGCGCCAGCAGCGCGTCGGCGTAGGCGTTCTCCGCCTTCAGGTAGTCCAGCATCTCCGGGTTCTTGCGGGTGTCGTCGCGCAGCCAGTAGTAGGGGTCGTTGCGGGTCGCGCCGAAGGGCGCGGTGACCTCATGCGGTTTCTTGGCGACGGTGGGCGGCTTGGGCATCTCGGCGGCACTCGCGGTAGCGGCCAGCACGGCGCCCACGAGCGTGGCGCACAGCGGCAGGTGGATCGACGTCATGGCATTCCCCCCGGTTGGACGTTCGCCACGCTAGCACGACCGGCGTGAGCGTCGGCAGGGACGAGGCCGGCCGCGGCCGGACTGACCGGCCCAGGGTCGGCCACCGCCCCCGGTAATGCACCAGCAGCGCGCTGGCCGGCAAGGCCAGCAGCCACAACGCCCCTTGGCCAAGCCAGGGCGTGGCGCCGCGCAGCGGCGGGAACAGGCACCAGAGCAGGACGCCCACCGCCAGCCACTGCCAGAGCAGGCGGCCGAGCACGGCGTGGGCCGGATGGGCGGGTGCGGGGTGAAAGCGGGCGGGTCGGTGCATGGCGGGTCTCCGGCTTGGAGCCCGCAGCATGCGAACGGTGCTTCTCAGCAGCTGAGAGCGCCGGCGACGGCAGAGTCGCCGTCCCTACTTCTCGTAGGCCGACAGCGCCAGGCCGAGCAGGGTCTTGGCCTGCTCGCGCAGGGCCACCGGTTCGGTGATCTCGGCGTCGGCCCCGTAGCGCAGCACGTCCATCAGCAGTTCCTTGGCGTTGCTGTAGGGCAGCTTGAGCTGGAAGCGGCCATCGGGGAGGAAACGGCCCTCCTGCTTGGAATGCCAGTGCTCGTCGGCGACCCAGCGCGCGGCCTTGGGCGAGAACACGATCGTCGCGATGCCCTTGGGCGCGCCGGAGAAAATCCCGTAACTCGAGGCCAGGTGCAGGTCGAGCTCGTCGTCGGGCAGGTCGCGGGCGGCGTCCTCGAGCACGCGCGCGTGCTGGATGCGGTCCACCGAGAAACTGCGCAGCCCTTCGCGGTCGTGGTCCCAGGCATCCAGGTACCAGTTGTCGCGGTAGTGGGTCAGGCGCTGCGGCGACACGCGCCGGTGGGTGCGCTCGTTGGTGGAGCGCGCGAGGTAGTCGAACTCGAGCTGCCGGCGCTCCAGCACCGCGCCGGCGACGATGCGGAAGGCCACTTCGTCGCGGCGGCGCACGTAGCTGCCGATCACCCGCACGCGTTCCACCGGCCAGCGCTTGCCACCGGCCTGCTGCGCCAGCAGCGATTCGATGCGGGTGCGCAGGGGCGCCAGCGCCGAGGACAGTACGCCGCTGCCGGTCCGGTCGAGCAACTGGTGGGTCGCCAGCAGCGCGTGCAGCTCGTCCGAGTTCAGCCACAGGCCAGGCAGCTCGAAGCGTTCGGCCTCGCGCTGGTCGTAGCGGAAACCGCCTTCGCCGGTGGCGTCGCTCTCCACCGGCGCGCCGAGCGCATCGCGCAGGAAGGCGATGTCGCGGTACAGGGTCGCGCGCGAGCAACCGAGCTCGTCCATCAGCCGCGCCAGCGGCACCGGGTAACGTGCGGACTTGAACTGCCGGTGTAGCGCGAGGATGCGTTCGTAACGGTCCATGGGCGGGTCCTGGGGGGAGCGGCTCCGGGCGGGTGCGCCTAGAATGGCACCGGCCGGTCCCGGCCGCCATGACAGGAGTGCATCCCCCGTGTCTCCCATCCTTCCAGGCCGCCGCGTCGTCCTCGCCGCCCTGCTGGCCCTGCTCGCCGTGTTTCCCCTCGCCGCCAGCGCCGACCCCCGCCAGGAGCTGCACGCGGCCTACCGCAAGATGATGGCGCTCAAGGCCTTCAAGACCACCCTGGTGGACCTGTCCACCGGCAAGACCGCGATGACCATGGAATACCAGGCCCCCGATCGTTACCGCATGACCATGCCGGGCCAGCCGCCGCAGCTGATCATCGGCGACACCATGGTGATGACGATGAACGGCCAGACCATGCGCATCCCGCTGCCCAAGGGCAGCCTGCCGAAGGTGCGCAACGAGGAAGGCCTGCGCGAGCTGGAACGCGGCAGCCTGGTCGAGGCGCAAGGCGCAGGCATGGTCGGCGGCAAGCCGGCGCGGATCTACCGCCACACCACGCAGGTGGACGGCAAGCCCGCCCAGACCCTGGTGTGGGTCGGCGTGGCCAGCGGCCTGCCGCTGCAGATCGAGACCCGCGGCGCCAAGGGCGGCAAGGACATGCGCCTGCTCTACAGCGACTTCGACAGCGCGAAGATCCGCATCGTCGCGCCGAAGTAGCCCGGCCGCCGGCGCGCGCGGCTCGCCGCGCGCGGCCCGGCCCGGCACAATACGCGCATGGACCAGCCGCACATCGCCCTGGACTCGCCGGTGGCCGACGAGGTCCGGCAGACCACCTGCTACATGTGCGCCTGCCGCTGCGGCATCAACGTGCACCTGAAAGCGGGCAAGATCCGCTACATCGAGGGCAACCCGGCGCATCCGGTCAACCGCGGCGTGCTCTGCGCCAAGGGTTCGGCCGGGATCATGCAGCACTACTCGCCGGCGCGGCTGCGCAAACCCATGCTGCGCACCGGCGAACGCGGGTCCGGCGAATTTCGCGAGATCGAATGGGACCAGGCGCTGGCCCTGGCCGCCGACTGGCTGGCCGAGACCCGCGCCCGCGACCCCGACCGCTTGGCCTTCTTCACCGGCCGTGATCAGTCGCAAGCCCTGACCGGCTGGTGGGCGCAGCAGTACGGCACCATCAACTACGCCGCGCACGGCGGCTTCTGCTCGGTGAACATGGCCGCGGGCGGGCTGTACAGCGTCGGCGGCAGCTTCTGGGAGTTCGGCGAGCCGGACTGGGAACACACGCGCTATTTGATGCTCTGGGGCGTGGCCGAGGACCACGATTCCAACCCGATCAAGCTCGGCCTCGGCCAGCTCAAGGCGCGCGGCGCCAAGATCGTGGCGGTCAATCCGGTGCGCACCGGCTACGGCGCGGTCGCGGACGAGTGGATCGGCATCCGCCCGGGCACCGATGGGCTGTTCGCGTTCGCGCTGATCCATGAGTTGCTCAAGGCCGACCGCATCGACCTCGACTACCTGGTGCGCTACGCCAACGCGCACTGGCTGGTGCGCGAGGCGCCGGGCGAGGCCGACGATGGCCTGTTCGTGCGCGATGCGGCGGGCAAGCCGCAGTGCTGGGATCGCGCCGGCGGCACGCTTGCCGACGCGGGCGCGACCGGACTGTCGCCATCGGTGGTCGGCGTGGTGGAACTGCCCGACGGCGGCCGCGCGCGCCCGGTCTTCGAACTCGTCGCCGCGCGCTACCTGGATCCGCAGTACGCGCCCGAGGCGGTGAGCGCGCGCTGCGGCGTGCCCGCCGACGATATCCGCCGCATCGCGCGCGAGCTCGCGGCGGCGGCCTTCGACCATGCCTTCTCGCTGCCGATCGCCTGGACCGACAGCCATGGCCGCGAACACCCGTCCATGCCGGGCCGACCGGTGTCCATGCACGCGATGCGCGGCATCTCTGCGCACAGCAACGGCTTCCACACCTGCCGCGCATTGCACCTGCTGCAGCTGTTGCTGGGCGCGGTGGACACGCCCGGCAGCTTCCGCTTCCAGCCGCCGTTCCCACGACCGATCCCGCCGGGCAACCGCCCGGGCAAGGCGCGCAAGGCCGATGGCACGCTCGACGCCGCGCCGCTGGGCTTCGTGCACGGGCCCGAGGACCTGCTGGTGGATGCGCAGGGCCAGCCGCGCCGCCTCGACCATGCCTTCAGCTGGCGCTATCCGCTGGCCGTGCACGGCATGCTGCACACGGTGATCCGCAATGCCTGGGCCGGCGATCCGCAACCGGTGGACCTGCTGTTCCTGTTCATGGCCAACATGAGCTGGAACTCGGCCATGAACACCGGCCAGACCATGCAGTGGCTGACCGACAAGCGCGAGGACGGCGAGTACCGGATCCCGCGCATCATCTACTCGGATGCGTATTCGAGCGAGATGGTGGCCTACGCCGACCTGGTGCTGCCGGACACGACCTACCTGGAACGCTTCGACGCGATCTCGCTGCTGGACCGGCCGATCTCCGACGCCGACGGCGCGGCCGATGCGATCCGCCACCCGGTGCTCGCGCCGGATGCGGCACAGGAAGGCCGCGACGTGCGCGGCTTCCAGTCGGTGCTGCTCGACCTCGGCGCGCGCATCGGGCTGCCGGCGCTGGTCAACGAGGACGGCAGCCCGCGCTACCGCGACTACGCCGACTACATCGTGCGCCACGAACGCGCGCCCGGCGTCGGCTTGCTAGCCGGCTGGCGCGGCGAGGATGGCACGCTGCAGGGCAAGGGCGCGCCGAACCCGGAGCAGTTGCAGCGCTACATCGAGCACGGCGGCTACTGGCGCCACGAAGTGCCCGCGGCGGGGCGTTACTACAAGATGGCCAACCGCGATTACCTGCAGTGGTCCGCGGCCATGGGCTTCGTGCCCAACGATGCGCCCATCGTGCTGCAGCTGTACTCGGAGACGCTGCAGAAATTCCGGCTGGCCGCGCAGGGCCACGGTCCGGTGCAACCCCCCGACGGCGAGCGCGAACGCGTGGCCACCTACTTCGATCCGCTGCCGATCTGGTACGAGCCCTTCGAGGGCGCGCAGCTGGATCTGGCGCGGTTCCCACTGTCGGCGGTGACGCAGCGCCCGCCCTTCATGTACCACGCCTGGGGTTCGCAGAACGCCTGGCTGCGGCAGATCGCCACGCGCAACTGGCTGTACCTGCATCCCGACACCGCCGCCGCGCACGGGCTGGCCGACGGCGACTGGGCGCACCTGGATTCGCACCACGGCCGCATCACCGTGCCGGTGCGGCTGGCGGCGAACGTGCAGCCGGACACCGTCTGGACCTGGAACGCGATCGGCAAGCGCCGCGGCGCCTGGCGGCTGGCGAAGGACGCGCCGGAGGGCCGCGAGGGTTTCCTGCTCAACCACCTGATCGACGACCGCACGCCGCGCGACGACTACGCCAACGCCGATCCGGTCACCGGCCAGGCGGCGTGGTTCGACCTGCGCGTGCGCCTCGAAAAGGCCGGCACGCCCGGGGACGAGGCCAGCCAACCGCAGTTCGCCCCCTTGCCGATGGGCGAGGCGAGCGACGCGCCGCTGCGCTACGGCGCCGACCTGCGGGCGCGCCGATGAGCTACGAAGCGCTGCTGACGCTGCTGGTCGCCGTGGCCGCGGTCGGCCTGTTCATCAGCGAGAAGCTGCCGATGGACGTGGTGGCGATGCTGGTGCTGGCCAGCCTGCTGCTGCTGGGCCTGGTCACGCCGGACGAGGCGCTGTCGGGCTTCAGCAACGAGGCCACCATCACCGTGGCGGGCATGTTCGTGCTCAGCGCGGGCTTGGCGCACACCGGCGCACTCGCCGGGCTGGGCCGGCTCCTGTCCCGCGTGCGCTGGCGCTGGCTGTTCGTGCTGCTGCTGATCCTGGTCGCCGGCGTTGTCTCGGCCTTCATCAACAACACCGCGGTGGTGGCGGTGTTCCTGCCGATGGTGCTGGCCGCCTGCGCGCACAACCGCCAGTCGCCCTCGCAGGTGTTGATCCCGCTGTCCTATGCTTCGCAGATGGGCGGCGTGTGCACGCTGGTCGGCACCTCCACCAACCTGCTGGTCAATTCCGTCGCCAAGGACCTGGGACACTCGGGTTTCGGCATGTTCGATTTCACGCCGCTGGGCCTGGTCACGATGGGCTTCGGCCTGGTGTACCTGGCCATCCTCGGGCCCTGGCTGTTGCCAAAGCATGCCGCGGCGCCGCTGACCGAATCCTGGCAGCTGGGCAAGTACGTCACTGAGTTGCGGGTGATGGCCGGCTCGCCGCTGATCGGCCGCAACATCGGCCGGGCGAAGCTTGCGGAAAAGCACGGCATCGACGTGCTCGAACTCATCCGCGACGATATCGCGCGCTGGAGCCCCGCCTCGGAAACCCTGCGCGAGGGCGACCTGCTGCTGGTACGGGGCGAATGGGAACAGCTGGCCGCGTTGCGGCATTCGCTCAAGCTGGAGCCGCGGCCGGAGTTCAAGCTCAGCGACAGCAGCTTCGGCGCGGCGACCGATGGCGAGGCCAAGCGCCTGCTCGAGGTGATGGTCGCGCCGGGATCGCGCCTGGCGGGGCAGTCGCTCGACGAGATGGACTTCACCCGCCAGCACGAAGCCACGGTGCTGGCCGTGCATCGCCGCGGCGAACTGCAGCGCGAACGCCTGCGCGACGTCACCCTGGACGTGGGCGACGTGCTGCTGGTGCTGGCGCCGCAGGCCGAGCTGGACCTGCTGCGCCGCGACGAGCGGCTGGTGGTGCTCAACGAACGCGAGGACTCGCGCCGCCCGCCCGGTCGCGCCCTGCTCGCGCTGGCGATCGTCGCGGCCGTCATCACCTCCGCCGGCCTGGGCTGGCTGCCGATCGTCGCCGCCTCCATCCTGGGCGGCATCGCGCTGGTGGTCACCCGCTGCGTCGGCAACGAGCAGGCCTACAAGGCGGTGGACTGGCGCGTCATCGTCCTGCTCGCCGGCGTGCTTCCGCTCGGCATCGCGATGCAGAAATCCGGCCTGGCGCAATCGATCGCCGACCTCGCGGTCGGATCCGTCGGCGGGCTGGGGCCCCTGGCGGTGCTGGCGGTGATCTACCTGCTCACCGCGGTGCTCACCGAGTTCATGAGCAACAACGCGGCGGCGGTGATGATCACGCCCATCGCCTGGTCCACGGCGATCTCGCTGGGCCTGGACCCGACGCCCTTCATCGTGGCGGTGCTGTTCGCCGCCTCCACCAGCTTCTCCACGCCCGTGGGCTACCAGACCAACATGATGGTGTACAACGCCGGCAACTACCGCTTCGCCGATTTCCTGCGCATGGGCCTGCCGCTGAACCTGATGTTCTGGATGCTGGCCGTGTGGCTGATCCCGCAGTTCTTCCCGTTCTGACATGACCAGCCTGCCTCCCCCGTCGGCGGTCAAGCTCGGCCTGGTGATCGACCTCGACACCTGCGTGGGTTGCCATGCCTGCGCGGTGGCCTGCAAGGAATGGAACGCCGGCGGCATCGGCGGGCCGCTCACCGACGAGGACCCCTACGGCGCACGCCCGACCGGGGTCTGGTTCAACCGCGTGCACGCCTACGAGATCGAGGCGCTGGATGGCCTCGACGACCGCGCGCCGCAGCCGGCGATGACCCTGCACTTCCCGCGCTCCTGCCTGCATTGCGAGACCCCGGCCTGCGTCACCGTGTGTCCCACCGGCGCGAGCTACAAGCGCGCCGAGGACGGCATCGTGCTGGTGGACGAGGACAAGTGCATCGGCTGCAAGCTGTGCAGCTGGGCCTGCCCCTACGGTGCGCGCGAGTACTCCGAGGTCGAGGGCGTGATGAAGAAATGCACGCTGTGCGTGGATCGCATCTACAACGAGACCATTCCCGAGCACATGCGGCAGCCGGCCTGCGTGCAGGCCTGCCCGACGCGGGCGCGGCACTTCGGCGATCTTGGCGATCCAGAGTCGGCAGTGTCTCGGCTGGTGGCCGATCGCGGTGGCGTGGGCTTGATGCCCGAGCTCGGCTACGCGCCGGTGAATCGCTACCTGCCGCCGCGGCCGCGACGCGCCGGGCCGGCGCCGGACAGCGATGCCGCGCCCGCCGCCGAGGCGCTCGACACCGCGCAACTCAACCCCCTGCTGCGCTGGCTCGACCGCGCGCTGAGCCGCTGATGCATCCCTCCTTCGCGGTCGTCTTCTTCACCGCCTGCTCCGGCGCCGGCTACGGGCTGTGGCTGTGGCTGGGTTTGTGGGTGGCATCCGGACAGCCCCTGCGACCCGTCGCCGGGTTGGCGGCGCTGGCGCTCGGCTTCGTGCTGGTGACGGCCGGCCTGCTCAGCTCGACCCTGCACCTGGGCAAGCCGCTGCGCAGCTGGCGCGCGTTCTCGCAGTGGCGCAGTTCCTGGCTGTCGCGCGAGGGCATCGCCGCGCTCGCCACCTACCTGCCGATGCTGTGGCTGGCGGCGTGCTGGTGGTTCGGCCTTCCGGGCGCGCGCGTGGCCGCGGCCCTGCTTGCGTTGGGCGCATTGGCCACCGTCGTCTGCACGGCGATGATCTACGCCTCGCTCAAGCCGATCCCGGCCTGGCAACATCCGCTGGTGTTGCCGACCTACCTGGTGTTTTCGCTGCACACCGGCCTGCTGGCGGGCGCCGCCACGCTCGCATTGGCAGGCAATGAGGTCGGCAACATGCCGGGGCTGCTGGCATTGGCCGGCGCGTTCGTCCTGTGGCGGATGAAGCGCATCACCTGGGCCTGGATCGACAGTGGCCGGCTGCCGGTCTCGCGCGCCTCTGCACTCGGCCTGCCGGAGGACCGCAAGGTCGCCGTGTTCGAGCGCCCGCACACCGAGGGCAACTACCTCACCCGCGAGATGGGCTTCGTGCTCGCGCGCAAGCATGCGCGCGTGCTGCGCGTGGCCGCCGTGTCGTTGTTCGCGCTGCTGCCTGCGGTGCTGGCCTTGCCGGTGTGGCTGCTGCCGCACCTGGACACCGGTCCCTGGCTGCTGGCCGCGGCCGTGTCCGCCTTGGCGGGCGCTTTCGTCGAGCGCTGGTTGTTCTTCGCCCAGGCTCGCCACCTGGTGACGCTGTACTACTGAGCGCGCTTCAGTCCGGCAAGCCGAGCAGCCTGCCGGCACCGCGCACCATAAGCTCCGCCGCCACCAGCCGTCCGAGGCCGTCCGGATCTGCCGCGCGTCCCACTTCGCTGGCGCGCACGCATTCGCCGGTTTCGGCCGAACCCACCAGGCCCTCGAGCGAGAGGATGCCGCCGTCGAGCGTGGCGTAGGCGGCGATCGGCACCGTGCAGCTGCCATGCAGGCGCCGGTTCATGGCGCGCTCGGCGCTCACGCAGGTGCGCGTGGCGGCGTCGTCGAGTGCGGCCAGCACGGCCTGGGTGTCGGCGTCGTCCTGGCGGCATTCGATCGCGATCGCGCCCTGCGCCACCGCGGGCAGCCAGTTCGGCGCATCGAGCCGATGGCGGATGCGCGAGGACAGGCCCAGTCGTTCGAGGCCGGCGCAGGCGAGGATGATGGCGTCGTACTCGCCGGCCTGCAGCTTGGCCAGGCGGGTGTTGACGTTGCCGCGCAGGTCGACCAGTTGCAGGTCCTTGCGGCGGGCGCGCAACTGCGCCTGCCGGCGCAACGACGAGGTGCCGACGCGCGCGCCCGGCGGCAGCATGTCGATATGCGCATAACGATCCGAGACGAAGGCGTCGAAGGCGTCGCCGCGCGCCAGGACGGACGCCAGCACGAAGGGCCCGTCCAGCACCATCGGCACGTCCTTGAGCGAATGCACCGCGGCATCCGCCCGGCCCTCGAGCATCGCCACCTCGAGTTCCTTCAGGAACAGGCCCTTGCCGCCGATCTCGGCGAGCGGGCGGTCGAGGATACGGTCGCCGCGCGTGGTCATCGGCACCAACTGCACGTCCAGCCCGGGATGCGCGGCGCGCAGGCGCGCGGCCACGTGCTCGGTCTGCCACAGCGCCAGCGCGCTCTGGCGCGTGGCCAGCCGGATCGTCTTGCCTGTCGTCATGCCGCCATTATAGGTGGCGCAGCTTCTCGCGCAGCGCCGGCACGCAGCGCCGGCTGACTTCCAGCGGCGCCTTGCCGTGTCGCAGGATCGCCTGCACCTGGCCGTCCGGCAGCCGGCGCAGTTCCTGGAACTCGTCGGTGGCCACCAGGCAATTGCGGTGGATGCGCTGGAAACGCTCGCCGAACTCGGCCTCCAGCGACTTCAGCGACTCCTCGATCAGGTCCTCGCCGCGGGCGTGGTGGACCAGCACGTATTTCTCCTCGGCTAGCAGGTAGTGCACGTCCTCGATCGGGATCAGCCGCAGGCTGCCGCGCATGCGCGCGGCCAGGTGGCTGCGCTGGCGCTGCCCGCCGGCGGCGTCCACCGCCTCGGCCTGGGCCGGGAGCAGTCCGCGGCCGCGGCGTGCGCGCTCGAGTGCCTCCAGCAAGCGTTCCTGCCGCACCGGCTTGACCAGGTAGTCCACCGCCGCGGCCTCGAAGGCCGCCAGCGCGTGCTCGTCATACGCGGTGCAGAAGATCACCGCCGGCCGGCGCTCGCCGCGCGCAAGGTGTCGCGCCGCCTCCAGCCCGTCCATCACCGGCATGGCGATGTCCATCAGCACCGCGTCCACGTCCAGGGCGTCGGCGCGTTCGACCGCCTCGCGGCCGGTGCCGGCCTCGCCGACCACCTCCACGTCCGCCGCCGCCAGCATCGTCGCCAGCCGGCGCCGGGCCAGCGGTTCGTCGTCCACGATCAGCAGCTTCATGGCAGTGGCAGCTCCACCAGGCAGGTGTACTGGTCGTCGTCGCGGCGCGCGGACAGCCGGGCGCGGCCGCCGGAATGATAGGCCAGGCGCTGGGCGATCGACTCCTGGGCATGGCGGTTGCCGGATTCCTCGCCGGGGCGCGCGGGCGGCGCGGGGTTGGCCACCTGCAGGTGCAGCACGTCGCCGCGCACGTTCGCCTCGATGCGGATCTCGCCGCCCTCCGCCAACCGCGACACGCCATGCAGCACCGCGTTCTCCACCAGCGGCTGCAGCACCAGTCGCGGCAACCGCAGCCTCATCGGCGCATCGTCGGCGACCTGCCAGTGCACCCGCAGGCGCGGCCCAAGCCTTAGCGCCTCGATCGCCAGGTAACGTTCCGCCAGGTGGATCTCCTCCGCCAGGGTCGATTCGCCATGCCCGGCGCCGAGCGCGGCGCGGAACAGCTCCGACAGGTCCTCGACCGCGCGCTCGGCGGTCGCCGGATCGTCACGCACCAGCGCAGCGATGGTGTTCATGGAATTGAACAGGAAGTGCGGCCGGATCCTCGCTTGCAGCGCATCCACCTCAGCCTTGGCCTGCGCCGCCAAGCGCGCGCGCCACTGCTCGCTGACGTAGAAGTAGCGCAGCGCCAGCGCCGAGATCAGCATCGCCAGCGCCGACACGCCGCCGACGAAGCGCAGGCGCTGGTCGGCGGGCAGCGTGTAGCCGGTGCCCAGCCCGAGATCGATCTGTTGCACCGCCCAGGCGCCGAACGCGGCGGTGACCAGGGGCAGCACCAGCACCATCGCCAGTCCCAATGCCCGAGGCATGCGCTCGATGCGCGGCCCCGCCTTGCAGTAGACCACCGCGATGGTCAGCCCGAGCCAGAGCGCGAAGGTGCTGGCGGCGAGGAATTCCTGCGCGGTCCAGTGCGCCTGCCGCGACGGCGCCAGCCCGATGATCAGCACCACCAGTTCGGCGGTCGCCAGCGCCGCGGCGATGCGCGGCAGGCGGCACAGATCGGGAAACCAGGAGCGGCGGTCGGCCTCGGCCATGGCCGCAGTCTAGGTCAGCCGCCGGCGAAACGCAGCGTCATCCAGTCGCCGAGGTCAGCGATTTCCTGCGCGCACACCGAATGCGGCATCGGATAGTCGCGCCAGGTCACTGGCACCTTCCAGCCTTCCAGCGCGGTGCGCGTGCGCGTGCCGAGCGACAGCGCCACCATCGGGTCCTGGCGGCCATGCCCGAGGAAGACCGGCGTGTTGCGTCCGGCCGGCGTCAGCTCGCTGGCGGTGCGTTCGGCCATCGGCAGGTAGCCCGACAGGCAAGCGATGCCGGCGACCGCCGACTCGCGGCGCAGCCCACTGGCCAGGGCCAGCGCCCCGCCCTGGGAGAAGCCGACCAGCAGCAGGCGCGAAGCCGGGATCCCGCGGTCGCGCTCGCGCGCGATCAGCGCGTCCACCTCCACCATCGAGGCGCGCAGGCCATCCTCGTCGGCGCGTTGCTCGATGGAGAGGTTGCGGATGTCGTACCAGGCCCGCATCGGCATGCCGTTGTTGATCGTCACCGGCCGCACCGGGGCATGCGGGAACACGAAGCGGATGCCGGGCCAGTCCTCGCGCACCAGCTCGGGAACGATCGGCGCGAAGTCATGCCCGTCGGCGCCCAGGCCGTGCAGCCACAGCACGCTCCATGCGGGTCTCGGGCGGGTTTGCTGCTCGACGGTCTCCAGCATCGGTCAGTACCCGCCGGCCAGCGCGCGCCGGCGGCCTGCCGGTCGCTCAGCGTCCCGCCGAACCGCGGGGTGCGGGTCCTGCGTTCGCGCGAAGCTCGTCGGCGCCATCGGCGGCGGCACGCAGGCCGGCACGGCGCGGAAATTCCGGGTCTTCATCATCGCTCCTCGGCGGGACCACCAGTGTAGCGGGCTCGCCCGCCGACAGCATCGCCAGGAAGCGCTGGCGCCAGCTGGCGATGTCGTTGCGCCGCAGCACCTCCATCATCGCCTCCCAGCGCGACTGGCGTTCGGCCTGCGGCATCAGCAGGGCGGCGCGCAGCGCCTGCGCCACGCCATCGGCGTCGTAGGGATTGACCAGCAGCGCGGCGTCCAGCTCCTCCGCCGCGCCGGCGAAGCGCGACAGCACCAGCACGCCGGGGTCGGCGGGATCCTGCGCGCACACGTATTCCTTGGCGACCAGGTTCATGCCATCGCGGAAAGGCGTGACCAACCCGACCTTGGCCATGCGATAGAAACCGGCCAGCGTGGACGGCTGGAAGGCCTTGTTGACGTAGCGCAGCGGCACCCAGTCCGGCTCGGCCCAACGGCCGTTGATGGCGCCGGCGATGCCCTCGAGTTCGCGCCGCAGCTCGCGGTACTCCGGAACCTCGCCGCGGGAGGCGGGCGCGATCTGCAGGAAGGTCACGCGCCGGTGCTGGTCGGCATGCTGCGAGAGGAAGCGGCCGAAGGCGCGGAAGCGCTCGGGCAGGCCCTTGCTGTAATCGAGGCGGTCCACGCCGATCACCAGGGTCTTGTCGTCCAGGCTCTGCTGCAACCTGCGGGCGGACACCAGGGTCGAGGCATGTTGCGCGTCCGCGGCGATCTGCAGGGGGTCCACGCCGATCGGGAAGTCGGCGATGCGGAAGCTGTGGCGACCGCCCTGCACGCTGTACACGCCACGCTCGTTGACCTCGGCGTCGAGTTCGGCCATCACGTAATCGTGGAAGGCGCGCACGTAGCCCGGCGTGTGGAAGCCGACCAGGTCGCAGCAGGCCAGGGCGCCAAACAGTTCGCGGTGCGGCGGCAGCATGCGCAGCAGGTCCGGCGGCGGCAGCGGCGTATGCAGGAAGAAGCCGATGCGCGAGCGCACGCCGCGTTCGCGCAGCATCGCCGCCAGGGGCAGCAGGTGGTAGTCGTGGATCCAGACGTGGTCGCTCGGTCGCAGCACGGTCGCCAGGCGATCGGCGAAGAGCGCGTTCACCCGCAGGTAGCCGAGGTAGTCCTGGCGATTGAAGTCCACCAGGCCGGGGCGGAAGTGGAACAGGGGCCACAAGGTACGGTTGGCGAAGCCGGCGTAGTACTCGTCGTGGTCGCGCCGCGTGAGGTCCATCGTCAGGTAGTCGACCGGGCCGAGCCGCTCCTCCTTCAGCGGCGGGGACGCATCACCGGCCACGCCGGTGGCGATGCTGCCGCTCCATCCGAACCAGATGCCGCCGGTCTCGCGCAGCGCACCGAGCATCGCCACCGCCAGCCCGCCGGGCTTGACCTCCTTCGGCGAGGCGACGCGATTGGACACCACCACCAGTCGGCTCATACCACGTCCTCCCAGCGACGGCTCAGGCGCATCGCCGCCGCGATCAATCCCACCGCGGAGTAGGTCTGCGGGAAATTGCCCCAGGCCTCGCCGGTGGCGGGGTCGAGGTCCTCGCTCATCAGGCCCAGCGGATTGCGGCGCTCGAGCATGCGCTCGAACAGGTCGCGGGCCTCCTCGCGACGCCCGACCGAGGCCAGCGCGTCCACGTACCACCAGGTGCAGACGTTGAAGGCGGTGGCGGGCATGCCGAAGTCGTCGGGCTCTTCGTAGCGGAACATGGCGTCGCCGCGACGCAGGGCGCGGCCGAGCGTGTCGACGGTGGCGACGAAGCGCGGGTCGTCCGGCGCCACGAAGCCGACGTCGGCCAGCAGCAGCGCGCTCGCATCCAGGCGCAGGTCGTCGGCGGATTCGACGAAACTCTGCCGGCGTTCGCTCCAGGAACGTTCGATGATGGCCGCGCGGATGCGCCCGGCCTGGCCGTGCCATTCGGCCGCATCGGCCAGCAGGCCCAGGTGCTGGGCGATGCGTCCCAGGCGCTCGCAGGCGGCCCAGCACATCACGCTGGAGTAGGTGTGCACGCGCGAGCGGCCACGGTATTCCCAGAGGCCCGCGTCGGGCTGGTCCCAGTTCGCCAGCGCGGCGCGACCGATCGGCAGCAGGCGCCCGAACAGCGACGCGTCGCCCGGCGTTTCCAGGCGACGATCGAAGAAGGCCTGCGAGGCCGCCAGCACCACGCTGCCGTAGACGTCGTTCTGCACCTGGCGCCAGGCGTCGTTGCCGACCCGCACCGGGCCCATCCCGCGATAGCCGGCCAGCGAGCCGACCTCGCGCTCGTGCAGCTCCGCCTGGTAATGGATGCCATAAACCGGCGCCAGCTCGGAACGACCGCCGGCGATGTTGAAGATGTAGCGGATGTACTCCTCCATGCTGCGGGTCGCGCCGAGCCGGTTCAGCGCGCGCACCACGAAGGCGGCGTCGCGCAGCCAGCAGTAGCGGTAGTCCCAGTTGCGCCCGGAGTCGGCGTGCTCGGGGATGGAGGTCGTCATCGCGGCGACGATCGCGCCACTGTTCTCGTCCTGGCAAAGCTTCAGCGTGATCGCCGAGCGGATCACCGCGTCCTGCCAGTCCACCGGGATCGACAGGTTGCGCACCCAGTTGCGCCAGTAGTCCTGGGTCTGCTCGAGCTGTTCGCGGCCGAAGGCGGCCAGCGACTGCGGCAACGTGTCGTCGGGCCCGAGCACCAGGTGCAATTCGCGGTCGAGCAGGAAGGCATGCTCGTCGAGCACCAGTGGCAGCGGCACGTCGGTGGTCAGGCGCAGCGTCCAGGCCTCCAGCATCCAGCGCACGTGGTTGCTGCCGACCCGTCGCTCCGGCACCGCGGCGCCCCAGTCACGCAAGGGCCGCAGGCGCAGGCGGATGCGCGGCGAGCCGGACAGCGGGCGCAGGCGCCGCACCAGCATCACCGGATGGTAGATGCGGCCGTACTGCTTGAAGCGCGGCGCGTAGTCGAGGATCTCCACCGCGCCACCGCGGTCGTCGTGCAGGACCGTGCGCAGGATCGCCGTGTTTTCCAGGTAGGACTGCTCGCTGGCGACCATGTGGTCGAGCTCGACGCGGAAGTCGCCGCCGTCCTGCAAGGTCGGCTGGAGTAGCGTGCAGAAGGCCGGGTCGCCGTCGAATCCCGGCAGGCAGGACCAGACCACCGAGCCGCGCCCATCCACCAGGGCCGAGAAGCTGCCGTTGCCGACCACGCCCAGGTCGAGGCTGGCGGGACCGCGGGCGCTCATTGCCGCAGTCGGCCGTGTTCGAGGCGGGTGGCAAGCGCGGCCAGCCAGCGGCCGGTGTGGCGTGGCGACGACAAGGTGTGGCGGGCGCAGGTCGGCCGCCGCGCGCCGACGATGACGCCGATCCCGCCGAGCTTCTCGGCCATCGCGAAGGCCGGCTCGTCGGTCAGGTCATCGCCCAGCATCAGCGGCGCGCGCCCGCGGAACGGCGGCGTCTGCAACAGGGTCGCCAGCGCATCGCCCTTGTCGGCGCCGGCGGGCTTGAGTTCGGCCACGCAGTTGCCGGGTTGCAGCTTGTAGCGGCCGCCACTGGCGTCGGCGATCGCCGAGGCGGCGCCGAGCACGGTCGCCCCGTGTTCGGGTGCATCGCGGTAATGCAGCGCGAAGGCGACCTTGGCCTTGCGCTCGAGCCAGACGCCGGGGATGGACTCGGCGAGCATCTCGCACTCGCGCCCGACCCGGGTCGCCCAGGCCGCGGGAGGAAGCAGCGAGCGCACGCGCCCCTGGCCATCGCGGCATTGCAGGCCGTGCAGGGCGCCCGCCGGCAACTGCAGCGGCTTGAACAGGCGGTCGATGTCGGCGAGCTCGCGCCCGCTCAACACCGCCACCGCGCCGTCGAGCAGGTGTTGCAGGCGCGCCAGCAGGCACAGCAGATCCGCATCCAGCCGGACGTCCTGGGGACGCCGGACGAAATCCACGAGCGTCCCATCGATGTCCACGAAAAGCGCGAGCGGCTGGTCGCTGTGCTCGAGGAGGCGCGGCGGAAGCTCGCGACCGCTGCGATCCACCGCGCTGTCGATCCATTGCATCGGCACATTCTCCGCTCCGCGCAATGGCCCGTGACTGAACGCGCGGCCACCGGGATGTCAACGTTTCGTTAAAACATCCGCTCAGGCGTCACTACCGGTGGACTGCGCATCGGTGCCGCGCGGCGCGCCCAGGCCAGGATAATCAGACACCGTCGGGCCGCATCCCGGCAGCTCGTCGCCGCGTGCGGCACGCTGCCGGTCGTCGCGTCCCTCCACTTCGTCGACCACGTCGCGCAGCTCGCGCGACTCACCGTCGGCGATATTGCCGCCCGGCATGCCGATCGGCTCGCCCTCCGTGCGCAAGTCCGCCGAGCCCTTCTTCTGGTCGTGGTTGCGATTCTGTTCCTGTCGCGCCATCTGCGTTCTCCTCCGTTCCGTGCAGGCGCATGCCTGTGT
Source organism: uncultured Gammaproteobacteria bacterium (assembly GCA_946885735.1). The sequence goes on from CAMPGW010000006.1 coordinate 43,122, forward strand.
TGGCAGCCTAGGCGCCCGCGCGTGAGCGGCAGCCAAGCGCCGGTTCGCCGGCGGCTGCTAAGCTCGCGCCCCATGCGCACCGTGCTGGCCACCCGCTATGTCGTCCCCCTGCGGGAGGGCGGTTCCTTGCCGGCCGTGGTGGAAGCGGACGACGAGGGGCTGTACGTGCTCAAGTTCCGCGGCGCAGGCCAGGGTCCGAAGGCCCTCGTCGCCGAATGGATCGCCGGCGAGCTGGCCCGCGCGCTCGGCCTGCCGGTGCCCGAAATCGTCGCGATGGAACTGCACGACGAGCTCGCGCTGGCCGAGCCCGACTCCGAGATCCAGGACCTGATGCGCGCCAGCCTCGGCATCAACCTCGGCATGGACTACCTGCCGCGCGCGATCGGCTTCGATCCTGCGGTGGACCGGCCGGAGCCGGCGCTGGCCTCGGCGATCGTCTGGTTCGACGCCTTCACCACCAACGTCGATCGCACCGCGCGCAACACCAACATGCTGGTCTGGCACCGCGAACTGAAGCTGATCGACCATGGCGCGGCGCTGTACTTCCACCACGACTGGGAGCACGCCGGCGAGCGCGCGCTCGGGCGCTTCCCGCAGGTGCAGGACCACGTGCTGCTGCCGCTGGCGACTCGCCTGGCCGAAGTGGACGATCGCCTGTCCGGCCTGGTGACCCGCGCCCTGCTCGAGTCCATCGTCGAGGCGCTGCCGGACGACTGGCTGCAGGACCCGTACTTCAACGACGCCGACGGCAACCGCGAGGCCTACGTCAACCACCTGCTGCGCCGCCTTGCCGGCCGCGCGGGCTTCGTCTCGGAGGCGATCGATGCGCACGCTGGCCGCCTATGACTATGCGGTGGTGCGGGTGGTGCCGCGGGTGGAACGCGGCGAGTTCCTCAATGTCGGAGTGATCGTGTCCTGCGAGTCGGCGCGGCTGTTGCAGGCGCGCATCGAACTCGACGAATCGCGCGTGCTCGCGCTCGACCCGACGGTGGACCTGGAACTGCTGCGCCAGCACCTGGGCGCGATCCCGCGCATCTGCGCGGGCGACGCCGACGCCGGGCCGATCGCCGCGCTGCCGCTGCGGGCACGCTTCCACTGGCTGACGGCGCCGCGCAGCACCATCGTGCAGACCTCGCCGGTGCATCGCGGCCAGTGCGTGGACCCCGCGGCCGCACTGGAGCACCTGCTCGCGCGCATGGTGCGCTGATCCCCGCCGGCGCCCGGCGCGGCGGGTCCGCCATCAGCCGACGATCGGCGCCAGCGCGCGCTGGATCCGCTCACCCTGCGCCGGCGTGACCATCCCGAACAGCAGCTTGCTGAAGCGCGGGTCCTGCACGCCGCTGACGATGTACTGGTGCCGGTAGGCGCGCAGGAAGGTATCGGCGACCATCGCCTGCTCGGGCGCGGACAGTTCGCGATGCAGCGCCTGCATGAAGTACTGCGCGTCGGCCGCCGCCTGCGCCTGCACGATGCCGTCCACCGCGCCGACCAGGCCGATCAGGTCGTCCACGGCCTTGTCGCGCTCGCGCGCGCCCAGCTTGGCATCCTCGCGCACCCACTCGAGCTCGTCGAGGATGGCGTGCTGGGATTCCTCGCGCCAGTGGAACAGGAACACGTCCTTCCACAGCGGCGACAGCCTGTCGTCCGGCTCGATGCTCGAGCGGTAATGCGCCTGCGTGAAGAGCTCGATATGGCAGGTCAGCGCGAGCACCGCCCAGGTCGAGGCCGACAGCACGGCATTGGCGACGTCGTTGGGTTGCGGCAGGAAGCGATAGCCGGCCGGCATGCCTTCCGCGGCCATGTCCTCCATGCGACGGAACAGTTCCTGGTGCTTGAGCTCCTCGTCGGTGAAGCGCACCAGCGCCTCCAGCGCGACCTGGTCGCCGAGCCAGTGGTCGCGGCTGACCTCGAGCATCTTGGCGCCGATGAAGCGCTCCACCAACCCGAACATGTTGGCGTAGGTACGGCCCTGCACCTGGCTGGCGAAGCGCCGCTCGGCGCTGTTGCAGAAGCCGAGCCGCGCGACCATCGACAGGCCGTCGGGCAGGAACTTCTGCGAAAAGTCGAGGGCGCGGCCGCGGATCACGTCGCGGTCGATCTCCCAGCGCACGCGCTTGGAGACCTCGATGCAGCGGGCGTAGCGATGGGTGGCGGGGGCGGCAGCGGGAATGTCGGCGGGAATCACCTGGGCGTTCATGTCGTGGGTCCTCGGAAGTGGGCCGCGGAATGCGGTGTGCACATGCTCGTGCCGGCCGCGGCCCTGCACTTGTTCCGGACGCCGGCCCGGTTTTGCACCAGCGCCGCCCTGCGCCGATCGCTTGACCACGACGCCGCGCGGATTGACCGCACCACCGGGCGCTACTGCATCCACCGACGGGCGGCGCTATGCTTTGCCCACTCCCCCGACCGGCCCGCCACCATGGACGCGCTATCGGAAGTCCTCAAGGCCCTGCACCTGACGAGCGGCGTCTTCCTCGAGGTGGAGTTCACCGCGCCCTGGTGCATCGATTCCGCACCCGGTGCCGACGACGTCCGCCACATCCTGCCGTCGGCCGAACACGTGGTGATCTACCACCTCCTCACCGAGGGCCGCTGTCGCGCGCGCCTGCCGGACGCAGGCGAGGTCATCGAACTCGGGCCGGGCGACCTGATCATGTTCCCGCATGGCGACGGCCATCTGCTCGGCAGCGACCTGCAGCGCATGCCGCTGCCTGCGTCCAGCCTGGTCGAGCCGGCCGCCGACGGCGGGCTGATGCGCATCCGCCACGGCGGCGGGGGCGAGCGCACGCGCTTCATCTGCGGATTCCTGGCTTGCGAGAAGCGTCTGTGCCGGCCCCTGCTGGATGCCCTGCCGCGGATGCTGCGGGTGCCGCTCGGCGAGGATTCCGCGACGCGCTGGCTGGCCGGAGCCCTCCAGCACGGCGCCGCCGAGACCCACGCGCCGAGGCCAGGCAGTGACGCGATCCTGGGCCGCATGTCGGAGCTCGTCTTCGTCGAGTCGCTGCGCCTCTACATCCGCTCCCTCCCCGACGACCAGTTGGGCTGGCTGGCCGGCTTGCGCGAGCCGATCGTCGCGCGCGCGCTGGCGCTGCTCCACGCCGATCCCGGCAGGCACTGGGAAGTCGAGTCACTGGCCCGTGAATGCGGCGTCTCGCGTTCCACCCTGGGCGACCGCTTCGTCGCGCTGCTCGGCGAGCCGCCCATGCAATACCTCACGCGCTGGCGGCTGGCCCTGGCCGCGCGCACCCTGTCCAGCCGCAACGACGGCGTCGCCCAGGTCGCCACCGAGGTCGGGTACGAGTCGGAGGCCGCGTTCAATCGTGCGTTCAAGCGCGAGTTCGGCATGCCGCCGGCGGCCTGGCGCCGCGCCGTGCGCGCGCAACGCCGACTGGCAAGCACCGGAGAATCCGCATGAGCCATCTTCCACGCGACAGCATCCTCGCCACCATCGGCAACACCCCGGTGGTGCGCCTGCGGCACCTGGCCCCCGCGCACGCGAACGTCTTCGTCAAGCTCGAGGCCTTCAATCCGATGGGCTCGGTCAAGGACCGGCTCGCGCTCGGCGTCATCGAGGACGCCGAGCGCCGCGGCCTGCTGCGACCCGGACAGACGGTGATCGAGGCCACCAGCGGCAACACCGGCATCGGCCTGGCGATGGTCTGCGCGGTCAAGGGCTATCCGCTGGTGGTGGTGATGGCGGAGAACTTCAGCGTCGAACGGCGCCGGCTGATGCGCTTCCTCGGCGCGCGGGTCGTGCTCACGCCGGCCGCGTTGCGTGGCACCGGCATGCTGGCCAAGGTGGAGGAACTCGCGCGCGAGCACGGGTGGTTCTGGTGCCGGCAGTTCGACAACGAGGCCAATGCCGAGATCCATTCGCGCACGACCGCGCGTGAAATCCTCGCCACCTTCGAGGGCGAGCGGCTGGACGCCTTCGTCACCGGCGTCGGCACCGGCGGCACGCTGAAGGGCGTGGCGCGGGCGCTGAAGGCCGAACGGCCGCAGACGCGCATCGTGGTGTGCGAGCCCGACAACGCGCCAGTGCTCGCCAGCGGCATCGCGCAGAAGCGCGGTCCCGACGGGCGGCCGGATGGCAGCCACCCGATGTCGCGGCCACACGTGATGCAGGGCTGGTCACCGGACTTCATTCCGAGCCTGACCGAGGATGCGCTGTCCGCGCAGTGGGTGGACGAGATCGTCGGCATCAACGGCGCCGACGCCATGCGGCTCGCGCGCGACCTGGCGCGGCGTGAGGGCATCTTCTGCGGGATTTCCGGCGGCGCAACGCTGGCCGGCGCGCTGCAGGTGGCGAACCAGGCAGCGGCCGGGGCGAACATCCTGGCCATGCTGCCCGACACCGGCGAGCGCTACCTGAGCACGCCCTTGTTCGATGGCATCGGCGCCGACATGGACGCGGCCGAGTGGGAGATCTCGCGCTCGACGCCGAGTGCGCGCTTCGATGCGCCCGCGCCGGCCGCGCAGCCGCAGGCAGCCGCCAAGGCCGCGCCGGCGCCGTCCTGGCCCGAGCCCTCACCCGAAGTCGCCGACTTCGTCGCCCGCATCGTCGCCGACGCCGAGCAGCCGGTGGTGCTGTTCGCGCTGGAGTGGTGCGAGTTCTGCTGGGCCTTGCGCAAGCTGTTCGCGGCGGCGGGCGTCGCCTACCGGTCGGTGGACCTGGATTCGACGGCCTACCAGCGCGAGGATCGCGGCGGGCAGGTGCGCAGCGTGCTGCGCACGATGACCGGCAGCCTCACGATCCCGCAGGTCTTCGTGGACGGCGAGTACATCGGCGGCTGCAGCGACACGCTGGTGGCGTTCCGCAATGGACGCTTCGCCAGGCATCGCACCGTGGACGCGGACATCGGCGATCCGGAGCGCTTCCTGCCCGGCTGGCAGCAGGCCCGTCCCGGCGCCTGAGCGCGGCTAGAACCAGGCGCGCAGACCGACCACCCAGCGCCAGTCGCCGCTCGCATCGCCCTGTGCGCGGGCCAGGTCGGCCGTCGCGCCGAGGGTCTGTTCGCGCACGATGCCCAGGTAGGGCGCGAACTGGCGTTGCCTTTCGTAGCGCAGGCGCAGCCCGAACTCGGCCTGGCTCAAGCCGGCGCCCACGCCGCGGGCCGCGTCGGCCCGGCTCTCCGCCCGCAGCTCGAGTTGCGACTGCAGGATCCAGTTCGCCGACAGCAGCGTGTCGTACTCCAGCTCCAGCCGCGCGCTGGCCGCGCCGTCGCGCAGGTACAGCATCGCCTGCGTTTCGATCTTGTAGGGCGCCAGGCCGACGACGCCGATGGCCAGCGCATCGCGCGCCTGCGGCTGCGCGTCGTGCCGCAGGCCCGCCACGATGTCCCACCAGGGCGACACGCTGCGCCCGTAGAGCAACTCGAGCTCATGGTGCGTGGCATCGCCGTCGCCCGACTCGCCCTCGCTGCGGAACCAGAACCGGTTGATGTCGGTGCCGCTCCAGCCGTGCAGCTCCCAGGCCACGCCGCTGGCCTGGTCCGAACGCCAGTGCTCGAGGCGGTCCAAGGCGACGTAGGTGTGGATGGAATCGCCGTGCGTCGCATGCCCACCCGACGGCGGGCGCGCCGCGGCGCGGTCGGCCTCGGTGATCGGTGGGATCGGGGTGCGCGGTGCATCCTGCGGCGCCGCAGGCACCGGCGCGTGACCCATCGAGGCATGGTCCATCTTCGACTGATCCACCACGGAAGGATCCGGTGGTGGCGGAGGCAGCGGCCGGGAATGATCCATCGTGGAATGGTCGACCTGCTGCGCGGAGAGCAACGGCGACAGCGCGCCGAGCGCGACGGCCAGGACGAGGCGCCGGATCACTCCGCCACCTCCACCGTGCGCATCATCCCCGCTTCCATGTGGTAGAGCAGGTGGCAGTGGTAAGCCCAATGGCCGAGTGCGTCGGCGCGCACGCGGTAGCTGCGGCGCGTGCCCGGCGGCATGTCCACGGTGTGCTTGCGCACCAGGAAGCGGCCGTCGGCATCCTCCAGGTCGCTCCACATGCCGTGCAGGTGGATCGGGTGCGTCATCATCGTGTCGTTGACCAGCACGATGCGCAGGCGCTCGCCGTAGTTGAAGCGCAGCGGATGGGCATCGGAGAACTTGCGACCGTCGAAGCCCCAGGCGAACTTCTCCATGTGCCCGGTGAGGTGCAGCTCGACCTCGCGGCCGGGCTCGCGTCCGTCCGGGTCCTCGAACAGGCTGCGCAGCATCGAATAGCTCAGCACCCGGCGGCCGTTGTCGCGCAGCCCGATGCCGGGGTCGTCGAGCTTGTGCGTCGGCGCCATCGTCTGCATGTCCACCAGCGGATTGCCGCGCTCGCTGGCCGGGTGCGTGACCATCGCAGCCGCAGCCGCCGGCCCATGGCCCATGGCGGCGTGGTCCACGGGCGGCGCGGCATGCCCCATCGCCGCATGCCCCATCGCTGCATGGTCCACCGCGGGCGCGGCATGCCCCATCGCCGCGTGATCCACCGCCGGCGTCGGCTGCACGCCGTGATCCATGCCCGCGTGGTCCATGCCGCCGTGTCCCATGTCGGCCATTGACAGGATCGGCCGCGGATCCAGCGGCGGAAGCGGCGCGCGCAGCCCGTGGCGCACCGCCAGCGTGCCCGACACGTAGCCGGTGCGGCCCAGGTCCTGGGCGAAAATGGTGAAGGCATCCTGCCCGCTCGGCTCGACGATCACGTCGAAAGTCTCGGCGGCGGCGATGCGGAACTCGTCCACGCTAACCGGATGCACGGGCAGTCCGTCGGCGGCGACCACCGTCATCTTCAGCCCCGGGATGCGCACGTCGAAGTGCGTCATGGACGAACCGTTGATGAAGCGCAGGCGGACCTTCTCGCCGCTGCGGAACAACCCGGTCCAGTTGCCGGGCGAGGTCGTGCCGTTCAGCAGGTAGGTGTAGGTGTTGGCATTGACGTCCGACAGGTCGGTCGGCGTCATCCGCATGCGGCCCCAGGCCCCGCGGTCGGCGAGCGTGGCCGACACACCATCCTCGCGCGCGTCGCGCACGAAGTCGGCGACGGTGCGCTTGCTGCGGTTGTCGTAGTCCGAGCGCTTCTTCAGCCGGTCGAACAGCGCCGTCGGCGCCAGGTCGGTCCAGTCGCTGAGCAGGATGACGTGCTCGCGATCGGCGGCGAAGGGTTCGGGGCCGGCCGGGTCGATCACCAGTGGACCGTAGAGGCCAGCCTGCTCCTGCAGCGCCGAGTGGCTGTGGTACCAGTACGTGCCGGCCTGCCGCACGTCGAAGCGGTAGACGTAGGTCTCGTCGCGGGCGATGCCATCGAAGCTCAGGCCCGGCACGCCGTCCATGTTGGCCGGCAGCAGGATGCCATGCCAGTGGATGGAGGCCTGGTGGCCGTGCACCGAACCGTGCGGCAGTGCATTGCGCACGCGCAGGGTCACGGTCGTGCCCTCGCGCCAGCGCAGCAGCGGCGCGGGCAGCGAACCGTTGACGGTCACGGCGGGCACGGTGCGACCGGTAAAGTTCATCGGGGTCTCGCCGATGACCAGGTCGAAGTCGGTGCCGGCCAGCACGGGGACGCCGGTGGAGCTGTTGGCGAGGCCGGCGCGCGGCCACAGGCCGAGCCCGGCGACGGCTCCTCCCAGCGCGAGGCCCTGCACGAAACGGCGGCGATCAGCACTGACGTGGGTGTTCATGGGCGCAAGTTTGGACTCTGGACCCAGTCCAGAGTCAACCCGGTATGCGTCGGCCCCGGTGCCGATTCGTGCCAATCAGCAGGTGCTGTCGAGCGGCACCTCCCGCGCTAGCCAACAGCGGGATCTGCCCCCGCAGCTGCCAGTCGGACTTCAGTCCGCGGGGCCGGCGTCGGAGGGCGGCGCGTTTTCCAGCGCGATCACGCCGCAGGCAAGGCGACCGCCGGCGTCACCGGAAGGCTGGGTGCGGTAATCGTCGGCATCGGCGTGGACGATGACGCTCTTGCCGATGATGTCGGTGGCGCCGTTGCTGCCGATCTCCAGCCCCGCGAGCCGCTGGTCGACGCGCGCCTGGCCGTCGTCGCCGGCGACCAGATTGTGCATGTCGCCGGCGTGATGCGAGGCCTCGGCCTGGCGTTCGCCGTGTGGCTGCTGCGTCGGATTGAAGTGGCCGCCGGCGCTGCTGGCGTCGGGCGCGCTGCAGTCGCCGAATTCGTGAACGTGGAAGCCATGGGTACTGCCGGGCTCCAGGCCGCTCACGGTGCCGGTGACGCGGACACCACCATTGTCGATGTCGAACGCGAGATCGCCGCCGACGCCGCTGTCGCCCACGGCGGACAGGTTGGCGCGCGCGGACGCCGCCAGGCGGGTCTGCGACGGCGAAGCCGAAGGCTCCGCAGCCTGCGGCGCGGGCGGGCTTTGGACGACGGGGTCTTCCGCGGGCTTGCAGGCGGAGAGTGCGAGCGCGGAGCCCAGCACCAGCACGGTACGGTAATGCGACATGTCGAAACCCTCTCGGTGGTCCATGAAAGCCCTATTTTGCCGCAGGCCGATGCAACCCGGGCCAACGCGAACCGGAGCCGACGGTAGCGGCGGCAATGCCTGGATGGACGCCATGCCAGCGCGCGTTCAGCTGCGGCGGCGCGTCGCGCGGTAACCTGCATGCTGTCAAGGAGGACACCGCCATGTCGGTCATCATGGAACGGTCGCATCCCCGCGCCCTGGGACGGGGCCCTGCGTTCCTGCTCGCCGCAGCCTTTCCGCTTTTCCTCGGTGCGCTGCTGTGCGATTGGGCCTACTGGTCCACGTACCAGATCCAGTGGAGCAACTTCGCCTCCTGGCTGATGGCCGGCGGACTGGTGTTTGCCGGCATCGCGCTGGTCCTGTCACTGTTCGGCCTGTTCGGCGAGAACCGGCGCGGTGGACTCGGCTACTTCCTGCTGCTGCTCGCGCTCTTCGTCACCGGCTTCATCAATTCATTGGTGCACGCGCGCGACGCCTGGGCGGTGATGCCGATGGGACTGGTGTTTTCGGTGGTCGTACTGGTGCTGGCCACGGTGGCGACCGGGATCGCCTTCAGCGGCCTGCGCCCGGAGTTGCGGCCATGACCGCCGCACGCTGCGGCCTGGCCCTGGCCCTTGCCACGGCGCTCGCCGCCTGCAACCTCGGGAGCGATCCGCCGCCGCCGGATTACGGCGCCAGCCCGCGCCTGCCGGACACCCAGCGCGGCCTGCTGCCGAGCATGAAGATCGCCGAACCGACCGGCTGGGGCGACCAGCGACCCAGCGTGCCGCAGGGCTACCGGATCACCGCGATCGCCACCGACCTGCGGATCCCGCGCCAGACCCTGCTGCTGCCCAACGGCGACATCCTGGTGGCGGAGGGCCGCGGCGGCGGTGCGCCCAGCCTGCGGCCCAAGGACGTGATCGCGGGCAAGATCAAGGCCAAGGGCAACACCCAGGTCAAGAGCGGCGACCGGCTGAGCTTGTTGCGCGACGCGGACGGCGACGGTCGCTACGAGTCGAACACCGTCTTTGCCTCCGACCTCAATGCGCCCTACGGCCTGGCGCTCGTCGACAACAGGCTCTACGTCGCCAACCAGGACGCGCTGGTGCGCTTCGACTACCGTCCGGGCCAGACCCGCGCCAGCGGACCGCCGGTGAAGGTCACCGAGCTTCCGTCCGAGATCAACCACCACTGGACCAAGGCGATGACGGCGAGCCTGGACGGTCGCTGGCTGTTCGTCGGCATTGGCTCCAACAGCAACATCAGCGAACGCGGCATGGCCGCCGAGGTCGATCGCGCGGTGATCTGGCAAGTGGATGCCCGCACCGGAATGCACAAGCGCTACGCCACCGGCTTGCGCAATCCAACCGCACTGGCGATCCAGCCGGGCACCGGCACCCTGTGGGCGGTGGTGAACGAACGCGACGAGCTCGGCCCCAACCTGGTGCCCGACTACCTCACCTCGGTGCGCCCCGGCGGATTCTACGGTTGGCCCTACAGCTACTGGGGCCAGCACGTGGATACGCGCGTGCGTCCGCAGGCCCCGGAAAAAGTCGCAGCGGCGATCCGTCCCGACTACAGCCTCGGCTCACACGTGGCCGCACTCGGTCTGGCGTTCTCCACACCCGCGATGGGCGCGCGCTTCGCCGACGGCGTCTTCGTCGGCGAGCACGGCAGCTGGAACCGGTCGGAGCCGGTTGGCTACAAGGTCGTGTTCGTGCCCTTCCGCGGCGGACGACCCGCCGGGCCCCCCGTCGATTTCGTCAGCGGCTTCATGGGCTCGGATGGCTTGACGCGTGGCCGTCCCGTCGGCGTCACCGTGGATCCGCGCGGCGCCCTGATCGTCGCCGACGACCTGTCCAATACGATCTGGCGGGTGACCCCGGTGCGCTGAGCGGAGGGCCGACGTGCGACCTGCCGATGCCGCACTGCGAGTCCTGGCCGCCGTCTGCATCCTTCTGATTTGCGGCTGCGACAACGACCGCTCCGCCTTGTCACCGGCGGGCGCGGAAGCACGGGACGTGGCGCGACTGTTCTGGGTGATGCTGGCCGGCGCGGTCGTGGTGTGGACGGCGGTGCTCGGGTTCGCGCTCTACCTGGGCCGCGCGGGTCGCGCGCCACACGAGGGTCGCGCGCTGCGTCGCCTGCTGCTCGGCGGCGGCGTGCTCGCTCCTGCCTTCGTGCTCGGCGCGCTATTGCTCCACGGCCTGCCCTTGATGCCGAAGTTTCGCCAGCCCGCATCGGCCGACATGCCGCTCGTGCACGTATCCGGCGAACAGTGGTGGTGGCGGGTGCGCTACCTGCGCACCGATGACGGCGCGCCGGTCGATGTCGAACTCGCGAACGAACTCCGCCTGCCACTGGGCCGCCGCATCGAGCTGCGCCTGGACAGCCCGGACGTGATCCACTCGTTCTGGATCCCGGCACTGGCCGGCAAGGTGGACATGACGCCCGGCCGCACCACCACGCTGGTGCTCGAGCCGACCCGCACCGGCCGCTTCCGCGGCGTCTGCGCCGAATTCTGCGGCGCCTCGCATGCGTTGATGGAGTTCGACGCGGTGGTGATGGAGCCCGCGGACTTCGAGGACTGGCTGCGTCGACAGGCGTTGCCGGCGCGCACGCCCGCGACGGACGCGGCACGACGCGGACTGCGGTCCTTCGAACGCAACGGCTGCGGCGCCTGCCATCGCGTGCGCGGCACCGGCTTCGACGGTCCGGTCGGCCCGGACCTCACCCACGTCGGCAGTCGCCTGGGCCTGGCCGCGGGCACCCTGCGCAACGACGTCGGCGGCTTCCGTCGCTGGATCGCCCGCACCCATGCGATCAAGCCGCAGGCGCTGATGCCCGCGTTCGACATGCTGCCGCCGGATGAACTCGACGACCTGTCGCGCTACCTGGATTCGCTGCAGTGAAGCCGCATCCGGCGACCGTCGCCGCTGCCGGCCCGGCCGCCACGCCCGAGCAATCCGCGCGGCTGGCCGAGGCCTGGAAGACGCCGACCGGCTGGCGCTACTGGTCGGCCGTCAACAACAGCCAGGTCGGGCGCTGGTACACCGCCACGGCCTTCGCCTTCTTCCTGTTCGCCGGCGTGCTGGCCTTGCTGATGCGGGTGCAACTGGCCGTGCCCGACAACGACTTCGTCGCTTCCGGCATGTACAGCCAGCTGTTCACCCTGCACGGCTCGGTGATGATGTTCCTGTTCGCGGTGCCGATCTTCGAGGCCTTCTCGATCCTGATCCTGCCGCAGTTGCTGGGCAGCCGCGAGATGCCCTTCCCGCGGCTGTCGGCCTTCAGCTTCTGGTGCTTCCTGATCGGCGGCGTGTTCCTGTGCGGGTCGATCTTCTTCAAGATCGCGCCGGAGGGTGGCTGGTTCATGTATCCGCCGCTCACCACCGCCTTCCAGGACGGCCCGGGCGCGGACATCTGGCTGCTGGGCCTGTCCTTCATCGAGATCGCCTCGATCGCGGCGGCGGTGGAACTCATCGTCGGCGTGCTCAAGCTGCGGCCGCCCGGGATGCGCATCAACCTGATGCCGCTGTACGCCTGGTACATCCTGGTGGTGGCGGCGATGATCCTGTTCGCGTTCCCGCCGCTGATCGCCGGCGACATCATGTTCGAGTTGCAGCGCGAGCTCGACTGGCCTTTCTTCGACCCCGCGCGCGGCGGCGATCCACTGCTCTGGCAGCACCTGTTCTGGATCTTTGGCCACCCGGAGGTCTACATCGTCTTCCTGCCCTCGATCGCGCTGGTGGCGATGATCGTGCCGACCTTCGCGCGCCGGCCGGTGGTTGGCTACAGCTGGATCGTGCTGGCCGCGGTCGGCACCGGTTTCATCAGCTTCGGGCTGTGGGTGCACCACATGTTCACCACCGGCCTGCCAAACATCTCGCTGGCCTTCTTCTCGGCCGCTTCGCAGGCGGTGGCCATTCCCACCGGGGTGCAGATCTTCGCGCTGCTGGCGACGGTGCTGGCCGGCAAGGCGGTGCGTTCGGTGCCGATGCTGTTCGTGTTCGGCGCGCTGGCGATCTTCGTGCTCGGGGGCCTGACCGGGGTGATGGTGGCGATGGCCCCGTTCGACTTCCAGGCGCACGACACCTACTTCGTGGTCGCCCACCTTCACTACGTGCTGGTTGGCGGCGTGGTGTTCCCGGTGATCGCCGGTCTGTACTACTTCTTCCCGCTCGCGACCGGCCGGCAGATGACGCAACGCCACGGCCGCATCGCCTTCTGGCTGATGTTCGCCGGCTTCAACATCGCCTTCCTGCCGATGCACCTGACCGGCCTGATGGGCATGCCGCGGCGCGTGTTCACCTATCGCGGCGGACAGGGCTTCGAGCTGCTGAACCTGGTGTCCACGGTGGGCGCGTTCGTGCTCGCCGCCGGCGTGGCGGTGATCGTGGTGGATGCCTGGCGCAGCGCACGCAAGCGCGAGCTCTCGCCGCGCGACCCGTGGCAGGCGGGTACGCTGGAATGGCTGGCCGAGATGCCGGGCAAGCCCTGGGGCGTGCGCTCGATCCCGGTCGTGCGTAGTCGCTATCCGCTGTGGGACCAGCCCGGGTTGATGCGCGAGGTCGACGAGGGTCGCTACTACCTGGCCGACTCCGAACACGGCCACCGCGAGACCCTGGTGACCTCGACCATCGACGCGGTGCCGCTGCAGTGCCTGCGCGTGCCGGGGCCGACTTTCAAGACGCTGTGGGCGGCGCTGTTCACCGGCGGCGCCTTCATCTTCCCGGTGTTCTCGATGTACGTGGCCGCGGCCGTCAGCGGCGGACTCGCCGTGCTGGTGATCCTGTGGTGGCTATGGACCGGCAGCGCGCGGCGGCCCGCGCAGGCGCGGCAGGATGTCGGGCTGGGCCTGGAACTACCGCTGTATGCGTCAGGCCGCGCGTCGGTGGGCTGGTGGGCGATGTTCATCACCATGCTCGGCGACATGACCGCGTTCGCGAGCCTGGTGTTCGGCTACTTTTTCTTCTGGACCATCCACGACGATTTTCCGCCGGGTGCGCCGGCGGGGCCGGGTGAGTTCTGGCCCGTGCTGGCGCTGGGCCTGCTGGCCGCGTCGTGGGCGCTGACCTGGGCCTCGCGTGAACTCAACCGGCGCAATCGCGGCATTGCGTTCTACTCGGCGCTGTCGCTCGCGGCATTGCTGGCCCTCGCCGGCGCCGCCGCACTGCTGGCCGGGCCGTGGCAACACGGCATGGATCCCACCGCGCATGCCTACCCGGCCACGGTGTGGCTGCTGCTCGGCTGGACGGCGGTGCACGCGGTCGTCGGCGCGCTCATGCAGGGCTATTGCCTGGCCCGGCGCGCGACCGGGCACATGGATGCCCGCCACGACATCGACATCCACAACGTCGCGCTGTACTGGCATTTCGTCGCCGTCACCGCAGCGGTGACGGTGGCGGTGGTCGCCGGTTTCCCGAAGCTGGCGTGAGGAGGAGGCATGGCCGTGGACAAGCACCTGCTGCACGAGGACCGCGCCAGCATCTGGATGCTGACCACGGGACCCACGGTGTGGGCGCTGCACTTCCTGGGTTGCTACATCAGCGCGGCGGTGTGGTGCGCCAAGGCCGCGGCGCCCGCCACGTCGCTGGCGCAAGTGCGCGTCGGCCTGGCCGCGGCGACCGTGGCGGCGCTGCTGCTGATCACCGGCTTCGGCTGGCGCGGCTACCGCCAGCATCGCTTCGAATCGGAGGCCGCGCCGCACGACCAGCCGACCGCCGCCGATCGCCATCGCTTCCTCGGCTTCGCCACCGCTTTGCTGTGCGGGTTGAGCTTCATCGCGGTGCTGTACTCGGCCTTCGTCCTCCTGCGCATCGAGACCTGCCGATGAACCGCTCGCCACACCGGACGGCGACCCGTCGCGCCTTGTTCGGCGCCGGCGTGCTTGCACTCGTGGCCGCCTGGCTGGGCCCCTTGCCCACGCTGGCGCAGCACTCCTTCGCCGCGCACATGGCGATGCACATGGGCGTGGTCGCGGTGGCCGCGCCGCTGCTGGCCTTCGGCCTGGCCGGCAGCCGCTTCGATCCGGCGACACGTCTACCCGGCCTGTTCTCGCCGATGCTGGCGACCCTGCTCGAGTTCGTGGTCGTGTGGGCCTGGCACGCGCCCTGGCTGCATCATGCGGCCCGTGCGTCGGGCGCGGTGCGGGCGCTGGAGCAGGGCAGCTTCCTGGCCGTGGGGCTGCTGCTCTGGCTGGCGGCTTTTGGCGGCCCGCGGCTTGCCGCGCGCGGTCGCGCCGTCGCCGGCATCGCCGCGCTGCTGATGACGGCGATGCACATGAGCCTGCTCGGCGTATTGCTGGCCGGTGGCACCCGTCCGCTGTACCCGCACGGCGCTGCGAGCGATGGCGCGCCATTGGCCGTGGCGAGTGCGCTCGCCGACCAGCACCTGGGCGGGATCCTGATGCTGGCGGTCGGCGGCATCGCCTACCTGGCCGGCGCACTGTGGCTGCTGTCGGGGCTGCTGCGGCCGCGGGCAGGGGGCCACCATGCCTGATCGTTCGACGCTCCCGCGTCTGGCCGAGCGCGCCTGGCATTGGCTGCGCCCCGCGTCGTGGCGGCGCCTGATCGCGCGTCTCGCGGCGGTGTCGGTGCTGCTCGCGGCCGCCGCCTTCGCCTTCCTGACGCTCGGCCTGACGCCGATCGCCGCCGACGAAGGGCATTGGCCGATCACCCAGCGCGTCCTCCAGTACGCGATGACGCGCACGGTGCGCATGCAATCGCTGGACACCTCGGCGCCTGCGCTGGACGAGCCCGCCTTGCTGCTGGAAGCCGCCGGCCACTACGACACCCAGTGCATGCCCTGCCACGGTGCGCCCGGCCGGACCCGGGCGCGGGTGGTCGCGCAGATGGTGCCCTCGCCGCCCTACCTGGCCGAGGTCGTCGACGAGTGGAAGCCGCGCGAGCTGCACTGGATCGTCAAGCACGGCATCAAGTACACGGCGATGCCGGCGTGGACCTCGCAAAAGCGTGACGACGAAGTCTGGGCCATGGTCGCCTTCCTCAAGCGCCTGCCCGGGCTGGACGCCGCCCAGTACGACGTGCTGGCGCTGGGGCCGCTGGCGTCCGCGCCGCATGCACGCGATGAGCTGGGCCTGCGCAACCTGCGCTGGCCGCCCGTCTCGATCGTGGACAACTGCACGCGCTGCCATGGCGTGGACGGACGGGGCCGCGGCGACATCGCGATCCCGCCGCTCGCCGGACAGCGCGAGGCCTACCTGCTCGCCAGCCTGCAAGCCTTTGCCCGCGGCGAGCGCCACAGCGGCGTGATGCAGACCGTCGCCACCGGCCTGGACGCCGCGCAGATGCGCGCCCTGGCGCGGCACTTCGCGTCGCTGCCGCGGGCTCCGGCCGCGACCGCCGGTGCAGCCGACGCGGCGGCGCGTGCCCGGGGCGCGAGCCTGGCCGCGCGCGGCATCGGCGCGCAACGCATCCCGGCCTGCCGCCATTGCCACGGCCCGGGCGCGGACGCGACCAATCCGCTGTATCCGCGACTCGCAGGCTTGCCGCCGCGCTACCTGGCGCGGCAACTACGGCTGTTCCAGCAGGGCCAGCGCGGCGGCACCCGCTACTGGCAGCTGATGCATCGCGCCGCCGCCAGCCTGGACGACCGGCAAATCGAGGATCTGGCGACCTATTACGCGACGCTCGGTGGCGACTCGCTGAACGATGGGTGACCGGACTTTGCTGGGGTTCACCGGCGGCGGATAGATTGGAGAGCGATGGACCCCGACCACGCTACCTCACGACGCCGCGCCGAAGCCCGCCTGCAAGCGCTGATCGGCGTAAGCCGCGACGTGGTGTACGTGATGAGCGCCGACGGCGGAGCGATGCAGGTCCTGGACGGACATGGCCTGATCCCGGCCATGGAGGCTCCGTCGCGCGACTGGATGCAACGCCTCGTGCCGGCCCGCGAACACGCGCGCGTTGCCGCCGCGATCGCCGAAGCCGTGGCGACCAGGTCGGTGTTCGACCTGGAGTTCCGCGTTTTCGGCCAGGGCGACACGGAAGGCTGGATCCGTTCGCGGGCGGCGCCGATCCTCGACGAGCACGGCGAAATCGTCGAATGGCTCGGCCTGGCCCGCGACATGAGCCGCTCCCGCCTGGCCGAGGCGGCGTTGCAGGCAAGCGAGCAGCGGTTCCGCGCGGTGTTCGAGCAGTCCACCGGCGGCATCGCCCAGGTGGACCTG
This sequence comes from uncultured Gammaproteobacteria bacterium, assembly GCA_946885735.1. The sequence goes on from CAMPGW010000006.1 coordinate 59,763, forward strand.
GACGGGCACTTCGTGCTCGTCAATGACCGCTTCTGCGAGATCACCGGCCGCCCGCGGGCGGAACTGCTTCGACTTCGCATGCAGGACCTGACCCACCCGGACGACGTCGCCGGCAACCTCGATCTGTTCGCCGAACTGGCGAGTGGCCGGCGCGCGTCGTTCACCATCGAGAAACGCTACCTGCGACCGGATGGCACGACCGTGTGGGTACAGAACGCCGTCTCGGCGACGCCGGGTCCCGACGGCCAGGTGCGCTACATCACCGCGGTGGTGGCGGACATCACCGAGTTGCGGGCTGCCGAACGCAACCAGGGCATGCTTGCGGTGCAACGGCAGCTCGCGCTCGACGCCGCGCGCCTGGGCTGGTGGCAGTACGACGCCGCGACGGGCATGGTGACGCACGACGCGCGCTATGCGGAGATCTACGGCCTGGACGGTTGCCTGCCACGGCACGTCGACGAGATCCACCGGCTCCTGCACGCGGAGGATGCGCCGCGGCTCTGGGCCGCGGTCGAGGCATCGATGCAGCCCGACGACCCGAAGCCCTACGCCGTCGAATACCGCATCACGCGCGCCGACGGCTCGCTGCGCTGGCTGGAGGCACGCGGCATCGCCGAGTTCGAGGGCACGGGCGCGGCGCGCACGCTGGTCAGCTTCGTCGGCACCGTGGCCGACGTGACCGAGCGCAGGATGGCGGAGGAACTGCTGCGCCAGAACGAAGCCCGCTTCCGCCTGATGGCCGATGCCTCGCCGGCCATGCTTTGGCTGACCGATCCCGATGGGCATTGCACCTTCCTCTCACGCCAGTGGTACGAATTCACCGGCCAGACCGAAGAGGAGGCCCTGGGGCTGGGTTGGACCGAAGCCACCCACCCCGATGACCAACAGGCCGCCGGCGAACGGTTCCTGCGCGCCAACGAGGAACGCAGCGACTTCCGCACCGAATACCGGCTGCGCGCCGCGGACGGCAGCTACCGCTGGGCGGTCGACCTCGGTCGCCCCTGGTTCTCGGAGGGCGGCGACTACGCAGGGATGGTCGGTGCGGTGTTCGACATCGACGATCGCAAGCGCGCGGAGCAAGGCCTTGCCGAGGCCAACCGGCGCAAGGACCAGTTCCTGGCCACGCTCGCGCACGAGCTGCGCAATCCGCTCGCGCCCCTGTCGAATGCCTTGCACGTCTGGCACCTGGCGGGGGACAAGCCCGAGGAAGTCGTGCGGCTGCGCGACATGATGGGCCGGCAGGTCAAGCAGATGATCCGCCTGATCGACGACCTGCTCGACGTCTCGCGCATCACCCGCGGCCGCATCGAACTGCGCAGCGAGCGGATCGACCTGGGCGACGCCATCGCCGCCGCGCTCGAGGCGGTAGGGCCTTTCCTGGATGCGCGCAGGCATCGGCTCGCCCTCGAGCTGCCGTCGACGCCGCTGCAGGTCGAGGCGGACCTCGGCCGGCTGGTGCAGGTGTTCGGCAACCTGATCCACAACGCGGCGAAGTTCACCAACCCGGGCGGCAACATCTGGTTGTCGGCGCGACGCGATGGCGGGCAGGCGGTCGTGTCCGTCCGCGACGACGGATGCGGGATTCCGCCGGCGATGCAAGGGGCGGTCTTCGAGATGTTCACGCAGGTCGACGATTCGCTGACGCGATCGCAGGGCGGCCTCGGCATAGGACTCACCCTGGTGAAGAACCTGGTCGAGCTGCACGGCGGAACCGTCGAGATGCGCAGCGAAGGCGCCGGGCGCGGCAGCGAGGTCGTCGTCCGCCTGCCGCTCGCGTCCGGTGAACCCTCGACCGCCGATCCGGCGCGCGCGCCGGCACGCCGGGTGGCGCCCGCCGCCTCGCGCCGGGTGCTGGTCGTGGACGACGTCGAAGCATCGGCCAACACGCTCGCCCTGATGCTCAAGGGCCTGGGCCACGACGCGCGCGCGGTCTACGACGGTGTCTCGGCGCTGGGCGCGGCCGAGCGCATGCGTCCCGACCTGGCCTTCGTGGACATCGCCATGCCCGGCATGGACGGGTACGACGTCGCGCGCGGCCTGCGCGCGTTGCTGGGCCGCGGGCCGGTGCTGGTCGCGCTCACCGGCTACGGCCAGGACGAGGACCGCCGCCGCGCGATCGCCGCCGGCTTCGACCACCATCTGGTCAAGCCGACCAGCCTGGAAGCACTTCACGAGATCCTGGTGACGGTGCCGGCGGCTGGCGCGCCGCCGGGCGAGGCCTGATCGGAGGCTTCGGACGCGCCGTGAAGGACGGCCGCCTTATCCGTCCACCGTATCGAGCAAGGCCTGCAGGTCCTGCGGGATCGGCATGGGCCGGAAGGCACTGACGTTCGCGCCGCCGGTGTTGCCGGCGGGAACCCACAGGCGCGAGAACAGCGCGGCCGCGGCGATGCGCAGGAGCTGCCCGGGCACTTCCCGCCGGTCGCGGCGCTGCCAGCCGACCTGCAGCATGCCGAGGTGGCTCTTGATGTGCAGCCAGGTTCGACGCTGCCCAAGGATGTGGGCGCGCTCGAGATGGCGGAAGGCTCGATCGTGTTCCCGGGCACGGCTCGCCGCGCGCGCCAGGTCCCACTCCTGTGCGAAAGCCTGTTCGAGCCGGGACATGCGTGTACTCCTGGGTGCGCGCGACCAGGCAGCACCGAGGCTGCCGTAATGCGAATTCTGGTGGCCTGCGCCGTCGCAGGCTTGTACGAGGGGGCTGACCTCAGCGGCCAGTGCCGGCGGACTCGTCCCGGCTGAGCATCGTCGGCGAAATGCCGAACATGCGCTTGCAGGTGCGCGTGAAGTGGGCCGAATCGGCGAAGCCCGCGTGCTGCGCCGCGTCCGTCCACGACCGACCCGCCATGGCGGTGACCATGGCGGACGACACGCGGGCCCAGAGGACGTAGGCGCGAAACGAAATCCCGGTCTGGGCGACGAAAAGGTGGCGGAACCGACCCGGTGACAGGTGCACCTGGCTCGCGACCTGCCCCAGCGTCATCGGCGCCCCCAATTGCCCGCGGATCCACTCGAGCGCCCGTGCGATGCGCGGGTCCACGACGTCGGCATCGGCGACGTCCCCGGCCAGCAGCATGACGATGGTCCTGGCCGCGTCCACCAGTGACTCGTCGCCGGCACCGCGGGCCAGGCCGTCCAGCAGCCGCTGCGATGCGGCGATCACCGCCTCGTCATCGATCACGGTCAGCGAGGTTCCGCCATAGCGCGCGAGCAGCACTCGCCCGACCGTCGTCTCGGGCTCCAGCAGCAGGATGGCGACGTCCTGCCCGCAGCCGTCGAACTGATGCTCACGATCGGGCATGACGATCGAGGCGCGCGCGGGAATCCAGTCGGCGGACTCGCCGCTGCGCATCCTGACCGGCTGCCGCGGCGCCAGCGTCACCTGGATGGCATGGTGCGCATGCGCCTGCACCAGCCCGGTGTTGCGGCTCGCCCACAAGCTGCCGCCGCGCCACATCAGCACGCGGCCACCGCCGACCTTGCTGCGGCGTGTGGGCGAAACGGGTGCGGACGGTTCAGACATGACGGCCTCGCAGCGGATCTTGCACCGCCCGCAAATGATAGCGTGCGCGACCCAGCGGTCGCACCGTGACTGCTGGCACGCGCCGCGTTCGCCAGGCATGCGCCGCGTTCGCCAGGCACGCGTAGCTTCCGGGCTGGTCGTGAGCGAGAAGATGTGGCGGCGCCGGGCTGCCCACGGCGCCTGACGGCGCGACGAGGACGGTGGGAACGTGTTCGATTCCGGACAACGGTGTTCGGACGCGAGCGATCGGTGAATTCGCCAAAGGCGCCAACACCCTGATACGCAAAGGGTTCGTCCGCTGGCACGACCCGTGCAACAGGCACGGCAGGATCAGAGCAGGAACGCCTTCGTGGACCAACCGATCGACCCCCGCACGCAGCTGCGCCGCCGGCAACGCGTCATTGCCACGCTGGGCCTGGCCCTGGTCGCCCTGCTTGGCGGCGCGTGGGCGTTCAACCGCCTGGTCGCGCCCAGCGTGGCGCGCGATGCGGTGCGCATCGTCGAGGTGCGGCGCGGGGCCATCGCCGACACCATCAGCGCCGCCGGCGTGGTGGTGCCGGTGCACGAGGAACAACTGGTGGCGCCGGTGCGCTCGCGCATCGCCAGGGTCCGGGTGAAGCCGGGACAGGTGGTTGCCGCGGGCGACCTGCTGCTCGAACTGGATGCGAGCTCGTTGCGCCTGGCCATCGACAACCTCGAGGAGCAGATCGCGCAACAGGACATCCGGGTCCGCGCGCTCACGCTGGACCTGGCACAGAAGCACAGGCAGCTGTCTTCCGAGATCGAGCTGCTCGCGCTCGACCTGGAGGCCAACAAGGTCAAGCACGAACGCTACCAGCGCCTGCTCAAGCTTGGCGCGGTGTCTTCGTCGGACGTGAGCGCGATCGAGCTGGCGGTCAAGCGCACCGAGATCGAGCTGCGCCAGAAGCGCGAGTCGGTCGCCGGCAGCCAGGCCGCAACGGCCACCGACATCGACGGCGCTCGGCTGCAGGCGCAGGTGCTGCGCAAGGCGCTGGCGCAGCAGCAGCAGTTGCTGGCGCAGGCGCAGGTGCGCGCGCCATTCGCCGGCATGGTCACCTGGCTGCTGGCCGACCTCGGCGCCAGCGTGGACGCCGGCCAGCAGGTCGCCAAGGTCTCGCAGCTGCGCAACTTCCGCGTCGAGGCGACGGTGTCGGACTTCTATGCGCGCTACCTCGCACCGGGCCAGCGCGTGCGCGTGGTCTACAGCGGCCAGTCCATGGCCGGCCGCGTGCACACGGTGCTGCCGGAGATCAAGGACGGCACCGTCACGCTGGTGGTGACGCTCGACGCGCCGGACCACCCGCTGCTGCGCAACCGCCTGCGGGTGGACGCGTTCGTGGTCACCGCGCAGAAGGCCGACACGCTGATCGCCGACGCCGGCCCGGCCTTCAACGGCAAGGGCCGGCAGGAGGTGTTCCTGGTACGCGGCAACGATGCGCGCCGCGTGCCGGTGGACGTCGGCCTGATGGACGGGCAGGCGGTGGAGCTGGTGTCCGGCGTGCGCGCCGGCGACCGCCTGATCGCCTCCGACATGAGCCGCTGGCGCGACCTCGACCACATCCGCATCGCCAACTAACCCCGTTTCCGACCGAGGACTTCCCGTGATCCGACTGGACAATGTTTCCAAGACCTACCGCACCGACAAGGTCGAGACCCTCGCCCTGAAGGACATCAGCCTGCACGTGAAGAAGGGCGCCTTCCTCTCGATCATGGGCCCCAGCGGCTGCGGCAAGAGCACGCTGCTCAACGTCATCGGCTTGCTCGATGCGCCCGGCAGCGGCTCGGTGCAGGTGGACGGCAAGCCGGTCACCACGTATCGCGACACCGAGGTGGCGCGCATGCGCAACGCGACCTTCGGCTTCATCTTCCAGAGCTTCCACCTGATCAACGACCTGGCGGTGCTCGACAACGTCGAGCTGCCGCTGCTGTACCGCAAGATGCCGACCGCCGAGCGCCGGCGCCGCGCCAAGGCGGCGCTGGAGCGCGTCGGCCTGGGCGCGCGCATGGAGCACTACCCCAACCAGTTGTCGGGCGGCCAGCAACAGCGCGTGGCGATCGCCCGCGCCATGGTCGGCGAGCCGGCGGTGCTGCTGGCCGACGAGCCCACCGGCAACCTCGACAGCCAGATGGGCGCCGAGGTGATGGACCTGCTGCTCAAGCTCAACGCAGAGGGCACCACGGTGGTGATGGTGACCCACGACGAGCGCGAGGCCCGCCGCGGCAGCGAGATCGTCCGCGTGTTCGACGGCCAGCTCGTCGCCTGATCAGCCGCCACGGAGGCCGCCCCATGTTCCGCAATTACCTGCTCACCGCCTGGCTGGTCTACAACCGGCGCAAGCTGTTCACCGCCATCAACCTGCTGTGCATCACCCTGACCCTGGGTGTGTTGCTGGTGGTCACCGCCCTGCTGCAGAACGCGTTCTTCCCGACCGGCGTGGAGGGCAAGAGCGAGCGCTTCCTGCAGGTCGGCGCGATGGTCAGCACCCACACCGACGGCCACACCCAGCGCACCGGCCCGCTCGGCTACCGCGTCATCGACCGCATGCTCAAGCCGTTGCAGGGCAAGCAGGCCGAGCTGGTGTCGGCGGCGTCCAGCCCGCGCACCACCTCGGTGTACCGCGCCGACCGCGTGGTCGAGTTGATGATGCGGCGGGTGGACGGCGAGTACTGGAAGATCCTCGACTTCGAGCTGCTCGACGGCCGCCTGCCGACGGTCGAGGACGTCGAGCGCGGCCGGTTCCTGGCGGTGCTCAACCGCAGCACCGCGCGCAAGCTGTTTGGCGATGCACGCGCCGTCAACCAGTCCATCGATGTCGGCGGACAAAGCTTCAACGTGGTGGGCGTGGTGGAGGACGTGATGCACGTCAACGCCTTCGCCGACCTGTGGGTGCCGGTCAGCACCGACCCGTCGTCCGACTA
>CAMPGW010000007.1 GCA_946885735.1 uncultured Gammaproteobacteria bacterium
GCTGGTTCAAGGGCGTGCCCTCGCCGGTCAAGCGCCCCGACCAGGTCAGCATGACGATCTTCCGCGAGAACACCGAGGACATCTACGCCGGCATCGAGTGGGCGGGCGGCAGCGCCGAGGCGCAGAAGGTGCTCGACTTCATCCAGCGCGAGTTCCCGCAGGCCTTCGGCAAGATCCGCTTCGGCACGGCCGAGAAAAACGCGCAGTGGAACGAGGCGCTGGTCGGCGTCGGCCAGCCCTCGCGCGAGCTGCCGGTGCAGGTCGGCATCGGCATCAAGCCGGTCTCCTACCTGGGCACCGAGCGCCTGGTGCGCAGCGCGATCGAATACGCCATCGCGCAGAAGTCCAAGTCGGTGACCCTGGTGCACAAGGGCAACATCATGAAGTTCAGCGAGGGCGGCTTCCGCGACTGGGGCTACCAGGTCGCCGCCGAGCAGTACGGCGCGGTCGAACTCGACGGCGGTCCCTGGCACGTCATCCCGGAGGGCAAGCCGGGTGCGGGCCTGATCATCAAGGACGCGATCGCCGACGCCTTCCTGCAGCAGATCCTGCTGCGGCCAGCCGAGTACGACGTGGTCGCCACGCTCAACCTCAACGGCGATTACCTGTCCGACGCGTTGGCCGCACAAGTGGGTGGTATCGGCATCGCACCCGGCGCCAACATCAACTACGTCACCGGCCATGCGGTGTTCGAGGCCACCCACGGCACCGCGCCCAAGTACGCCGGCCTGGACAAGGTCAACCCCGGCTCGGTGATCCTGTCGGGCGAGATGATGCTGCGCTACATGGGCTGGCACGAGGCCGCCGACGCGATCATCCGCGCGATGGACGCGGCGATCGCTTCGAAGCGGGTCACCTATGACTTCGCCCGCCTGATGGAGGGTGCGACCGAGGTGAAGTGCAGCGAGTTCGGCGACGAACTGATCAAGCAGATGTAAGCCGATGCGCGCCGCACTCGCACTCGCGGCCCTGTTGGCGGCCTGCCCCGTGCAGGCCGGCGACTGGCTGTCGCCGCGACTGCAGGCGCATCCGCTGGTCGGCGCGATCGTGGATGCGCAGGGTCGCACCGTCACGCGCGAGGCACTGATGGCGGCGGTCGGCGGCGCGCCGGTCGTGCTGGTCGGGGAGAAGCACGACAATCCCGACCACCATCGACTCGAGGCGGAGCTCATCGCCGCGCGGCTTCAGGCCAAGCCTGGAAGCGCGGTGGTGTTCGAGATGCTCGACGAGGCGCAGGCGCCGCATTTGCCCGCGCTGGCGGCGGGCGACGACCTCGACGCGATCCGCCGCAAGCTCGACTGGCCGGCGAAGGGCTGGGACCTGGCGGTGTACGGCCCGTTGTTCCAGGCCACGGTCGCCGACGGCAAGCTCGTTGCCGGCAACATCGGCAAGGCGATGATCGGCCGGCTCTATGCCGAGGGCGAGGCTCTCGTCGCCGCTGATCCGCGTTTTGCCTCGGTCGCGAAGGCGACGCCGGTGGTGCGCGAACGCCTGCTCGACACCATCTTCGAGGCGCACTGCCGGATGCAGGCACGCGAATCGCTGGCGCCGATGCTGGCGATCCAGCTGGCCAAGGACGCGAGCATGGCCGAGGCCTTGCGCCGCGAGACGCCGGCCATGCTGATCGCCGGCGGCGAGCACGCGCGCGGTGATTCGGGCGTGGCAAGCCATGGCGTCGGCGAGGGCGCCGTCGTGGTGCAGTTGGTCGAGGTCCGCGAGGGCCAGGACGACGCGGCCGATTACCGCGAAGACGTCGGCCCGGCCGACTACCTCTGGTTCACGCCGGCGACCGAGAGCAAGGATTACTGCGCCGGCGTGACCGGCCGCGCCGCCGGCTGAGGCTCAGCGCGAACCCTGCTGCACGTGCATCTTGGTGTCGGCCGGATCCGGGTCCTTGATCGGTTCGCGCTTGTTCTCGCCGGGCGGCGTTTCCTCGGTTTCGTCCTCCTGCTCGTCTTCCTCGCCCGGCAGTTCGCCGGCGACCTGGGCGCGTTGGTTGCCGGCGGCATCGGGGTTGGGGCGGTCGACGTCGTTGGGACGTTCCTCGGCATAGCCCGACCCGTCCGGCTCGCCGGGGCTCGGCGTCAGCTGCGCGTGCTCGCGCTCGCCGGCGCGTTGCGGGGGTTCGGTCTGGGGCGGCAGGCGGGGGTCCATGGCGGAATGTCCGTGGCGGGCGGGGCTTCACGGTGAGCCAAGCGCGAGGAACCGCGGCTTAATGCGGGTGGAGCCGCCCCACGGTCGCTGGCGTAGAGTGGCGCGCATGGGACCGATTCCCGACGCGCACCGCGCCCCGTCCTTCCCGCCTTCGCTGGCCGACGCCTGCGCGATCGCCATCCGCGATGGCTTTGCCGACTACCACCAGCGCTTCGCCGGGATCACCCGCCGGGCCGCTGGTCATTTCGCGCGCCGCGACTGGGCGGCCGGCCGCGCCGACGCCGTCGCGCGCATCGAGCTCTACGACCGTTGCGTGCTGGAGATCACCCGCGCGCTCGCCGCGCACCTCGGCGACCATGCCGGCGAGCGCGCACTCTGGACGCGGGTGCGCGATCGCTACGCCGCGCTGATCGCGCCGCTGCTCGACCAGGAACTGTACAAGACCTTCTTCAACACGCTGACGCGGCGCTTCTTCCGCACCCGCGGGGTGGCACCGGACATCGAGTTCGTCGCGCTCGACATCGTGCCCACCGACCGCATCACCCACCCGGTGGCGCGGCACAGCTACGCGGTGTCCGACGACCTTTCCGCCACCTTCGCCCGCCTGCTCGGTGATTACGATTTCGGGCTGGCCCTTTCCGACCGCGAAAGCGACGCGCGCGCGGTCGCCGTCGATCTGGCCGCGCGCCTTCGCGCGCAGGACGCCGGTGAGGTCGTCGCGCTGGAGTTGCTCGAAACGGTGTTCTACCGCGAGCGCCGCGCCTACCTGGTCGGCCGCGTGTTCGGGCGCGAGCGTTACCTGCCCTGCGTCATCGCCCTGGTGCACGACGAGGCCGGCCTGCGGGTGGACGCGCTGCTGACCACGCGCCAGCACGTGGCCGGCCTGTTCGGCTACACCCACAGCTACTTCCATGCCGACCTGGGCACGGTGGGCGACGCGGTGGTGTTTTTGCGCACGCTGCTGCCCGGCAAGCCGGTGGACGAGATCTACACCGTGCTCGGCCGCGCCAAGCAGGGCAAGACCGAGCGCTACCGCCAATTCTTTCGCCACCTCGCCGCCCACCCCGACGAGAGGCTCGTGCATGCCGAGGGCGAACGCGGCATGGTGATGGCGGTGTTCACCCTGCCCTCGTATCCGCTGGTGTTCAAGCTGATCCGCGACCGCTTCGCTTATCCCAAACTCGGCGAGCGCGAGAACGTGCGCAACCGCTACGCGTTGGTGTTCCGCCACGACCGCGTCGGCCGGCTGATCGACGCGCAGGAGTACCGGCACCTGCGGTTCCCGCGCGCGCAGTTCGACGACGAGCTGCTGGCTGAATTGCTGGCCGACTGCGCCGGCTCGGCGAGCCAGGACGGCGAGGACATCGTCATCCACCACTGCTACGTCGAGCGCCGGCTGCGGCCGTTGAACCTGTACGTGCGCGAGGTGGACGAGGCCGCGGCGACCGCCGCCATCCTCGACTACGGCCAGGCGATCAAGGACCTGGCGCGCAGCAACATCTTCCCCGGCGACCTGCTGCTGAAGAATTTCGGTGCGACCCGGCACGGCCGCGCGATCTTCTACGACTACGACGAACTGTGCCTGGTCACCGACTGCCGCTTCCGCGCCTTGCCGCAGCCGCGCAACGAGGAAGAGGAGATGCACCATGGCGCCTGGTACTACGTCGCCGACGCGGATGTGTTCCCGGAACAATTCCCGCGCTTCCTCGGCATGACCGCGTCGCAGCGCGAGTTGCTGATGCGCGTGCATGGCGAGATCTTCGAAGTGGCCTGGTGGCAGGCGCTGCAGGCGGAGTTGCGCGCCGGCCGGATGGCCGACGTGCCGCCGTACCCCGACGCGTTGCGCCTGCACGGGCCCGCGTGAGGCGAACTTCTCGCCGCCGCCGCGGGTCGCATGCTAGCGTCGTCCTCCCCACCGACTGGAGCCCCGCCATGACCCTGCGCCCGCTCGCCCTCGCCCTTGCCCTCGCCCTCCCCGGCGCCGTCCTCGCGCAGGACGCCGAGGACGCCCCGCAGCCGCCGCCGACCTTCGAGGTCGCGCCGCCGCCGGCGATGGACGAGCCCGGCGCCGCCGAAGCCACGCCGATCGACCGCGCCCTGGCCGGTGAATGGCGCTCGGAGGCCAACCGCACGCGCGACACCTACCGCCATCCGCGCGAGACGCTGGAGTTCTTCGGCGTGAAGCCCGGCCAGCGCGTGCTGGAGATCTGGCCCGGCGGCGGCTGGTACGCCGAGGTGCTGGCGCCCTTGCTGCGCGAGGGCGGCTACACCGCGATCGTGCCGCGCCCCGGCAAGCCCGGCGACAACACCGAGAAGTCCAACCAGAAGCTGCGGGCGATGTTCGAGGCGCAGCCGGCGGTGTTCGGCAAGCCGACGGTGGTGGAGGTCGATCCGGCCGCACCCGTGCTCGGCGAGCCGAACTCGGCCGACGTGGTGCTGACCTTCCGCAACGCCCACAACTGGGTGATGGCCGGCAACGAGGCGGCGATGTTCAAGGCCTTCTTCGAGGTGCTCAAGCCGGGCGGCACGCTCGGGCTGGTGGACCATCGCGCCAAGCCCGACCAGCCGCCGGCGGACATGAAGACCAGTGGCTACCTGCCGGAGGCGCATGTGATCGCGCTGGCCCAGGCCGCCGGCTTCAAGCTCGAGGCGAAGTCGGAGATCAACGCCAACCCACGCGACACCGCCGACCATCCGGAAGGGGTGTGGACCTTGCCGCCGCGGTTGGCGCTGGGGGACAAGGACCGGGAGAAGTACCAGGCCATCGGTGAGTCCGACCGCATGACCTTGCGCTTCGTGAAGCCGGCCGAGTAAGGCTTTCGGCGGGTGATCGGCGAGGCCGGAGGGCACTGTCCCTGCGGCCCCGAGCTCGGAAGCGCCATCCCTGGCCACCGAGTCGGGTCCGGGCGGCCATCCTTGGCCGCCCTCCGCTGGGACAGTGCCCTCCGGCCCCACCGATCACGGAAAGTCTTCCGCGCGGCTTTCTCGCTTTCCGACGAAACCGGGCTGGGGGCGACGGAGGGCGTTGACCCGGGCATGATCCGTCTGTACTGTACTAGCACACACAGTACAGATAGGACGGTCCCATGGCTCGCACCCAGGCCCTCATGTTGCAGATCGCCACCGGCGATCCGCGGCCGATCAGCCGGCAGATCGTCGACGGGGTCCGCATGGCCATCGCCACCGGCGAGCTGGCGGTGGCTGCCCAGTTGCCGAGCGTGCGCGGGCTGGCCCAGCAGCTGGGCATCAACCCCAACACGGTCGCCAAGGCCTATGCCGAGCTGACCGCCGAGGGCTGGCTGGAGGCGCGGCAGGGCCTCGGCCTGTACGTGGCGCCGGCGCGGCAACGGCTGAGCCAGGACGAACGCGACAAGCGCATGGACGAGGCGGTCAGCCGTTTCGTCCACGAAGTGGTGGCGCTCGACTATCCCGCCGACGAAGCCGTCGCCCGCATCGATCACGAACTGCGGGCCTTCGCGCCACGCAAGACCGCCTGAGCGCGCCGCCATGTCCGACTACGTCATCGAGACCGCGCAACTGAGCAAGCGCTATGGCCGCAAGCTGGCCCTGGATTCGCTCGACCTGGCCGTGCCGCGCGGCCGCATCCACGCCATCGTCGGCGCCAACGGCGCCGGCAAGTCCACGCTGTTCCGCATCCTGCTGGGCTTCCTCGCGCCGAGCGCAGGCAGCGCGCGGATCCTCGGCGTGGACAGCCAGCATTTGCGCACCGGGGACCGCGCTCGCATCGGCTTCGTCAACGAGGAGCACACCCTGCCGGGCTGGATGCGCGTGGACGCCGTCACCGCCATGCAGCGCCGTCAGTACCCGCGCTGGAGCCAGGCGGCCTTCGAGGACGTGATCGGCCACTACCACGTGCTGCCCGAGCAGAAGGTCTCGCAGCTCTCGCGCGGCGAGCGCGCCGGCTTCAACCTCGCGCTGGCGCTCGCGCAACGTCCCGAGCTGCTGGTGCTCGACGAACCGACGCTGGGCCTGGACGTGGTCGCCAAGCGCGCCTTCCTGGAGTCGCTGATGCACAGCAACGTCGCCGACGAGTGTACGGTCATCTACTGCTCGCACCAGATGGAGGAGATCGAGCGCGTCGCCGACAATTTGATCATCCTCGAGCGCGGCGTGCTGGTGAACATGTCGCCGCCCGACGAGTTCCGCGAGCGCGTGCGCTACTGGATCGCCGACATGCCCTTCAAGGGCCCGGACGCGCGCGGCGTGCCCGGCCTGCTGGAAGTGCAGCGCATCGATGGCCTGTTCCACTACGTCGTGCTCGACCAGGACGAGGACTTCGCCGAGTGGTTGCGCGGGCAGGGCGCGCGCAGCGTGCAGGGCATGCCGGTGAGCCTGGACCGCGCGGTCAACAGCTTCCTCGCCAAGAACCACGCCGCGCCGCCGACCGCGGCCGCCGCCTGACGGATTCCGCCATGACCCTCTTCGACGTCTTCAAGTCCGAGCTGCTGCGCTTCCGTGCCTGGGCGCTGGCGTTCTTCGCCGTGCACCTGGCCGTGCTCGCCTTCCTGGGCCGCGTGGTGGACCTCGCGCAGCAACCGCTCTCGATCTACCAGGCCTTCGCCGCCGTGTACCTTGCCTGCGGCGTGTTGCTGGGCGCCTACCAGATGGGGCAGTACCGCAAGCCCAATGCCTGGCTCAACCTGCTGCATCGGCCGATCCCGCACCGGCGCCTGGCGCTGGCGCTGATGGGCGCGGCGGCGGCGCTGCTGGCCATCGGCGTGCTGGCGCCGCTGGCGCTGGCGGCGCTCTGGCAGGAAACGATGACGCCGCGCGTGCTCGACCTGCGGCATCTGGGCCTGGTCGCGTCGGCCTGGCTGCTGGCGGTGTGCGGCTACCTGATGGGCGCGTTCGCCCTGCTGGCGAACCGCCGCTACGCGGTGGCCGGCTTCGTGTTCCTGACCCTGTTCGGCAACGCGTCGGCGCACGGCCTGGGCGCGCTGGCCCTGCAAATGGCGGCAGTCGCGGTGCTCGGCGCGATGGTGCTGGCGAGCTTCAAGCCCGACCTGGCGGCGCCGCCGCGCTCGGTCCTGGCGACGGTCGCGGTCGCCGCGCCCTTGGCGATGGCGATGTGGTTCGCACTGGTGCTCGGCGCCTTCGGCTTCGAACTGCTGTGGATCATGCAGGGCTCGCATCCGAACAATCCGCCGGTGCTCATTCCCGGCAGCGCCAAGGAAGCCGACAACGCCGAAGGTCGCGATCTGCTGGTGGCGGGGTTGCGCGACAGCGCCGATCCGCAGGCCGACCTCTGGGCCGAACAGGCGCGCATTTCCGACGTGCACGGCACGGGCCCCAGCCTGGCCGAGCTGCCGATCCGCCACCAGCTGGCGAATCCGGCGCCGCTCGAGTTCGACGACGACACGCGGCACCTGCGCTGGGTCTTCAGCCAAGACGACCGGCGCTTCCATGGCTACTCCATCGCCGACCAGCGCCCGGCAGGACGCCTCGGGATCCGCGGCGAGGCGCCGTTCGCGCAGCCGCCGATGCCGGTCGGCGAGGGCCTGCTGGTGGCGCGTGACGCCGTCTACCAGTTCGATGCCGAGGCCGCGCGGGTGTTGCCCCGCGCCCGCGTGCCCGAGGGCGAGGAAGTGGTCGGCCTGGACGAGGCCGGCGACCGCATCGCGCTGCTCACCCAGCGCGCGCTCTACCTGTACGACGCGCGCGACCTGCAGACCGGCGACGGACTGCTCGCGCCGCGCCTGCGCGTGCCGATGCCCGACCGCGTCGGCCGCCTCGCCCGGGTGGACTTCATGGAGTTGGTGGACGGCGTGCTGGTGAGCTTCACCTACACCCGCAACGTCTACCGCGGCGAAGGCGCGCCCTATCAGCTGATGCTGCGGGTGGACGAGCAGGGGCACGGCACGCGCGTCGCCGAGCGGGCGCTCAGCTCCGGCTACGGGCCGCTGTACACCAACAGCACTTGGTGGTTCTCCCCGGTGCTGTGGCAGGTGCAGCGCAGCCTCACCCGATGGACGCGCGCCTACCGGCCCGAATTCGATGTGCAGATGCCGCCGCGTCCGCCGCAGGCCAAGGCGCTCGCCGCCTTGCTCCTGCTGGCTTCCTTGGCGCTGGCGTATTGGCGCGGGCGCCGCACGGCGCTGTCGCCGTCCGCGCGATGGACCTGGGTGCTGCTGTGCGCGCTGGTCGGCCTGCCTGCGCTGATGGCGATGTGGCTGTTGTATCCGCCGCGCGAGCGGCTTCCCGAACCGCCACGCGCGCTAGCCATCCCCGTGACCGGCTGACCCGGCGCGCGCGAGCGCACGAATCCCAGGAGACATCGACATGCGATTGCGTTTTGCCACCGGCCTCGCGCGCGCGGCCGCGGCCCCGTTCGTGGCGGGAATGCTGCTCGCGGCGACGGTGCAGGCCGCGCCGCGCGATCCCGCGGTGCTCGATGACGCCCCGGCCCTGCAAGCGTTCGCCGCCACCGAACGGGCACGCCCGCCGGCGGGACGACATCCGCGCACCGCCTTCCTCGCCCGTCCATTACTGGTGCAGGCGCGGCTGTCGCCGGACGGTCGCCAGGTGGCCGCCCTGATGGACGATGGTCGCCAGCGCAGTTTGCGCATGGCTTCGCGCGAGCAGCCGACGGGCCAATCGCGGTTGGCGCGAACCGCCGCCACCGAGATCGATTACTCGCGCGACGGTCGCTGGTTGTTCCTGGTCGAGCCGACGCGCGTGCTCGCCATCGGCATGCGCGAGGGCCAGCCGTCGAGCGCGGTCGCCACCCTCGGTGGGCGTAGCCATCGCCGCTTCGCGGGCGTGGATCCCTGGCTGCCGGCGGCGGTGCTGGTGCTGGAAACGCCGCCGGTGAATGCCGCACCGCCGCGTGTCTTCCGCCTGTGGCGCGCGCTGCCTGGCGGCAACACCCGCCTACTGCACGCCAGCCATCGCGAGATCGTGGACTTCGCCTTCACTCCGGATGGCGCGCTGTCGCACCTGATCCTGGCGTCCGGCGAATCGCACGTGTTGCTGCGGCGCGAGGGAGCCGGCTGGCGCGCACTCGCGGTCTGCGCCCGCATGCAACGTTGCGGGCTGATCGGCACCGCGGATGCCGACGGCGCCGCGCTGCTGCGCTCCGACCTCGATGGCGACCGGCAGGCCCTGCTGCGCGTGCATGCCGACGGCCGGCGCACGCGCCTGCACGCCGATCCGCAGGCCGTGGCCGATCTCGACGAACTGGTGACTGCGCGCGTCGACAACACGCCGCTGGTTGCCTCCTACCGCAGCACGGTGGCGCGCAACCATGGCCTGACGCCGCGGGCGCGCGCCGTCGTGGCGGCCCTCGAGGCCCGCTTCCCCGGTCGGAACCTGCGGCTGCAGCCCGGGGCATCCCTTTGGCTGGTCGAAGAACGCGCCGCTTCGCTGCAGCGCGCGCGACTGCACCTCGTCGATCCGATGCAGCCACGCGCGCCCGGCATCGAGCTCTTCGCCGACGCTGGCACCCAATTCCAGGGGCGCGCGGTGGCGCCGTTGCCGGAGGCGGAACTCGCGCGCCAGCGTGCGGTTGCCTGGACCGCCTCGGACGGCCTGCGCCTGCACGGCTTCCTGCTGATGCCGCCCGGCGTGGATGCGGCACGCGCGCCGCTGCTGGTCCTCGTGCACGGCGGGCCGTTCAACCACGTGCAGCCGCTGTTCAATTCCCAGGCGCAGTTCCTCGCCAATCGCGGCCACCTGGTGTTCTTGCCGAACTTCCGCAGCTCGACCGGGCATGGCCGACGCCTGGTGCTGGCGGGGCATGGCGACTTCACCGGTGACGGCCGGGTGCAGCGCGACATCGTCGAGGGCACGCGCTGGTTGCTTTCGCAGGGTATCGGCGATCCGGCGCGCGTCGGCATCGTCGGTGCGTCCTTCGGCGGATTCTCGGCGCTCAACGGCGTCACCTTCCAGCCGGAGCTGTTTCGCGTGGGCATCGCGGCGGTGCCGCCCTCGGACTTCGGCTTCGTCGTGCGCGAGTACCTGGGCGCGGGCAAGCCGATGCAGCCCGGCGTGCCGATTGCCGCGTCCATGCGCCACCTCGGCCTCGATCCGTCCGATCGCAAACTGATGGCGCGACTGGCCACGGGTTCGCCACAGGCGCATGCCGCGCGCATGGCGCGCCCGCTGCTGGTGCTTGCTGGCGGCGAGGACGATCGCGTGCCGATCCGTGGCGTGACCCACTACGCCGCCACGCTGCGGCAACTGGGCAAGGACGTCAGCCTGTTCGTGGATGCCGAGTCCGGCCATGGCCTGGCCGACCCGCGCACGCGCGAGGCCTATCTCTACCTGCAGGAAGCGATACTGCACCGCAGCCTGGGCGGTCCGCCGCCCGCGGCCCCGGACAAGGCCCTGGCCGCACACCTCGCACGCAACCTGCGCCTGCGCGGCGCCAGCCTGGCCGAACCCGGGTCGCAGGTGCGAACGCGAGCGGCGAACGCCGCGCGCTGATCAGGACTCGCCGGTCTGCAGGCGCCACAGCGCGGCGTAGGCGCCGCCGCGCGCCACCAGCGCCTCGTGCGTGCCCGACTCCACCAGCCGGCCGCCTTCCAGCACGTGGATGGCGTCGGCATGCCGCACCGTCGACAGCCGATGCGCGACCACCAGGGTGGTGAACTGGTGGGCGATGCGCGCGAGCGAGCGCTGGATCGCGGCCTCGGTCTCGTTGTCCACCGCGCTGGTCGCCTCGTCGAGCACCAGCAGCGCCGGGCGCCGGTACAGGGCGCGCGCCAGCGCCACGCGCTGGCGTTGCCCACCGGACAAGGCGGAACCGCCCTCGCCGACGGGACTGTCATAGCCCGCCGGCAAGGCTGCGATGAAGCCGTGCGCTTCGGCCGCGCGCGCGGCGGCCTCGATGCGCTCGCGATCCGGCGCCGCATCGCCGTAGGCGATGTTGT
The DNA here is from genome assembly GCA_946885735.1 of uncultured Gammaproteobacteria bacterium. The sequence goes on from CAMPGW010000007.1 coordinate 11,046, forward strand.
CGGCGAGCGTGCCATCGGTGAGGAAGCTGTCCTGGGCGACGTAACCGATACGCCGGCGCAACGCCGCCGGATCGAGCGTGGCGATGTCGACGCCGTCGAACAGGATCCGGCCCTGCTGCGGATCGAGGAAGCGCAGCAGCAGCTTGAGCAGCGTGGACTTGCCGCCGCCGGTGCCGCCGACCAGCGCGACGGTCTGGCCGGGGACGATGTCGAGCGTGACCGCGTCCACCGCGCGCCGCCCGCCGTAAGCGAAACCCACCGCCTCGAAGCGCAGCGCCGCCTGCGTGCTCGGCGCCAGCTGGCCGTGTCCGCGCGCGGGCAGGGGCGCTTCGAGCAAATCCATCACCCGGTTCACCGAGGCCATCGCGCGCTGGTACAGGTCGGTCATGTCGGCCAGCCGCGTCATCGGCCAGAGCAGGCGCTGGGTGAGGTACACGAGCGCCGAATAACTGCCCACGCCCAGCCGCCCGTTCAAGGCCAGCCAGCCGCCGTACAACAGGGTCGCGACGAAGCCAAACAGGATCGCCATGCGAATCACCGGCGTGATCGCCGCCGACACCCGGATCGCCTCGGCGTTGCGCGCGCGGAAGCCGTCCGAGGCCGCACGCACCTGCGCGGCCTCGAAGTCCTCGGCGGTGTAGGCCTGGATCGTGGCCATGCCGGCGAGGTTGTTGTTGAGCCGCGCCGACACCGCCGCGGCGGCGTCGCGCGCCGACAGGTAACGCGGATACAGGCGGCGCTGGAACCAGAACGCGCCGAACAGGATCAGCGGGATCGGCAGCAGCGCCAGCACCGCCAGGTCCGCCGTCAGCACGAAGAACACCGCGCCGATCAGCAACGAGGACACGAACACCTGGATCAGGTCGTTGGCGCCGGTGTTGAGGAAGCGCTCGATCTGGTTGACGTCCTCGTTGAGCAACGCCATCAGCCGCCCGCTGCGCTCGCGCGCGATGGTGTCCGGCGGCAGCGCCTGCAGGTGGCCGTAGGCGGCGGTGCGCAGCTCGTGCTGCAGGTTCTGCGCGAGGCCGCGCCACTTCAGCGCGTAGAGGTATTCGAACAGGGACTCGAACACCCATACCGCGACCGTGAGGATCACCAGCGCGACCAGCTGGTCCATCGGATCGGCGATGCCCAGCCGCGCCAGGAACGAGGCCTGGCGGTTGACCACCACGTCCACCGCCACGCCGATCAGCAGCTCCGGCAGGACGTCGAAGACCTTGTTGAGCACCGAATACACCGTGCCGAGCGCGGCGTCGCGGCGATAGGGCCGGGCGAAGCCGGACAGGCGGCGAAGGGGGTGCGCGGGGGCGGCCATCGGACGCGCATTCTCGCATGGGGCTAGACTGGGGCCGATGACGATGATCGCGTTCAACAAGCCCTGGGGCGTCCTGTGCCAGTTCACGGACCGCAACGTGCCGCCGCGGCCCACGCTGGCGGGCTTCGGCCTGCCGCCCGATGTCTATCCCGCCGGGCGCCTGGACCAGGATTCCGAAGGGCTGTTGCTGTTGTCGGATGACGGCGCGCGCATCGCCCAGATCAGCTCGCCGAAGTTCAAGTGGCCCAAGACCTATGTAGTCCAGGTCGAGGGCATCCCCGACGAGGAGCAGCTGCAGGCGCTGGCGCAAGGCCCGGTGCTCGCCGACGGTCCGACCCAGGCGGTGACCGCGCGTGTGCTCGCGCAGGCGCCGGACTGGCTGTGGCCGCGGGTTCCGCCGATCCGCGCGCGCAAGACCGTGCCGGACAGTTTCCTCGAGCTGACCTTGCGCGAGGGACGCAATCGGCAGGTGCGGCGGATGACGGCCGCCGTGGGCCTGCCGACCTTACGGCTGGTGCGCCTGGCGATCGGCCCGTACCGCCTCGACGGCCTGTCGCCCGGGGAATGGCGCCGCGTCGCCGACTGAGCGCGATGGCGTTCGCCGATCACTTCTCCACCCAGGCCGCCGGCTACGCCGAGTCCCGGCCGGGTTATCCGGCCGCGCTGTTCGCATGGCTCGCCGATCAGGCAGCGCAGCGGGCACTGGCCTGGGACGCCGGCTGCGGCAACGGCCAGGCGAGCGTCGGACTGGCGCGGCATTTCGGGCAGGTGTTCGCCAGCGATCCGAGCGCGGCGCAGATTGCGCAGGCTTCGCCGCACCCGCGGGTGCGCTACGCGGTGGAGCCGGCGGAACGAAGCAGCCTGCCATCGGCCAGCGCCGATCTCGTCACCGTGGCGCAGGCCTATCACTGGTTCGATCACGCCGCCTTCTGTGCCGAGGCGCGCCGGGTGTTGCGACCCGGCGCGGTCATCGCCCTCTGGTCGTACGCGCGCTCCAGCGTCTCGCCCGCGGTGGATGCCCTGTTCGACGAGCTGCACGACGTCCGCCTCGCCGAGGACTGGCCGGCGGGCCGCGAGCACGTGCTCACGCGCTACCGCGACCTGCCCTTCCCTTTCGAACGCATCAACGTACCGGACTTCGAGATGCGCGAGCGCTGGACCTTGCCGCAATACCTGGCCTACCTGCGCAGCTGGTCGGCGAGCGAGCGGCACCGCCGACGAACCGGCGTGGACGCGGTGGCGGCGCTCGAGTCGGATTTCGTGCGGGCTTGGGGAGATGTCGGACAGGCGCGCGACGTGCGCTGGCCGCTGGTCCTGCGGGCAGGCCGGTCCTGACGTGAGGACGGCGGCCGCGATGGCGCGGCCGCCGCGGTTGGGCTAGTCCTCGCTCGCCTTGCGCGACGCGGACTTCGAGGCGCGGCCACCGCCGTTCTTGCCGCGCATGTTCTTGGCCTTCATGCGCTGCGGGCGAGCCTTGCCGTCACCTTCGTTCTCGGCCGAGCGACGGCGGGACGCCAACACCGCCAGGCCGAGTCCGGCGAGGGCCACCGCGCCGGCGATCGCCAGCACCGGGTGGCGGCGCGCGGCGCCCATGGCGATCTTCGAGCCACGCCGGGCTACCGCGAGGCCGGCGCCGGTGGCGGCCCAGTCCTTCACCCGCGGCAAGCCGCGGACCAGGGACGTGTTCATCGCCGCTTCGCCGGCGTCGCGCATGCGGTTCCAGCCTGTGCTGAGCAGTTCGGTGTTCATGGGGGGCTCTCGTCCTGCGTGGGGTGGGCTCACGCTATCCCAGCAGGCATGAACGCCGTCTTGCCGGTCAGGTTCCGCGCGGTTTCGCCCGGTGGGTGGCGGTGGCCGTCCAGGGGTCGTCCGGCCAGGGATGGCGCGGATACCGGCCCTTCATCTCCCGGCGCACCTCCGGGTAGGTTCGATCCCAGAAACCCTTCAGGTCGCGGGTGACCTGCAAGGGTTTGCCGCCGGGCGAGAGCAGGTGGAGCATCAGCCGGACGCGCCCGTCGGCGATGCTCGGCGTGTCGGCCAGGCCAAACAGTTCCTGCAGCTTCACCGCCAGCACCGGCTCGGCGTCGTGCGCGTAGTCGATCGCGCGCGTCATGCCGGAGGGCACCGTGATGGAAACGGGCGCGAGGCGGTCAAGGGCTTGCCGTTGCGGCCAGTCGAGCAGGCCGCGCAGGGCTTCGCCCAATGCCTGCGGGTCCACGGCGTCGAGCCGCGTGCGGCCGCGCAGTGCCGGCAGCAGCCAGCCGCGCGCGGCCAGCAGCGCCTCGTCGGACAGGTCGGGCAGGCCAAGGTCGGGCATCGCCGCGCGCAGCCAGCGTACGCGTTCGCGCCAGGCGCGCGTGGCCTCGTTCCAGGGCAGCGCCTCCAGTCCGAGTTCGGCGATGGCGTCGGAAAGCGCCTCCGCCGCGAGCGCGGGGTCGAGCCGGCCGGCCGGGCGCGCGTCCAGGACGATCCGGTCGAAGCGACGTTCGCGGCGCGCCTGCAGCGCGCGCGCCGCCGCGTCCCAATGCGCGAAGTCACGTTCGACGAAGCGTTGGGGAAAGCTTTGCCGCAGTGCCGACTCGTCCACCGGCGCACCACGCAGCACGAGCGAATCGCGCGCCTCGAACCGCAGTTCGCTGGCGACGATCCAGGGCTCGCCGAACAGCGCGCTGTCGTCGGCCACCCGCGCCATCCGCCCACCGGACAGCTGGTAGCGGCGCGGGTCGCCGGCATGCTGGTAGCCGATGCGCTCCGGGTAGGCATGCACGAGCAGGTCGCCGAGGGCATGCGCGGGCACGCTCGATGGTGGGCGCGTCGTGCAGCGCAGCCGGCGCCGCCATTGCGCGCTGGCCGCATCGATCGCCGCCAGCGCCCCCGGCGACGCGTCGCCGCGACCCGCGCCCGCATGGCCTGCACCCCCACGGCCTGCACCACCACGCCCCGCCGCGCGAAAACCCGCCAGCGCCCGCCAGCGCGCGGCCCAGTCGTCGCCGCGATAGCCGCGCAGCGGGTCGCGCGCTTCCACCAGCGCCGCCAGGTCGCAAGCCAGCGCCTGCGACTCTCCCTGCGTCGCCTGCAACAGCATCGCCGCCAGCCGCGGATGGGTACCGAGGGCAAGCATGCGCCGGCCGAGCGCGGTGACGCGTTCGTCGGCGTCCAGGGCCTCCAGCCGTTGCAGCAGCTCGCGGGCCGCGGCCATCGGTCCCGTCGGCGGCGGGTCCAGGAACAGCAGTTCGCTGCTGCCCCAGGCCGCGAGCTCGAGCGCGAGCGGCGCCAGTTCGAGCTGGTGGATCTCTGCGGTGCGCATCGGCTCCAGGCGCTGCGACTGCGGCCAGAGGCGGTAGCAGGCGCCGGCCGCCACGCGTCCCGCCCGGCCGGCGCGCTGGTCGGCCGAGGCCTGCGAAATCGACACCGTCTGCAGTCGCGAGAAGCCGCTGTTGGGGTCGAAGCGCGGCTCGCGCGCCAGCCCGCTGTCCACCACCACGCGCACGCCGGGCAGCGTCACGCTGGACTCGGCGACATTGGTGGCCAGCACGATGCGCCGCCGGCCTTGCGGGTCCGGCGACAATGCAAGCGTTTGCTGTTCCAGCGGCAACTCGCCATGCAGGGGCAGCAGGTGGATCGCGCCCGCGGCGACCTCGGGCAGCGCCTCGAGTACGCGCAGCGCCTCGCCGATCTCCCGCTGGCCCGGCAGGAACACCAGCACGTCGCCAGGATGCTCCGCCAGCGCCTGCTCGAGGCAGCGCCGCAGCTGGAAGACCAGCGATTCGTCGCGACGCGCCGGGAAGTGCGTCACCGTCACCGGGAAGCTGCGCCCCGCCGACGCCAGGCGCGGCGCCTCGAGCCGCGCGGCCAGGGCTTCGCCGTCGAGCGTGGCCGACATCACCACCAGCCGCAGGTCCGGTCGCAGTTGCGCCTGGACGTCGAGCGCCAGCGCCAGCCCGAGGTCGCCGCTGAGGTGGCGTTCGTGGAATTCGTCGAAGACGATCGCCGCCACGCCGTCCAGGGTTGGATCGTCCTGGATCAGCCGGGTCAGGATGCCTTCGGTCAGCACCTCGACGCGGGTGGCCGGTGACACCTTGTTCTCGAAACGGATCCGGTAACCGATCGTGTCACCGACGGCCTCGCCGCGTTGGCGCGCCATGAAACCCGCGGCCGCGCGCGCCGCCACCCGCCGCGGCTCCAGCATCAGGATGCGGCCGTCGCCGCGCCAGCCGGCCTGCAGCAGCGCCAGCGGCACCTGCGTGGTCTTGCCCGCGCCCGGCGGCGCCTCCAGCACGAGGCGCGGCACGCGCTCGAGGGACTCGAGCAGCTGGGGCAGCAAGGCCTGGATGGGAAAATCGGCGACGTCCACGGCGGCAGTCTAAGCGGTGGCGACGTGGTGCACGGCGCCCGGCCGCGGCGCTTCGTACAATGCGCGCATGGAAACACTTGCAGACCTGGTCGACATCGGCGCCAACCTGGGCCACGAAAGCTTCGGGCCCGATCGCGCCGCCGTGATCGCGCGGGCGCAGGCCGCGGGCGTGGCGCAGATACTGGTCACCGGCGCCAGCCGCGACGGCTCGCGCGATGCGCTGGAAATCGCCAGCGCGCAGCCGGGGCGACTGTTCGCCACCGCCGGTGTGCATCCGCACCACGCGCTCGAGGTCACCGCCGAGGCCGAGTCGGAATTGCGCGAGCTGCATCGCGACCCGGTCGTGGTCGCCGTCGGCGAGTGCGGGCTCGACTACTACCGCGACATCGCCCCGCGCCACGCCCAGCGCCGCGCCTTCGAGCGCCAGCTGGGGCTGGCGGTGGAATGCGGCAAGCCGCTGTTCCTGCACCAGCGCGACGCGCATGCCGATTTCATGGACGTGATGCGCGGCTTCGAGGGCCGGCTGGGTGCGGTGGTGGTGCATTGCTTCACCGGCACCGGGCCGGAGATGCACGACTACCTGGCGGCGGGCTGGCACGTCGGCATTACCGGCTGGCTGTGCGACGAGCGCCGCGGCGCCCACCTGCGCGAGCTGGTGCGCGAGATTCCCACGGACAGGCTGTTGGTGGAGACCGATGCGCCCTATCTGTTGCCGCGCAACCTGCGGCCGATGCCCTCGCACCGCCGCAACGAGCCGCTGTACCTGCCGCACATCGTCGAGGAACTGGCGCGCGACCGCGGCGAGTCCGCGGCCGTGACGGGCGCGGCGACCACCGCCAACGCCCGCCGCGTGTTCGGGCTGCCTGCGCCCTAGACGCCGGGTCCGCCGTCCTTGCGACCGCGGAACAGGCGTGCGCCCAGCGCCACCAGCCCGACCAGCACCAGCGCCACCAGCTTCTTGGCCGCGAGCAGGAAGGCGCCGATCTTCGCGAACAGCCCGGCCTTGGCGGCGGCGCCACCGCCCACCAGCGCGGCCAGGCCGTAGGCGGCGAGCTTGTCCGAGCCGGGACGATAGTCGGCGTAACGCTGGCCGGCGTCGAACTGCGCCATCGGCAGCACCCGCGCCATGCCATCGCGCACCAGCGCCAGGTCGGAGGCCGAGGCCACCGCATTCAGGCTCAGGTAGCCGCCGCGGCCGAGCACGCGGATGTCGTAGTTGACGGTGTCCTGGCTCTCGCCCTCGAAGCGCAGCTGCTTGGCCCAGTGGATGCGCTTGGCGGCGGCGTCGTAGCGCGGCGGCTGCGCCCAGCCGAGCAGTTCGACGGTGCCGTAGCCGGCCTGCTTGCGCTCGGCGTTCTCGTCGGCCGTGTCCTGCTTCATGCCTGCCAGGATCTCGTCGAAGTCCAGCTTGGCGGCGTCTTCGTCGGCGATGTAGCCGTCGTCGCTGTAGCTGACGACGACCGCCCAACTGTGCTCGGAATCGAGCCCGGCGTTGTCGGGCACCAGCAGGCCGAGCACGCTCTCGTCCGGCGGGTTGGACCAGAAGTCCTCGAGTACGCGACGCGCGTCGGCCTGGGCGAGATAGCGAAAGCCCGACTGGACCTGCAGGCTGGCCTTCGCCTCCGGAATGGCGACCACGCCGGTCCGGTACTGCAGCGAGTCGAGGAAGGCGCGCGTCTGTGCCGCGGCGACCGCCGGGTCCGGCGCGGCCTGGGCGGTGGCGGCGAACAGCAGCGCGGCAAGGGTGGAGGCGACGAGTGCGGATCTCATGGCGGGCCTGCAGCAGGGGACGCCGGAATGGCGTGCGCCGAGCCTGCCGCATCGCGCCGGCCCTGTCTGTAGGAATCTCCCTACCTTGCGTCGCGCCGCGCCGGACCACAGACTGCCGCGCATGCTCGAGATCAGCTCCCAACTGTCCATCGCCGAGGACGAACTGGTCGAGCGCTTCGTGCGCTCGAGCGGGCCCGGCGGACAGAACGTCAACAAGGTCGCCACTGCGGTCGAATTGCGCTTCGACGCCGCGCGCTCGCCAAGCCTGCCCGAGGACGTGCGCGCGCGGCTGCTGGCGCGTCGCGACCGTCGCATCACCGACGAGGGCGTGGTGGTGATCAGCGCGCAGCGCTTCCGCACCCAGGAGCGCAACCGCGAGGACGCGCGCGAACGCCTGGCGGCGATCATCCAGGCCGCCACCATCGCGCCGGTCAAGCGCGTGGCGACCAAGCCCACCCGCGCCTCGAAGGAGCGTCGCCTGACCGGCAAACGCGAGCGCTCGCAGATCAAGCGCACGCGCTCGGCCGGCTGGGACCGCGAATGAGGCCGGTGGTGCCGGAGTTGCCGCCGAACGCCCCGCACAGCGGCGGCAACGCGCTGGCGCGTGCCTTCGGCCGCGCGGTGCTGCGGCTGGGCGGCTGGCGGATGATCGGGCCCTGGCCCAACGTGAAGAAGGTGGTGGTGATCGTCGCCCCGCATTCCTCGGCCTGGGATGCGATCTGGGGCATCGCCGCCAAGGTCGGGATGAGCCTGGGCATCGTCTTCATCGGCAAGAAGGAAGCCTTCTGGGGTCCGGTCGGCTGGATCCTGCGCAAGGTCGGCGGCGTGCCGGTGGACCGCAGTTCACCCGGCGGCATCGTCGACCAGGTCGCCACCCAGATCCGCGAATCCGAGCGCCTGTGGTTCGTGCTCGCGCCGGAAGGCACGCGCCGTAAGGTGGACAACTGGAAGACCGGCTTCTGGAAGATCGCCCGTCGCGCCGGCGTGCCGGTGTTGTGCGTGGGCTTCGACTACCCCGACCGCGCGATCCGCATCGGCGAGTTGGTCGAGTTGACGGACGACATGGAAGCCGACCTGCTGCGCATCCGCGCCAAGTTCGCGAGCTACCGCGGCAAGCACCGCAACGCCTGAAGCGCGCGACGCGGTTCAGCGCTCCGAGTGCCCGGAGTCGAAGTAGTCGCGGCGCTCGAAGGCGCCGGGCTTGACCAGGTCGGCGAAGGCGCGCGCCTGCGGCGAGAGGAACTTGCCCTTGCGCACCACCACGCCGTAGCTGCGCGGCGGGAAGTACTCGGAAAGGTTGCGTACCTCCAGCCGCTCGCGGTCGGCCTCGGTCAGGCAGATGCCGGTGACGATCGAGATGCCCAGGCCCATCGCCACGTACTGCTTGATGATCTCCCAGCCGCCGACCTCCAGCGCCACCGTGTACGGCACGCGCCGCTGCTGGAACACCAAGTCCACCAGCCGCCAGGTCGTCAGCCGCTTCGGCGGCAGGATCAGTCCGTAGGGCGAGAGGTCCTCCAGCCGCAGGTTGGTGCGCGCGGCCAGCGGGTGGCCCTTGGGCAGGATCAGCATCGGATCGAAGGAATACACCGGCGCGTAGCTCAGGTCGGTCGGCACGTCGAGCATCGAGCCGACCGCCAGGTCCACCGCGTCCGAGCGCAGCAGGCTCAGCCCGTCCTTGCCGGTGACGTTGTGCAGCACCAGCTGCACCGCCGGGTGGGCGGCGCGAAAGGCCTGCACCAGCGGCGGCAGCAGGTAGAGGATGGTCGAACTGCCGGCGGCCACGTGCAGCTCGCCACCTTCCAGCCCCTTGAGGCGGTTGCGGAACTCCGCCTCGATTCCGTCCAGGCCCTCCACCAGCGGCCGGGCCAGGTCGTACAGGGCCGCGCCAGCCTTGGTGAGGGTGAAGCGCCGCCCCAGCCGCTCGAACAGGGCCGTGCCCAGGTCGCGCTCGAGCGCCTGCAGCTGCAGGCTGACCGCCGGTTGACTGAGGTACAGCGCCTCGGCGGCCCGGGAGACCGACCCGAGGCGGGCGACCTGGCAGAAGGCCCGGAGCGGCTTGAGGCGGTCTCCCTTGTAGTAAAAGCGCTGTTTTGCCGCTGTCATTCGGGGCCCCGGGCGTGCCTGGCCCGAGCGGATGGGCTGGGCGGTTCAGCTGGCGGAATGAATTATTCGTTCTGTTAATACGTTCCATTGAAACATTTGCGTTGTCAAACGTTGGCATGAGGCCTACGGTCGGGGCATGGACAGCCCCTCGCCGAACCAGCACCCCGTCCCCGCTCGCAGCCCGGCTGCCGGCCCGGCCCCTTCGGCCGCCGGTGTCGACCTGACGGCCAACGTGGAGCCAGGCCAGGTCGAGCTGCTCGGGCCGGCCGCCCTGGCCTTCCTCGCCGAGTTGCATCGCCAGTTCGAGGCGGGTCGCCAGGCCCGGCTGATCGCCCGCCGGGTCCGCGCGGCCCGTTACGACGCCGGTGAGCTGCCGGACTTTCGCGAGGACACCCGCGCGATCCGCGAGGGCGCCTGGACGGTGGCGCCGATCCCGCCACCCCTGCTCGATCGCCGGGTCGAGATCACCGGTCCGGTCGAACCCAAGATGGTGATCAACGCGCTCAATTCCGGCGCGCGCGTCTACATGGCCGACTTCGAGGACTCGACGGCGCCGACCTGGTCGACCCTGCTCACCGGCCAGCGCGCCTTGCGCAAGGCCGTGGACGGCAGCCTGGACTGGATGGCGCCCGACGGCAGCAAGCACTACACGCTCGATCCGGACCGCCGCACCGTGCTGATGGTCCGCCCGCGCGGCTGGCACCTGGACGAGAAGCATGTCCGCGTGGACGGCGCGCGCCTCTCGGCCTCGCTGTTCGACCTGGGTCTGTTCGCCTTCCACAACGCGCGCGCGCTGGCGGCGCAGGGCCGCGGCCCGTACTTCTACCTGCCCAAGCTACAATGCATGGAGGAGGCGCAGCTGTGGGAGGACGTGCTTGTCTTCATCGAGCAGCGCCTCGGCCTGCCGACCGGGCAGATGAAGGTGACGGTGCTGATCGAGACCCTGCCCGCCGCCTTCGAGATGGACGAAATCCTGCACGCGCTGCGCGGCCGCATCGTTGCGCTCAATTGCGGGCGCTGGGACTACATCTTCTCCTACCTCAAGACCTTCCGCCGCCATCGTGATCGCGTGCTGCCCGAACGCGCGCAGCTGACGATGGGGCAAGGCTTCCTGAAAGCCTATGCGGACCTGCTGGTGCGAACCTGCCATCGCCGCGGTGCGCTGGCGATCGGCGGCATGGCCGCGCAGATTCCGATCAGCGGCGACGCCGAGGCCAATGAGCGCGCGTTGGAGCGCGTGCGCGCCGACAAGCTGCGCGAGGTTGGCGCCGGCCACGACGGCACCTGGGTCGCGCACCCGGCGCTCATCCCGGTGGCGCAGGCGGTCTTCGACGCAGGCATGCCGCGGCCCAACCAGCTCGAGGTGACGCGCGAGGACGTCGCACCGACGCGCGAGGACCTAGTCCGCCCGATGGTCGGCACCATCACCCGCGCCGGCTTCGACAACAACGTCGAGGTCTGCGTGCGCTACCTCGCGGCCTGGCTCGACGGCCAGGGCTGCGTGCCGATCCACTGGCTGATGGAGGACGCCGCCACCGCCGAGATCTCGCGCGCCCAGCTGTGGCAGTGGCTGCACTGCGCGGGCTGCGGACTGCATCTGGACGACGGCACGCCGGTGGACTTCACGCTGTTCGACCGCGCGCTGCTGGCGCTGCCCTCGAAGCTGTCCGAACGCATGCGTCTGCCCGGGGCGGCGCGCATCCCCGAAGCCATCGCCCTGCTCGACGAGCTCACCCGCGCCGATGAAATGGCCGACTTCCTCACCCTGCCCGCCTACGAACGACTCGACTGACCTCCACGCCGCACCGACTCCCAAGGACTCGCCATGAACACCCGTCTGCCCAGCGCTGAACAACTCCGCCTCGACTGGACCAACAACCCGCGCTGGGCCGGCGTGCAGCGTGGCTATGGCCCGGAGGAAGTGGTGCGCCTGCGCGGCACCGTCGCCATCGAGCACTCGCTGGCCAGGCTCGGCGCCGAAAAACTCTGGCGCTACCTCGGCGAGAAGCCCTTCGTGAACGCGCTCGGCGCGCTGACCGGCAACCAGGCCATGCAGCAGGTCAAGGCCGGGCTCAATGCGATCTACCTGTCGGGCTGGCAGGTCGCCGCCGACGCCAACCTCGCCGGCGAGATGTACCCGGACCAGTCGCTGTATCCGGCCAACTCGGTACCGCAGGTGGTCAAGCGCATCAACAACACCCTGCTGCGCGCCGACCAGCTCAACCATGCCGAGGGCAACGATGCGATCGACTGGATGCAGCCGATCGTCGCCGACGCCGAGGCCGGCTTCGGCGGCGTGCTCAACGCCTTCGAGCTGATGAAGTCGATGATCGAGGCGGGCGCGGCCGCGGTGCACTTCGAGGACCAGCTGGCGAGCGTGAAGAAGTGCGGCCACATGGGCGGCAAGGTGCTGGTGCCGACCCAGGAGGCGGTGCAGAAACTCATCGCCGCGCGCCTGGCCGCCGACGTGATGGGCGTGCCGACGCTGATCGTCGCGCGCACCGACGCCGAGGCCGCCGACCTGATCACCAGCGACGTGGACGACAACGACAAGCCCTTCCTCACCGGCGAGCGCACGGTGGAAGGCTTCTTCAAGACCCGCAACGGCCTCGACCAGGCGATCAGCCGCGGCCTGGCCTACGCGCCCTACGCCGACCTGGTCTGGTGCGAGACGGGCAAGCCGGACCTGGAGTTCGCGCGCAAGTTCGCCGAGGCGATACACGCGAAATACCCGGGCAAGCTGCTGGCCTACAACTGCTCGCCCTCCTTCAACTGGAAGAAGAATCTCGACGACGAGACGATCTCGACCTTCCAGACGACGCTGGCCTCCTACGGCTACAAGTTCCAGTTCATCACCCTGGCCGGTTTCCACTCGCTCAACTACTCGATGTTCCACCTCGCCCACGGCTACGCGCGCCGGCAGATGAGCGCCTTCGTCGAGCTGCAGCAGGCCGAGTTCGACGCGGCCGAGCTGGGCTTCACCGCGGTCAAGCACCAGCGCGAGGTCGGCACCGGCTATTTCGACTCGGTCACGCAGGCCATCCAGGGCGGCGCCAGCTCCACCGTGGCCCTGCGCGGCTCCACCGAGGAGGCGCAGTTCGGCGACGAGCCTGCCCCGGATGCACCACGCGCCGACAAGGCGGCATGAGCGCGATGCACTATCCGGCGTGATCGGTGACCGGGCGCACGGCTTGCGCCGTGTCCCGGACGGTGGCTTTGGTTACACTCGGCGCTTCGTTCGCCAGTAGCCCCCCGTGAACCAAGTCGATACCCGCCCCGCCAGCCCGGGCCCCGATGCCGCCGGGCACGGTGCCGAGGCCGGCCTGCTGCCCAGCGTGCCCACGCCCGAGGAACGCAGCCTGCTCACCGCGGCCGGCACCGCTCGCGCGGTGTTGCCCGGGGAGCAGTTGTTCCGCCGCGGCGACGACGCCCAGTGCATGTACCTGATCGACACCGGCGAGGTGCGCCTGCGTTTCGAGGACGGCCTGGCGGACAAGATCCTCTCGGCCGGCATGTACTTCGGCGAGTTGTCGGTCTTCGTCGGCCAGCACCAGCGCTTCGCCTCGGCTGAAGTGGAAAGCGAGGGCGTGCTGATGGAGATCAGCGCGGACGCCTTTTCCCGCCTGCTCGCCCGCGAGCCGGCGGTGATGTCGCGCTTCATGCTGCGCAGCTTCGCCTACCTGGTCACCGGCGAGCAGCAACTGATGCAGAGCCTGCGCCGCCGCAACGAGGACCTGATGCAGACCCTCGACACGCTCCGGCAGACCCGCAGTGAGTTGTCGGTGGCGCAACAGCTGGTCCGGTCCGACGACCTGACGGGGCTGGCAAACCGGCGCGGACTCTACCGCTTCCTCGACGAGTCCTCGCGCTACCCGATGGCCGGCAAGCGCCTGGCCCTGTTGCTGATCGACATCGACCACTTCAAGCGGCTCAACGACCTCAGCGGGCACCTGGCCGGCGATGCGGCGCTGCGCGCCGTGGCCGACGAGGTGCGCCGCATCGCCGGTCCGCTGGAGTTGCCGTGCCGGCTGGGCGGCGACGAATTCGCACTGGTGCTGCGGGTCGCCGACGAGGGCGACCTGGCCAACCGTGCGCTCGGCCTGATCGCGGCGATCCGGGCCTTGCGCCTTCCCAGCCTGCGCGAGCAGACGCTGAGCATCAGCGTGGGCGGCGTGTTCTGCACCGATCCGGGCGGCTGGTCGAGCTGGTACAGCCAGGGGGACCTGGCCTTGTACGAGGCCAAGAGCCGCGGCGGCGATCGCTGGAGACTCGCGCTCTGAGCAAGTCGCTGGCCTGTTCAGTCGACGTTTGGCGTTCGGACTGACACGTAGGCCTACCCCGCAGGTCATGAGCTCCCAAGCCATCCCGGCCCCCCGATCGACGATCGGCAGTCCCGTCACGCCCCTGCTGCGTGCGGTGCTGCTCGCCGACCTGGTGGATTCGACGGCATTCGTGGAGGGCTTCGGCGACGAGCGCGCCGCGCGGGTGCTGCAGCGCCTGGACCTGCAGATCCGCGACCTGCTCGACTTCACCGGCGGCCGCCTGATCGACAAGGCGGACGGGCTGCTGGCCATCTTCGAACGCCCGATCCAGGCGGTGGATTTCGCCCTGCGCTACCAGCAGGCGATGCGCCAGTTCGGCCAGGAGGAAGGCATCGGGCTGAGCGCGCGCGTGGGCATCCATGTCGGCGAGGTGATGACCTGGAGCAACTCCGACAAGGACGTGCTCGCCGGCGCCAAGCCGCTCGAGGTCGAAGGGCTGGCCAAGCCGATGGCCGCGCGCCTGATGGGCCTGGCGATGCCCGGGCAGGTCCTGGTCTCGAGCATGGCGCAGGCGCTGGCGCAACGCGCGCAGGCCGAACTGGGCGAGCGCGCCGAGCGCGTGCGCTGGCTCGCGCACGGGCGCTATCGCTTCAAGGGGGTGCCGGCGCCGCTGCTCGTGCACGAGGTCGGCGAAGTCGGCGTCGCGCCGCTGAAGCAGCCTCCGTCCGGTTCCAAGGTCTGGCGTGAGCTGCCGCTGTGGCGGCGCCCGCCGGTCGTGCTGGCGGAGGCGATCCTGGTCGTGTGCATGCTCGGCTTCTACGCCTTCACCGTGCTGCGCAGCCCACCCGCGATCGCCTTCCAGGAACGCGACTGGGTCGTGGTCGGCGACCTGAGCAATTTCACCGGCGACCCGCGCCTGGACGAATCGCTGGAAACCGCGTTGCGGGTCAGCCTGGAGCAGTCGCGATTCGTCAACGTCGTTCCGGCGATGAAGGTGCAGGCCGTCCTGCGACGCATGGGCCGCAGCCCGCAGGCGACGGTCGACCGGTCCGTCGGCAGCGAGATCGCGCTGCGCGAAGGCGCGCGCGCGCTGCTCCTGCCCTCGGTGGCGGAGGTGGGCGGCAAGCTGCGCGTGAGCCTGGAGCTGGTGGACCCTTCCAACCAGGTGACCGTGTACGCCGATTCGGCCGAAGGCCGGGGCATCGAGTCGGCGCTGGCTTCGCTCGATGCGGTCAACGGCCGGCTGCGGGAAACGCTGGGCGAGTCCACCGGCGACATCCAGGCCAACGGCAAGCCGCTCGCGCAGATCACCACGCCGAGCCTGGATGCGCTGCGCCTGTACACCCTGGCCAATGAAGCCGCCATCCGCGATTACCGCTTCGACGAATCCATGCGCCTGCTCAACCTCGCGCTGCAGGAAGATCCCGAGTTCGCGCTGGCCTACACCTCGCGCGCGCGCCTGCACCTGGCCAACAGCGATTTCCCGAAGGCGCTCGTCGACCTGCAGCACGCCGCGACCTTGCGGCCGCGCCTGAGTTCGCGCGAGTCCCTCATCCTGGACACCGGGCTTGCCGAATTCGGGCCGGTGCTTCCCCGGCTCCAGGTCTGGCAGTTGTTCGCGCGCATCTACCCCGACAACTACCGGGCCTATTTCCAGGTCGCCTACAACCGCGCCTTCTACCTGCAGCAGTATCGCCAGGCGTTGGCCGACCTCGCGCCGGCGCTGACCCCGCAGAACCAGCGACTTTCCGGCGCCTTGCACATGGCCGGCCTGCTCAACCTGGGGATGGAGCGCTACGCCGAGGCGCGCGCCGCCTTCGAACGCGCCGAAAGCCTTGGCAGCCGGGATCCGATCCGCTATCACGCCGACACCGAGGCCGTCCTTCGCAACCATGCCGAGGCGCGCCGCCTGCTCGGGACGCAGGGCTCGACCGGCTTCGCCGGCGCCGACCTCGATGCGCGCCTTCCGGAAGTGACCTACGCGCTCGACCAGGGCCACCTGGCCGAGGCGATCTCCGCGGCGAAGTCGCTGGCCGACACCCGCGCGGACGCCGCGCTGCAGAAGCGCACGTACTTCGGCACCTGGCTGCTGTTACGCAGCTACACCGAGGGCAAGGGCGTGCTTCCCGAGTTGCGCAGCTTCGCCCGCGCCGAGCTGGCGCGGGCACAGATGCCGGGCGACCCCGACGTCGTCAGTTCGAGTTTTGCCGCGCTGGCCGCGGCATCGTTCGCCACCCGCCTCGGCGACGTGGCGACGGGCCGGGAGGTGCTGGCCGCGCTCGAGCCGATGCTTCCGGCCCTCGGCTATCCCGCGCTGGACGACATGCAGGCGGTGCTTCGCGCCGAACTGGACCTGCAGGCGGGGGCGGCCGACCGGGCCGCCGCGGCCCTGCGCAGCCGCGTGGACGGCGGCGAGCTCAATTGGGTGCACGTCGTGCTGGGCAGGGCCTATGCGCAGGCCGGACGGCTGGACGAAGCGCGCACGCAGGCCGCCTGGCTGGCCTCCCATCGCGGGCGCGCCTTCGTCGAATGGAACAGCCAGTACCTCCTGCAGCCGCTCAACGTGCTCGAGAGCAACCTCGCCCTGCTCGATGCCGCCGAGATGGCTCGCGACGCGAACGACGAGAAAGCCGCGCAAGCGGCCCTGCGTCCGCTGGCCGCCGCCTGGCGCGACCCACCTGCGCCCTTCGCGGCGCGGATGGCCGCCGTGCAGGACTGGCTCAGTCAGCGCAGATATCGAACGGGCCGAACACGCCCTTGACGCCGGTCTCCGACGCCGAGCGGTAGTCGCTCGCCATCCGCTGGCGGCCGGCGGCGATGCGTTCCTTCGACGCCAGGCCGCCGCGCAATTGCAGGAACGGCAGCACCGGGTCGCGTCCTTCCACGCCCAGGTCTTTTTCCGGCGTTTCATGGCCGAGGCCGCGCAGGGCCGCGCGCGGGTCCGCTTCGAACGCCGCGCGGAACGCATCGTCCGTCGCGAGCGCCTCGAGCAGGCGGTCCACCACCTCGTGCGTGAACTTTCCCATCGTCCCCATCCCCTGTCGTTGCGACCAGCGCAAGCTAGCGGCTTTGCTGGCATCGCGCAACCGCGGGGCAGGCGATTCGTCCCATGCGAAGATGCATGCAAACGGAACCCGTCCTGATGCGTCTGCGCCGCCCGCACGTGCTGTTGATCGAACCGCGAGCCGGCGCGGACACGGAGCTGCTCCGGCTGCTGGCGGCTGCGCCCGACGAGGTCGCCCGCGTCCACTGGGTGGCGCTCGCACCCCACGTCGGCAGCGAGTGCACGCTCGAGGCGGCGGACCTGGCCGTTTTCGACAAGCTGGCGTCGGGCGAAGCGGTGGAACGCGCAACCCTGGAACGGTCGTTCGGCGAGGCGCGCATCGCGCGCCTGGTCGAACACGGCCTGCTGATCGGTGACCACCGCGAGCACGCGGAACTGGATCGTCGCGACCGCCGGCTGCGGGAAGGTGGTTGGTGGAGCCTGGCGGCGCTCGCGCAGGTGTTCGGGCGCTGGGACGGCGTGGATGTCGCCGCCACCGAAGCGAGGGAAGGTCGGCGCACGCCCGCGCGGATGATCGAGGAGGGTGGCCTGCCGCCGACCGAGGCTTTCTCGGTCGGAACGGCGCGGATCGGTTTGCCGGCGCCGACGCCGGGAGGATTGGGCGCACTGCTCGCTACTCGCCGCACCTGCCGCAATTTCGACCCGGCTGCCACGGTGCGGCCCGACCAGTTGGCGACCGTGCTGCACCAGGTCTTCGGCGCGCAGGGCTCGCGCGAGGTCGCGCCCGGCGCGACCATGCTCAAGAAGCACAGTCCCTCCGGCGGCGGGCTGCATCCGGTCGAAGCCTTCGTGCTGGCTCAGCGCGTCGACGGGCTCGAGCCGGGCCTCTACCACTACCACTGCGTGGCGCATGCGCTGGAATCGGTCCGCGCACTGCCAGAGCAGGAAGCCGCGGCTGCCGCGCGCGAACTGGTCGCCGGCCAGGCCTGGTTCGCCGAAGCGCCGGTGCTGGTGCTGCTGGCCGCGCGCTTCCATCGCAGCTACTGGAAGTACCGCGAGCACGCGAAAGCCTGGAAGGTGGTGCAGCTCGACGCCGGGCACCTGTCCCAGACCCTGTACCTGGCGGCGACCGAACTCGGCCTGGGCGCCTTCGTCACCGCGGCGATCAACGACGCCTGCGCGGAGCGCTTGTTCGCGCTCGATGGCATCGACGTGGGAGCGGTGGCGGTCTGCGGGTTCGGCAGGCGCGCCGCGTTGCGCAGCACCCGCGAATTCGATTAGCGCGCCATCAGGCCGCGGGCAAGAGTGCTTCGCGATCGAGCTGGCGGTAGCCGATCGCCTCGGTGAGGTCGGCGCTGCCGATGCGATCGCGACCGGCGAGGTCGGCGATGGTGCGGGCCACCCGCAGGATGCGCTGGGTGGCGCGGGCCGAGAGTTGCAGCTGCTGCATCGCCCGCTCCAGCAGGCGCACGTCCGCGTCCTGGAGCCTGCAATGGCGGTCGGTATCGGCCTGGGTGAGGTTGGCGTTGGTGACGTCGGCGCGCCCCTGCTGGCGCTCGCGCGCCGCCAGCACCCGCGCGCGCACCGTCGCGCTGTCCTCGCCGCGCGGTGCGTCGCCGCGAATCTCCGCTGGCGCGAGCCGGGGCACCGGCACCTGGAGGTCTATGCGGTCGAGCAAGGGTCCCGAGAGCTTGTGCCGGTAGCGAAGCACGGCTTCGGGGGTGCAGCGGCAACGGCCGGACGGGTCGCCGGCCCAGCCGCAGGGACAGGGGTTCATCGCCGCGACCAGCTGGAAGCGCGCCGGGAATTCCGCCGACCGCCCGGCGCGGGAGATCGTCACCGTGCCCGATTCCAGCGGTTGTCGCAGGACCTCGAGCGCATGCCGGCCCCATTCGGCGAGTTCGTCGATGAAAAGCACGCCGTGGTGGGCGAGCGAAATCTCGCCCGGCCGCGGACCGGGGCCGCCCCCGGCGAGTGCGATCGCACTGGCGGTGTGGTGCGGTGCGCGGAAGGCGCGCAGGCGCCAGCGCGCCAGGTCGAGTCCGCGACCGCTGACGGAGGCGACCACCGCACTTTCCAGGGCCTCGGCCTCGCTCGCCGGCGGCAACAGGCCGGGCAGGCGTGAGGCCAGCAGGGTCTTGCCGCAGCCGGGTGGACCGATCAGCAGCAGGTGATGGGCGCCGGCGGCGGCGATCTCCAGCGCACGCCGTGCCTGCGCCTGCCCGCGGACGTCGGCGAGGTCGGGATGGGCGCGCGGGGCGAGGCCATCGGTGTCGCGCACGGCACGCGGCAGGAGGCGCTCGCCGCGCAAATGGCCGACGACCTCGAGCAGCGTGCGGGCGGTGAACGCCCTCACGTCCCCGGCCAGGGCCGCCTCGCCGCCGTTGCCCGCAGGCACCACCAGCGCGCGGCCTTCGCGCGCGGCCTGCAGGGCGGCAGGCAGCACGCCGTCCACCGCCCGCAACTCGCCGGTGAGCGAGAGCTCGCCGAGGAACTCGATGCCATCGAGCGCGCGCACCTCGAAGGCGCCGTTCGCCGCGAGGATGCCAAGGGCGATCGGCAGGTCGAAGCGCCCGCCATCCTTGGGCAGGTCGGCCGGCGCGAGATTGACGGTGATGCGGCGACTCGGGAACTCCAGTTGCGCGCACTGGATGGCGGCACGGACGCGGTCGCGGCTTTCGCGGACCGCCGCCTCCGGCAAGCCGACGATGTTCAGCGCCGGCAGCCCCGCCGCCAGGTAGACCTCCACGCGCACGGCCGGCGCGTTCACACCGATGCGCGCGCGGCTATGGGCGAGGGCGAGCGTCATCGGTGCGGCGGCCATGGCTGCAGGAGGTGCCAGCCTCGCAGGCATGCCTCGCTGGCGAGCTCCGGCAAACACCGGCCCGGGGGTCAGGAAACATCGGCGGCGGCCGCGCGGACGCGCTGTCAGGAGCGGTCGGTTGCCGCCAGCCTCGCCTCGAGCGACTGCACCGCCTGCTCCAGCGCTTCGATCTTCTCGCGGCTGCGCAGCAGCACCGCGCGCTGCACCTCGAACTCCTCCCGCGTGACCAGGTCGAGCTTGCCCAGCCCCGCCTGCAACGTGGCTTTCATGTTCTGCTCGAGGTCGCCGCGGGCCTCCTTCAGGCCGGGCGGCACCAGGGCGCTGAGCCGCCGCGCGAGTTCATCGATGGCTTTCAGGTCGATCACGCGCACGCCTCATCGGATGGCGACCCGCTACCCGGGTCCAGCCCGATTTTACGCCGGGACGCCTCAGCGGTGCGTGCGGCGTTCGCTGCCCTGCTCGCGGCGGCTGTTGTCCTGGCTGCCGCGGCCGGCCGGATCGTTGTGCGCGCGCGGTGGCCGCGCCTCGGCCTCGGCGGAGCGGGGCTTGTCGGGATCGTGGCCCATGGCATCGCCGTGTCCGGCGTTCTTGCCCGGGGTGTCGCGGTGGGCATTGTCGCGGCCCTTCGCCATGGCGGTTCTCCTCGCATGCACGCACTGCGTGCGACGAAACCACCATCGGCGAACACGGGGCCCCCGGCAAGCTCAGCAGGGGGGCCGCATTCATCACGCAGCCATCCGCCAGCGTCGAACACGAGGTCGGGGGCGGGTCCGCCATTGCACGCCAACCGGCGCGAGCATTCAAACCCTGCGGCGCGCGCGGGGTGGGGCCTTTGCCGCCATCGCCGACCGGAGCCCCGCCATGTCCGCACTGGTGCTGGCGGTGCCCGAGTCGGTGTTCGTCATGTTCCAGCTCACCTTCGCGGCGATCACCCCGGCGCTGATCGTCGGCGCGCTGCTGACCGGCGTGTTCGCCAGCGCGGCGCTCGGCGGCGAGGGACAATGCCGAGGGCGGGGGCATGGCGTCGCAGGTCGGGCGGCAGGCGGCGGCGGTGCTGGTGACTGCCTGTGGAGCGGCGGCGTCACCGCGCTGGCCTTGTGGGCCATCGGCCGCATGACCGCCTTGCGCGTGGGGATGCCGAAGGCGAAACCGATGGCCTCGTCCTGGCGCTGCACGACGAGCGTGGCTACAACCTCTGACCCGGCTGGCTGTACCCTATCCGTGCACCGACAAGGAACCGCGCAATGAAAATGGTCATGGCCATCATCAAGCCCTTCAAGCTCGACGACGTGCGCGAGGCCCTGTCCGAGGTCGGCGTCACCGGCGTCACCGTCACCGAGGTGAAGGGCTTCGGCCGGCAGAAAGGCCATACCGAGCTCTATCGTGGCGCGGAGTATGTGGTCGACTTCCTGCCCAAGATCAAGCTCGAGGTCGCGGTTGTCGACGAGCAGGTCGAGCGCGTCGTCGAAGCCATCCAGGGCGCCGCCAACAGCGGCAAGATCGGCGACGGCAAGATCTTCGTGTACGAACTCGAGCGGGTGATGCGGATTCGCACGGGCGAGCTGGACGGCGACGCGCTGTAGGCCACGCGCATGCTTCGGCCGGAGTCGTGGGCGGTGATCGGCGCCGCGCTGGTCGGCATCGTGGCGGCGGTGATGGCGTTCCTGAAGACGCCGCCGGAACGGCGCTTCCGGGTGATGCGTCCCGACCTGGAGCAGCAACGCGCGGAATGCGCGCCGGACGAACGCGCGGTGATCATTCGCGCCGACCGGCCCCGGGCTTTCCGGCGCGACCTGCCCTGGCTGCTGTTGACCCTGCCGATGGCGGCCTTCGCGATGTGGTGGTCGGCCACCGACGGCGAGGCCTGCGCGTCGCTGTTCGGCATCGGCCGCCCGCGATTGGCGAGCTTCCTCGTGCTGGCCATCGTGCCGTTGGCCATCGTGCTGACCATGGCGCTGTCGCTGTGGCAGGCGCGAGCGGTGCTGCGCGGTGGTTATTGGCCACCGCTCGACACGCCCTTGTACCAGGACGCGCTGGCGCGCGGCGGCGCCGTGGCGCGCCGGCGGGCCTGGGCACTGATCGGCCTGGCCCTGCTCATCCTGGGCGTGCTGGCGGCAGGCTACCCGGGCTTGCTTGAATTCTTCACGACGACGCAGGCCTGGGAGCGCATGGAACTCGCGGAAGCGCGCTGCCTGCGCGCACCCTGAGGCGCCTCAGCCCAGCGCTTTCGCCAGCATCGGCGGCATCGCCAGCGCGCCCTGGTGCACCTCGGCGCTGTAGTACTGCGTGTCGAAGGGCTTGGCGGCGGCGTCGGCCTGGCGGAACTGCGTGAGGTCGCGCGGCTGCTTGCTGGCGATCAGGCAGGACCACCAGCCGGTCGGGTAGCAGGGCTGCGGGAAGGGCAGCACGCGGAAGTCCTTGAAGCCGGCGTCGCGCATCGCGTCGCGCATCTCCAGGATCAGGTGCATCAGCGCCAGCGGGCTCTCGCTCTGCTGCACCAGCAGGCCGTCCGGACGCAGCGCCTTCAGGCAGTTCTCGTAGAAGGCGCGGTTGAACAGTCCCTCGGCGGGCCCGACCGGATCGGTCGAGTCCACGATGATCACGTCGATGGACTCCGGCGCCGCGTTCGCCATGTAGGCGATGCCGTCGTCGAACATCACCGTCGCACGTGGATCGCCGTTCGACTCGCACAATTCCGGGAAGTACTTCTCGGCCATCCGCGTGACCTGCTCGTCGATGTCGCACTGCACCGCGCGCGTGACCTCCGGGTGGCGCAGAACCTCGCGCAGCGTGCCGCAGTCGCCGCCGCCGATGATCACCACGTCGCGTGGGGCAGGGTGGGTGTACAGCGGCGCGTGCGCCATCATCTCGTGGTAGAAGAAATTGTCGCGCGTGGTCACCATCATCGCGCCGTCGATGAGCATGACGTTGCCCCAGTCGGTGCTCTCGTACATCTCGATCTTCTGGAAGGGCGACTGCACTTCCTCGAGCTTGCGGCGGATGCGCAGGCCGAACGCCGACCCGGTGTGGGTGAAGTTCTCGTGCAGCCAGGTGCCGGGCGTGTCGTCCATGTCTTTTCCTACACTGGAATCGGGTCTGGCTCACATTCTACCCGTACCGGTTCGCGCGGCCCGGCGCTAGCATGGGCCACTCAGCGGGGAGACATCGGATGCATTCGGCACAAGCACACCAGGCGCTGGTCGAGCGCCTGGCCATCGAGGCCCGCGAGCACCCGCGGCGCTACCGTTTCAAGCTCGCCCTGTGGGCGTTGGCCGGGTTCGGCGCCCTCGCGCTGGCGCTCGCCCTCACCCTGGCGCTGTCGGTGGGCGTGCTCGCGCTCGTCGTGGCGGCGAAGGCGGCGATCCTGCTCAAGCTGGCCATCATTCCGCTGGCGATGGCCTGGAGCCTGCTCAAGTCGCTGTGGATCCGCTTCGCCGAGCCCTCGGGACGGCGCCTGGCCGAGTCGGAGGCGCCGGCGCTTCGCGAACTGGTCGAACGCCTGCGGCGCGAGGCGGGGGCGCCGCCGCTGGCGGGCATCGTCATCAACTCCGAACTCAATGCCGCGGCCGCCTCGCAGCCGCGCCTGCTCGGCCTGCTGGGCCATCGCCACTGGCTGGTGCTCGGGCTGCCGTTGATGCAGCGCCTGGACGGCCGCCAATTCGCGGCGGTGGTGGCGCACGAGTTCGGCCACTTCGGCGCCGGCCACGGCCGCTTCGGCGGCTGGATCTATCGCGTGCGCGCGAGCTGGTTCCGCGTCCACGAGGAACTCGGCGCGCACGCGGCCTGGATGTCGCGTCCGCTGGTGCGCTTCTTCGAGTGGTACGCGCCCTACTTCAACGCCTACAGCTTCGTGCTGGCCCGGGCCAACGAATACGAGGCCGACGCCACGGCCGCGCGCCTGGTCGGCGCCGACGCCGCGGGCTCGGCGCTGGTGGCGATCGAGCTGGCCGACGCGCGCCTTCATCGCGATTTCTGGCCCGGGCTGCAGCGCGCCACCGCGCGCGAACCGGAACCGCCGGGGCGGGTATACGCGCTGATGGGCGAGTCCTTGCAGGCGCCGGCCGCAAATGACGCCGCCCGGCTCGAGGCCGCGCTGGCACGTGCTTCCAATCTCGACGACACCCATCCGGTGCTGGCGCAGCGTCTGGCCAGCCTCGGCGTCGCCGCCGCCCTTCCACCGCCGGCGGTGCGCAGCGCCGCGCAGGAGCTGCTGGGCCCGCTCGAAGGCGTGCTCGTAGAGCAGTTCTCGGAGGAATGGCGCAGCTGGTCAGACCAGGCCTGGCGCGAGGCCTACGCCCAGGCCGAGGGCAGCCGGCAACGTTTGGCGGAACTCGAGTCCCAGGCCCAGCTACATGCGCTGGCAGCCGCGGAAATCGGCGAACGCGCCTGCCTGGCGGCCGAACTCGGCGAGCCCGAAGCCGCGCTCGGCCAACTCGAGTCCGCCCTGGCCGCGGCGCCGGACCATCCGCGCCTGCGCTACATGCTCGGCGTCGAGTTGCTCGACCGCGGCGACGCGTCCGGCATCGCCCACCTCGAGCGCGCCATCGAGCTCGACCCCGACGCCGAGGAAGCCAGCCTGCGTCGCCTGCACCAGCATGCCTGGCAACGCGGCGGCGACGTCGCGGCGGCGCCGCTGGGCACCCGGCTCGAAGCCTGCCTGCGTCGGCAGGTCGAGGAGCAACGCGAGCGGAACCCGTTGCTGCCGCGGCGCAGCTTCCTCGCGCACGGGCTCGACGACGACAGGCTCGAGGGCGTACGCGCGATGGCCACGCGCATGCCCGCCATCGGCAAGCTCTGGATCGCTCGCGTGGCCACCGCGCATCGTCCGCAACTGCCGCACTACGTGGTGCGCGTGGAATGGCGCTGGTGGCACCGCGGCACGGAGGCCAAGCTGGCGGCGATCGCCGAGTCCTTGCCGCTCGACGGCACCTGGCTGGTGGTGGTCAACGAGGGCCTCGGCCGCCAGCGCCGTGCTTACCGGCAGGCGGCGGGCGCGCCGGTGTTCGAGCGCTGAACGCCGCCAGCCGCAGGCCCGGGGCGGCGTGGGCGCAGGCAGTAAACTAGGCGCCCACGCTCCCCGGATTCGCGCCCATGACCGCCTGGTCCCTCGACCGCGCCCGCCACACCTATTCCATCCCGTACTGGTCGGACGGCTATTTCGACGTGGACGCGGCCGGCCGAATGTGCGCGCTGCCGCGGGGCGCGGGCGGTCCCTCGTTCCCGCTGCCGGAGATCCTCGACCAGGCCACGGGCCAGGGCCTGAAGCTGCCCCTGCTGCTGCGCTTCTCCGACATCCTCGGCGACCGCCTGCGCAAGCTGCAGGCCGCCTTCGGCCGCGCCATGGCGGAGCTCGATTACACCGGCGGCTACACCGCGGTCTACCCGATCAAGGTCAACCAGCACTTCAACGTGGCCGGTGAACTCGCCGCGCAGGGCGGCGAAGGCTTCGGCCTGGAGGCGGGCTCCAAGCCTGAGTTGATGGCGGTGCTCGGGCTCGCGCGGCCGGGCAGCGTGGTGATCTGCAACGGCTACAAGGATCGCGAGTTCATCCGCCTGGCGCTGGTCGGCCGCAAGCTCGGCCTGCAGACCTTCCTGGTGGTCGAGAAACCCTCCGAGCTGGCGATCATCCTCGAGGAGTCGCGGGCCCTCGGCGTGCGGCCCGGGCTCGGCGTGCGCATGCGCCTGGCGTCGCTGGGTGCCGGCAAATGGCAGAACAGCGGCGGCGACAAGGCCAAGTTCGGCCTGCTGCCGCGGCAGGTGCTCGACCTGGTCGGCCGCCTGCGCGAGGCCGGAATGCTCGACACCCTGCAGCTGCTGCATTTCCACATGGGCTCGCAGATCTCCAACGTCCGCGACATCGCCAACGGCATGCGCGAAGCCGTGCGCTATTTCGTCGAGCTTTCGAAGATGGGTTGCGGCATCCGCTACATGGACTCCGGCGGCGGCCTCGGCGTGGACTACGAGGGCACGCGTTCGCGCGGGTTCTGCTCGGTCAACTACGGGCTGGACCAGTTCGCCCACACCCTGGTGCAGCCGTTGGCCGAAGCCTGCGCCGAGCACCGATTGGCGCCACCGATGATGATCACCGAAGCCGGCCGCGCGATGACCGCCCACCATGCGGTGATGGTGGTGAACGTTTCCGATGTCGAACGCGCCCCCCAGGGATCGGTGCCGCCAGCCCAGGCTGGCGAGCCGGCGGTGCTGCGCCACCTGCGCGGGACCCACGCCTCACTGGGCGCCCGCCCGATCCTCGAGCTCTGGCACGAAGCGCAGCAGGCGCTCTCCGAGGGCCAGGCGCTGTACGCGCTGGGTCAACTCTCGCTCGAGCAGCGCGCGCAGCTCGACGACCTGTTCTATGCAATCGCCCACCAGGTGCGGCTGCGCCTGACCGGCGAGGAGCGCAGCCATCGCGAGGCGCTCGACGAGCTCGACCAGCGCCTGGTGGACAAGTATTTCGTGAATTTCTCGGTGTTCGAGTCCATCCCGGACGTGTGGGCGATCGACCAGGTGTTCCCGATCGTGCCGGTCGCGCGCCTGGACGAGGCGCCGGACCGCCGCGGTGTGATCGCCGACCTGACCTGCGATTCCGACGGCCGCATCGACTGCTACGTCGAGTCCGAGTCGCTCGACAGCTCGCTGCCCATGCATGCGCCGCGCGCGGGCGAGAGCTACCGGCTCGGCATCTTCCTGGTCGGCGCCTACCAGGAAACGCTCGGCGACATCCACAACCTGTTCGGCGACACCGACACCGCCAACGTGCGCATGACCGCCGACGGCGGCCATGAGGTCGTGCGCCAGCGCCGCGGCGACACCACCGACGTGATGCTCGACTACGTCGGCTACAAGCTCGACGACCTGCGCGCGGCGTATCGCGACAAGGTCGTGGCCGCGGGCCTGGCGCAGGACGAATCCTCGCGCCTGCTCGAGGCGCTCGAGGCCGGCCTCACCGGCTACACCTACCTGCACGAAAGCACGCACGAGTAAGGGGAAGCGCATGCGCACGGGATTCATCGGCCTCGGCGCCATGGGCGAGTCGCTGGCCGGCCACCTGCACCAGCGGGGCTTGCTGGCCGTCGTCGGCAATCGCAGCGAGGACAAGGCGCGGCGTTTCGCCGACGCGCACGCCGGCGTCGCCGCGGCCACGACGCCCGCCGACTTCGAGGAATGTGAGCTGGTGGTGCTGTGCGTGTCGGCCGACGCCGACGTGCTGCAGAACGTGGACGCGCTGGAAGAGGTGCTCGCGCCCGGCGCCACGGTCGTGGACCACTCCACGGTCTCGCGCGACACCGCCATCGAGGCGCACCGTCGGCTCGCCCGGCGCGGCATCGGCTTCCTCGATGCCCCGGTCTCGGGGGGCGTGGAGGGCGCGCGCAACGGCAAGCTCTCGATCATGGTCGGTGGCGAGGCCGAGGTGCTGGAGCGGGCGCGGCCCGCGCTGGAGGCCTATGCCTTGCGCATCACCCACCTGGGCGGTCCGGGCAGCGGCCAGGCGACCAAGGCGGTGAACCAGGTGCTGGTGGCGGGCATCGCCCAAGCCGTGTGCGAAGGCTTGGCACTGGGCGAGAAGCTGGGGCTCGCGCCGGAGCAGCTGGTGCCGACGCTCGCAGCGGGCGCGGCCGGCAACTGGTTCCTCGACAAGCGCGGACTGACGATGCTCGCCGACGACTTCCGGCCCGGCTTCAAGTCGGCGCTGCTGCACAAGGATCTGCTGATCGTGCGCGAGATGGCGCGTGCCGCCGGCATCCGCGCCAGCGTGATCGAGCAGTCGCTCGCCGATTACGCCGAACTGATGGCGCGCGGCCTCGGCGACGAGGACACCTCGGCGCTGATCCGGCTCAAGCGCGAGGGCGCGACAGGCTGAGGGCAGCCAGGCGGCGGACTGCCGCCGCCGGATTCATTCGACCCGAATCAATCGACCCGCATCAGTCGACCCGCATCGGTCGACCCGCATCGGTCGACCCGCATCAGTCAACCCGCATCAGTCGACCCGGGTCACTTGACCCGGATCGCCTGCGCGGTGATGCCGTGGCTCGCCAGCGCCTGCTTGGCCGCGGCCAGGGCGCTGGCGTCGGGATACGGCCCCAGCCGGACGCGATGCACGGTCTGTCCGTTGATGGTCGCGGGTTCCACCCGCGCGATTTCACCGGCGAGCGCGATGCGCGCTTTCAGGGCCTCGGCTTCGGCACTGCCGCGGAAGGCGCCGGCCTGGATCAGATAGCGAGCCCCGTTTGCCACCGTCGCCGGCGCGGGCGCATCGGCGGGCTCGGCCGTCGCGACCGCGGGTGCAGCCTCGCCGCCCGCGGCCGCCTGCGCCGCCGCGGCGTCCGCCGCTGCGGCCGCGCGAAGCCGGGCCTGCGCTTCGGCCTGCGCCTGCGCGTCGAGCTCGGCATCGGGAATGACGACCTCCTTCTCCGGCAGCAGGGTGTAGAAGTCGTACTTGGGCTTGGGCCGTTCGGGCGCGACTTCCTCGGCGCCGCCGCCACGCACGCGCGCCGCCGGGTCGGGTGTCGGCAGGGTGCTTACCGGCTGCTGCCAGCGATCCTTGTAATGCAGGGCGCCGAACGCCACCGCGCCCAGCGCCAGGCCCGCGATCAGCCACACCCAGCCCGGCGTGCCGCCGGCGCGGCCGCTGCGACGTGCCTGGTTCTTGCTCCGACGCGCCGCCATCACATGCTCTCCGGCGCCGACACGCCGAGCAGCGCCAGGCCGTTGGCCAGCACCAGCTGCGTCGCCTTGCACAGGCCCAGGCGCGCGTGGCGCTGTTCCTCGTCGGCGGTGAGGATCGGGTGCGCGTTGTAGAAGGCGTGGAAGGCCGCGGCGATGTCGCGCAGGTGGTGCGCCATCACCTGCGGCGCGCGGCCGTTGGCGGCGGCCTCGATCATTTCCGGGAAGCGCATCAGCTCGACCAGCAGCACGTCCTCGGCCTCGCCGGTCAGCAGCTTGCGCGCCGACAGCGCGGCGCCGTCGTTGTAGCCCAGGCCCTTGTCCTTGAGCTGGCGGAACAGGCTGGCGATGCGCGCGTGCGCGTACTGGATGTAATAAACGGGATTATCGTTGGAATGGCTCTTGGCCAGTTCCAGGTCGAAGTCCAGGTGCTGGTCGTTGCCGCGCATGACGTAGAAGAAGCGTGCCGCGTCGGTGCCGACTTCCTCGCGCAATTCGCGCAGGGTGACGAAGCTGCCCGCGCGCGTCGACATCTGCACGCGCACCTGCCCGCGATACAGGATCGCGAACTGCACCAGCTGGATCTCGATGCGCGCCGGGTCCAGGCCCAGGCCCTGCGCCGCCGCCTTCAGTCGCGCGATGTAGCCATGGTGGTCGGCGCCGAGCACGTACAGCGCGCGGTCGAAGCCACGTTCGAACTTCGACAGCAGGTAGCCCAGGTCGGAGGCGAAGTAGGTGGTGGCGCCGTTCTCGCGGATCACCACGCGGTCCTTGTCGTCGCCGAAACTGGTGGCGCGGAACCAGGTCGCGCCATCCTGCTCGAACAGGTGGCCGCCGGCGCGCAGTGTGTCGATCGCGCGCTGCACGTAGCCGTCGGTGGCCAGCGAGCGCTCGCTGAAGAAGGTGTCGTGCACCACGCCGAAACCGGACAGGTCGTTGCGGATGTCGGCCAGGCACCAGGACAGGCCGGCGTCGAAGACCACGCGGTAGTCCGCCGCGCCGAGCAGCTGGCGGGCGCGGGCGATCAGCGCGTCCACGTGCAGCTCCTTGTCGCCACCCTCGCCCTCGTCGGCCGGCAGGCCGTCGGTGATCTCGATGGCATTGCGGCGTAGCCGATCGCCCTCGCGGGCGCGCAGCGCACGGGCGATCTCGGAGACGTAGTCGCCCTTGTAGCCGTTGTCGGGGAAGCGCACCGCCACGCCGGACAGCTCGTGGTAGCGCAACCACACGCTGACCGCGAGGATGTCCATCTGTCGGCCGGCGTCGTTGACGTAGTACTCGCGCTGCACGGTGTGGCCGGCGGCCTCGAGCAGGTTGGCGACCGAGGCGCCATAGGCGGCGCCTCGGCCGTGGCCGACGTGCAGCGGGCCGTTGGGGTTGGCCGAGACGAACTCGACCGTCACCGATTCGCGCGAGGCGGCTGGCTGGCGGCCATACTCGGCGCCGAGCTCGAACACGCGCCGCACCGTCGCCAGCCGGCACGGCTGCGAGATGCGGAAGTTGATGAAGCCGGGACCGGCGATCTCCACCTTGGAGACGTGCTGGGTCTCGCCGAAGTTTTCCACCAGCGCCTCGGCCAGCTCGCGCGGCTTCATGCCCGCCGGCTTGGCGAGCAACAGGGCGATGTTGGTGGCGTAGTCGCCGTGCTCGCGCGACCGCGTCCGCTCGATCACGTAGTCGGGCGTGGGCAAGTCCTGGGGCAGGCGCCCCTGGCGGCGCAGGTCCAGCAGCGACTGGGCGACCAACTCACGCAGATGCTCTTTCACAGGACGGGATTCACGTGGACAGAGCCGCCTATTGTAGCGCGGCGCGACCCCTGCCCCGGCAGCGGATCAACCCGGGCCCGCCCCGGTCAAGCCCGCGAAGGCCGCCACCACCTCCCGACCCGACGCGGGCGGCCGGTCCGCGAATCCCGCCAGCAGGGTCGCGGTCGTCGAACGCACCCGCGGGCCGTTCTCGCGCTTCATCGGCCCGAACACGCGTTCGCCCTCGCGCGAGCTGAATCGGTGCAGGTCGTTGAAATAGCGGTCCTGGCCCGGCCCGAGGAAGTCCAGGCAGGGCAGGGCGGCGGCGGCCGACCCGAGGTCGCGCCCGCAGCGCATTTCGCGTTCGTGGCACAGCTGGATGGCGGTCTCGCACAGCTGCGGGAAGGTCTCGCCGACATTGGCCGTGTCCAGGTCCGCCGCCAGCCGGCCGAGCCGTTCACCGCGGCGGGCATCGGCGTCGGTCCGCCAGCCGGGCAGCCCGGTGTCGAGCCAGGCGCCCAGGCTGCGCGCCAGCGAACCGCCGACCAGCGCCGGCAGGTCGTCGTTGCCGATCGGTTCGTGCTCCGGCAGCGACTCGGCCGGCCGTGCGTCGAAGGTGCTGCCGGCGATCATCAGTTCGAGGGCGACGAACTGCGCCCGGTCGAGTTCGGGGCGGAAGCCGCAGGACTCCAGGATGCGCATGGCTTCCGCCGCACTGGCCGCCTCGTTGCCCCCCACCGGGCCGGGCACGTCCACGGTTTCGCGCTGGCGCAGGTCGTGGCAGGCGGCGAAGACCAGCAGCAGGTCCACGTCTGCGGCTTCCGGGCCCGATTCCCCGAGCGCCGCCATCAGGCGCAACAAGCGGCGGTGGCCGACATCGAGCACGTGGCCTTCGTTGTGGTAGGCGTGGAAGTCGCCGCCGAGGCCGCCGTGGCGCAGGCCGAGCCGGGCGGCGCCGAGCAGTGCGGCGTCGAGCGCCCGGGCGTCCCGGCCGTGACGGCGCGCGACCTCCCCCAGCCCCGACAGGACGGCCGGTCGCTGCTCGCCAAGCAGCGCGACGGCGGCGGCCGCGTCGGGCAGGGCCTGCTCGACGGCGTCGGGCGCATACAGTCGGGAGTAACCGAGGAGCACGTGGGCCGCCAGGCGCCGGGATGACGGCGGCAGTATGCCGCAACGCCCGCGCCGGGCCAGTGCCGCTCAGACCCAGCCCCGCCGCGCCATCGAGGTCGGCGGCCCGTCGCCCACCACGAAGTGATCCAGCACGCGCACCTCCACCAATGCCAGGGCCTGCTTCAGCCGCGCGGTGACCGCCCGGTCGGCCGCGCTCGGCTCCGGGTTCCCGCTCGGATGGTTGTGCCCGAAGATGACCGCGGCGGCGTTGTGCGCCAGGCAGCGGCGGGCCACCTCGCGTGGGTGCACCTCGGAGCCGTCCAGGGTGCCGCGGAACAACTCCTCGTAAGCCAGGACGCGGTGGCGCGTGTCCAGGAACAGGCAGGCGAAGACCTCGTGCGGCAGCGGCCGCAGCTTGCGCTGGAAGTACGTGCCCGCCTGGTCCGGATCGGCCAATGCCTCGCCCCGCTGAAGCTGCTGGCCCAGGTGGCGCGTGCCGAGCTCGAGGGCGGCCGCCAGCGCGCAGGCGCGGGCCGGGCCGAGGCCGTGCAGTCGCGCCAGTTCGGCGACGGGCCGGTCGAGCAAGCCGCGCAGCCCGGCCGGTTGCAGCAGCTCGCGGCCCAGGTCGACCGCGCTGCGTCCGCGCGGCCCGCTGCCGATGAAGATGGCCAGCAGTTCGGCGTCCGACAGGGCCGCGGCGCCGCGGGCTGCGAGTTTCTCGCGGGGACGCTCGTCCTCGGGCCAGTCTCGGATATGCATGGGCGTCACCGTGATGGGAGGCGTCCAGCGTGGCCCGCCGCAAACGTGCGCGGCGTCGGGAAAATGCGGCGCTTCGGGTAAGCTAGGCCGCATTCGACGAGGGCATCAGGGGCGCGATGGAAGCACTGGCCGGTCAGCGGATCGTGTTGGGAGTGACCGGGGGGATCGCCGCCTACAAGGCGGCCGACCTGGCCCGTCGCCTGCAGGACGCGGGCGCGGACGTGCGGGTGGTGATGACCGAGTCCGCGGCCCGTTTCGTCAGCCCGATGACCTTCCAGGCCCTCACCGGCCATCCGGTGCGCAGTTCGCTGTGGGACGAAGACGCCGAGGCCGCCATGGGCCACATCGAGCTGGCGCGTTGGGCCGACCGCATCCTGGTCGCGCCCGCCAGTGCCGACGCGATCGCGCGGCTGGCCGCGGGCCTGGCCGGCGACCTGCTCGGCACCCTGTGCCTGGCCAGCGCGGCGCCGCTGGCCCTGGCGCCGGCGATGAACCAGCAGATGTGGGCCCACCCGGCGACCCAGGCCAACCTCGCCCGCCTGGTCGAGCGCGGCGCGCAGGTGCTCGGTCCCGGCATCGGCGACCAGGCCTGTGGCGACGTCGGTGCCGGCCGGATGCTCGAGCCGATGGAAATCCTGATGGCCCTGCAGGCGCCCGGTGCGCTGGCGGGGCGACGGATCCTGATCAGCGCCGGTCCCACCTTCGAGGACATCGACCCGGTGCGCTTCATCGGCAACCGCAGCTCGGGGAAGATGGGTTTCGCCCTGGCCGCCGAGGCCGCCCGCCAAGGTGCGGACGTCACCCTGGTGGCCGGGCCGGTGTCGCTGCCGACGCCGCCGCGGGTTACCCGGATCGACGTCCGCCGCGCCACCGAGATGCACCGCGCCGTCCTGGCCGCGCTCCCGGGCCAGGACGCCTACATCGGCGCCGCCGCCGTCGCCGACTTCATGCCGGCGCAGGTGGCGACGGGCAAGCTCAAGAAGTCGGCGGGCGCTCCGGTACTGGACCTCGTGCCGACGCCGGACATCCTGGCGGAGGTCGCCGTCCATCCACGGCGACCGCGCCTGGTCGTCGGCTTCGCCGCCGAGACCGGCGACCTGGAGGCGCAGGCGCTCGACAAGCTCGCGCGCAAGCGCGTCGACATGATCGCCGCCAACGCCGTCGGCGACGGCCTCGGCTTCGAGGCCGAGGACAACGCCCTGGCCGTCTTCACCGCCGACGGCCGGCGTGACATCGCGCGCCAGCCCAAGTCGGGCGTCGCACGCGCCCTGCTGGCCCTGGTCGTCGAACGGCTGGGGGCCTGATGCGGCAGATCGACCTGAAGATCCTCGACCCGCGGCTGGGCCGCGAGTTTCCGCTCCCCGGCTACGCAACGGCCCACTCGGCCGGCATGGACCTGCGCGCGCTCTGCGATGCGCCGCTCACGCTGGCCCCGGGCGAGGCGCAACTGGTGCCGACCGGAATGGCCATCCACCTGGGCGATCCGGGCCTGTGCGCGGTGATCCTGCCGCGTTCCGGGCTCGGCCACCGCCAGGGCTTGGTCCTGGGCAACCTGGTCGGGCTGATCGACGCCGACTACCAGGGCCCGCTGATGGTCAGCCTGTGGAATCGCGGCCAGGCGCCGCAAGTCGTCACGCCCGGCGACCGCATCGCCCAGCTGGTGTTGATGCCGGTCGTTCGCGCCGGCTTCCGCATCGTGGAACAATTCGAGGAAAGCGCGCGCGGCGCCGGTGGCTTCGGCCATACCGGGCTGCGTTGACGCGCCCCAACGAGGACTGTCAATGCAACTCGGATTCGACGTGAAATCGCTCAAGGCCAGCTCGCTGTTGCCGCTGGTGGCCGGCCTGCTGGTGCTGGCCGCGCTGTGGCAAGCCTGGAACGGCTGGCGCAGCTGGTCGTCGGCGCGCCTGGACGCGCGGACCGAGCAGAGCCGCACCGAGGTCGCGGGCGAACTCAAGCCGATGGTCGACGAAACCCTGCGCAAGGCCACGCAACTGCGCTTGCGCGTGGCCATGATCAACGCCGCCAAGAACAGCGATGCCGATGCGGCCCGCCACGTCGTCGCCGAAACCTTGAAGGGCGCCGAAGCCGTGGAGCTGCATGCCACCGACCTGGCGACGGCCTACGCCAATCCGGACGCCTTCGGCTACGGCAAGCTCGGGCTGCTCGAGTCCGCGCTCAGTGCCGATGCACCGGTCATCGCCGTGGTGAAGGACGCCGGCGGCGCGCGCGTCGGCGTGGCCTTTCCGGTCGTGGAGGAAGGGCGTGCACTGGCCGTGGCCTACGCCCGCCTGCCGCTCGCGGCGTGGACGGACCAGGTCAAGGACGCGGCCCCGTCCGGCGCCTACCTGGCCCTGCGCCAGGGGAGCCATAACGTGGTGGAGTCCGGCGTCACCGAAGAACTGCGCTTCCGCGCCGAAGAAGGCGCGGTGCCGGTACCGGGCACGCCTTGGCGGGTGGTCTCGGTCGCCCCGCCGGTCGTGGCCGGTGCGTTCGGCCTGGGCGGCCTGGGCGAATTCGGCATGGCGCTGCTGTTCGGCGCCCTGGCCGCGGGATTGCTGTGGTGGGGCAAGCGCCGCGCCGCGCTGCAGTCTGGCGCGATCGCCCCGGTCGCCAAGCCGACGGAGATGACCCTGGCCGAACTGCAAAGCTCGGGACAGATCGCCGCGCCCGAAGTGGCCAAGGTGGTGCGCGCGGCGTCCGAGACGGCGGCCGAGCCCGGCCTCACGCTCGACCGCAGCATCTTCCGCGCCTACGACATCCGCGGCATCGTCGGCCAGACCCTCGACGCCAACATCGCCCGCATGATCGGCCAGGCCATCGGTTCGCTGATGCAGGAGAAGGGCCAGCGCGCGATCGTGGTCGGTCGCGACGGGCGCTTGTCCTCGCCGGAGATGGCGTCCGCGCTGATCGAGGGCCTGCGCAAGGCCGGCCGCGAGGTCACCGACATCGGCCAGGTGCCGACGCCGATGGCCTACTTCGGCAGCTTCCACCTGCGCACCGGCTGCTGCGTTTCCGTCACCGGCAGCCACAATCCGCCCGACTACAACGGCTTCAAGATCGTGGTGGATGGCGAGACGCTGTCCGGCGAGGCGATCCAGAACCTGTACGTGCGCATCGCCGAAAATCGCCTGTTCCGCGGCGACCAGCCGGGCCTGCTTTCGATCCGCGACATCAAGCCCGACTACATCGACCGCATCGCCGGCGACATCCAGATCGAGCGTCGCCTCAAGGTGGTCATCGACTGCGGCAGCGGCGTCGCCGGCGCGATCGCGCCCGAGCTGCTCGCCGCGATCGGCGCCGAGGTCGAGCCGCTGTACTGCGAGGTGGACGGGACCTTCCCGCACCACCACCCGGACCCCAGCGAACCGGAGAACCTGCAGGACCTGATCAACGTCGTGCAGCGGGTGAACGCCGACATCGGGCTGGCGCTCGACGGCGACGGCGACCGCCTCGGCGTGGTCACCAAAACCGGCGAGATCATCTATCCCGATCGCCTGCTGATGCTGTTCGCCGCGGACGTGCTCGAGCGCAACCCGGGCGCGTGCGTGATCTACGACGTCAAGTGCACGGGCCACCTCGCCACCCACATCCTGCGCCACGGCGGCAGCCCGCTGATGTGGAAGACCGGGCACTCGCTGGTGAAGGCGAAGATGAAGGAAACCGAGGCCGAGCTGGCCGGCGAGATGAGCGGGCACTTCTTCTTCCGCGAGCGCTGGTACGGTTTCGACGACGGCCTGTACGCGGCGGCGCGGCTGCTGGAGATCCTGGCCGCCTCCCCGGATGATGCCGAGACGCTGTTCGCCGAGTTGCCCAAGGGCGTGTCCACGCCGGAAATCAAGGTGAAGGTCGCCGAGGGCGAGCAGTACCGGCTGATCGAGGAGTTCGTCGCCAAGGCGAAGTTCGAAGGTGCGCGCCTGTCGACGATCGATGGCGTGCGCGCCGACTGGCCCGACGGCTGGGGCCTGGTGCGCGCCTCCAACACGACGCCCTGCCTGGTGTTGCGCTTCGACGCCAAGGACGCGCAGTCGCTGGCGCGGGTGCAGGCGGTGTTCAAGGAACAGCTGCTGGCCGCGGCGCCAGGCCTGGCCCTGCCCTTCTGAGGTCGCGGCCGCCGGGGCGGCCGTCGGTGGGCGCTCAGGCGCCCGAGGCAGGCGTCGCCGCGGCTGCGGTCGCGCCGCGCAACTGCCGGTACCGGCTGAGCATGCGCGCGAACTCCGCATTCAGCGCTGCCAGGTCGGCGCGACGGTTGGCCTGCAGGGCCTGCTGCTTGACCTTCTCGGTGTGCATCTCGCGAATGGTCGCGGCACGATCGTCGAGCACGCGCCGCCCCGACAACTCGGTATCCGAGGCCTGGGCGAGCACGGTGGCCAGGTTCTCGCCGAGGCTGCGGATGCTGACGTCGGTGGATTCGATCGTCATCTGCAGCAGGGCAATCCGCTCGCCATAGGCACGACGCAGGTCGAACTCGGTGGCATAGCTGGCCATCATGATGTCTTCCTGGCGCTTCTGCTCCAGCGCGGCGGCCTGCGCCTGCGCCGCCGCCGTCGCGGCGTCGGCCAAGGCCTGGCGTTCGGCGTCGGTGAGGGCGCGATCGACCGTGCCGAGGGTGCGGCCGGTGGCGGTATTGAATTCGGTGCGGGCCTGCTCGACCGCTTCCGGCGGCAGCGCCTGGTCGAAGTGCACCTTGCCT
Organism: uncultured Gammaproteobacteria bacterium; assembly: GCA_946885735.1. Next base: position 47,652 of record CAMPGW010000007.1, read on the forward strand.
TGCTTGTCCACCCAGCGGTACAGCTTCGGGCCGTCGCTCTTCTTGTCCTGCGCAACGGCGGTGGCCGCGGCGAGCAGGGCGGCCAGCACGGCCAGGGTCAGGGTCGATCGCTTCATGCTTGCCACGTCCGCACGTTCAGTCTGCCGGCCGGCTGCCGTAGCGGGCACGATACGCCATCAGGGCGGGCTTGTGCTCGGACAGGTCGGGCCGGTCGTCGGCGAATTCCAGCAGTTCATCGAGCCCGGCGATCGCCACCACCGGCAGGCCGAAGGCGGCGGTCACCTCCTCGGCAGCCGAGCGTGCGCCTTCCTGACCGCGTTCCTGGCGGTCGAGCGCGATCACCACGCCGCAGGCCACCGCGCCGGCGGCGCGGATGATCTCGATGGATTCCCGGATCGCCGTGCCCGCGGTGATCACGTCGTCCACCACCAGTACGCGGCCGGACAGCGGCGCGCCGATCAGCGAACCGCCCTCGCCATGCGCCTTGGCCTCCTTGCGATTGAAGGCCAGCGGCACGTCGCGGCCACCCTCGGCGAGTGCCACCGCCGCGGCGGTAGCCAGGGCGATGCCCTTGTAGGCCGGGCCGAACAACATGTCGAACTCCAGCCCCGACGTCTCGATCGTGCGCGCATAACAACGGCCCAGGCGGGCCAGGGCGGCGCCGGAGTCGAAGCGCCCGGCGTTGAAGAAGTAGGGACTTTCGCGCCCGGACTTGAGCGTGAACCGACCGAAGCGCAGCACCTGCCGTTCGACGGCCAGGTCGAGAAATTCGCGTTGGTGCTCCTGCATTCGCCCGCCCCGTGGATCCAGCCTGCGATTGTGCCGCAGTCGCGGCGCGTCGGCACGCCGCGCCCGCGCTGCGCTAGGCTAGCGCCCACGTTCGCAACACACGGGCCATCGTGAAGATCATCAGTTTCAATGCCAACGGGCTGCGCTCGGCCGCCAGCAAGGGTTTTTTCGACTGGTTCGCCACCCAGGACGCCGACGTGCTGTGCATCCAGGAGACCAAGGCGCAGGAACACCAGCTGGCGGAAGAATGCTTCCGGCCCGCCGGCTACCGCGCCTGGTTCCGCGACGCCAGCACCCGCAAGGGCTATTCCGGCGTGGCCATCTACAGCCGCATCGAGCCCGATTCGGTGCTCACCGGCATCGGCTGGCCCGAGTTCGACGAGGAGGGCCGTTACCTGGAGGCGCGCTTCGGCGACCTGAGCGTGGTCTCGCTCTACCTGCCGTCGGGATCCTCGAAGGAGGAGCGCCAGCAATTCAAGTTCCAGGTGATGGACCGGATCCTGCCGATCTTCAACCAGTGGCGCGACACCGGCCGCCAGTACGTGATCTGCGGGGACTGGAACATCGCCCATACCGCGATGGATATCCGCAACGCCAAGTCGAACCAGAAGAACTCCGGATTCCTTCCCGAAGAGCGCGCCTGGCTGGGCAGCCTGTTCGGCGAGCATGGCTGGGTGGACAGTTACCGCCACCTGCGCCCGGAAGGGCAGGACTACACCTGGTGGAGCCAGCGCGGCGCGGCGCGCGCCAAGGACGTGGGCTGGCGCATCGACTACCAGGTCGTGAGCCCGAACCTGCGCGGGCGCCTGAAGGCTTGCGCAATCTGCCGCGAGCCGCGATTCTCCGACCACGCGCCCTACACGGTGGAGTTCGAATGAGCGACGAGGCTGGCGGTCTGGCGCGGCTGCCCGCGGGACTTCGAGCCTACCTGCAGAAGGAACCGCTCGCCGCCCTGCTGCTGGGCATGTCGTCCGGCTTCCCGTACGCGATGCTCGGCGCAACGCTGACCACGCGGCTGGCCCAGGACGGCATCGACAAGAAGAGCGTTACCGCCTTCTCGCTGGCCTTCCTGGTCTACAACTTCAAGTTCCTGTGGGCGCCGGCGGTGGACGGATTGCGGCTGCCCCTGCTCGGCCGGCTCGGCCAGCGCGTGTCCTGGCTGGTGTTTTCCGGACTGCTGGTGATGCTCGCGGTCGGCTGGCTCGGCGTGCTCGACCCGCGCGCCAGCCTGACCACCTTCGCGATGGCCGCGGTGGCGGTCGGCTTCGCCGGCGCGACCTTCGACATCGTCATCGACGCCTATCGCATCGAGACGCTCAAGCCCGAGCAGCTCGGCGTCGGTTCGGGCATGTCGCAGTACGGCTGGCGGATCGGCTCGGTCGCCGCCGGCTCGCTGGCGCTCTACGTGGCGACGCGCGGCGACTGGACGCGCGCCTACCTGCTGTGCGCGTTCTTCGCATTGCCGGCGATGCTCACCGGACTGGTGCTCGGCGAACCGCCGCGCCGCATCGTGGTGGCCACCCGCCGCGGATTCGGCCAGGCCTGGCAGGCCGTCATCGGCCCGTTGAGCGAATTCCTGCAACGGCGTGGCGCGCTGCTGGTGCTGCTGTTCGTGCTGCTGCACAAGATCGGCGATACCCTGGCCAACCTCACCATCCGCCTGCTGCTCAACGACCTGGGCTTCAGCAACGAGGAGATCGCCACCTGGGACGTCGGCCTGGGCTTCTTCGCCTACCTGATCGGCATCTTCATCGGCGGCGCGCTCTATGCGCAGATGGGCATGAAGCGCTCGGTGCTGGTCTCGCTGCTGTTGATGGCGATTTCCAACCTGAGCTTCGCCGGCCTGGCCGCCGCCGGTCACTCCAATTCGCTGCTCGGCTTCGCGATCGGCTTCGAGAACATCGCCAGCGGCATCGGTGGCGTGGTGGTGGTGGCCTACCTGTCCGCGCTGTGCAACCTCTCGTTCACCGCCACGCAGTTCGCGCTGCTGTCGGCGGCCGCCAGCGTGGTCGGCCGCCTGCTGACCGGCACCACCGCGGGGGCGCTGATCGAGTCGATGGGTTACGTGCAGTTCTACGTGCTCACCTTCGTGGCGGCGCTGCCCGGCGTGTTCCTGTACCTGTTCATGTTGCGGGCCGGATTGATCGAGCAGTCGCTGGGGCAAATGGACGCGGCGGTGGATCCCGCCGCGGCGACCGGACCGCTTCCCGAGCGCGGGCGTCGGGGGTAATCTTGCCGCGAAGGCCGCCCTGTTCGGCCCGTTAGCGAAGGCATGGCCGACTTCCTGTTGCGCGACATCGATGAGCGGGTGGCCGAGCGCATCAAGGAGATGGCGCGCCAGCGCGGCTGGCCGCTCAACGACGTCATCCTGCACCTGATCAAGCAGGCCCTGGGCTTGAGCGAGCCCGAGCCGGCGCCCGTGCCTGGCGACATCGCGCGCCTGCTCGGCTCCTGGGATGACGAGGAAACGCGCGCCTTCAACGAGGCGATGCAGGCCTTCAGCGGCCTGCCCGACGACGCCCCGCAATACCTGATCGACGAGCCGGGCAAATCCAAGCCCGGCTAGACCCCGCCAGCGGCGTGGATCGCGCCCAGCACGCGCGGCCCGCGCGCGCCGGTGACCTCGGGCAGATTGCCCGGGCGTCCGGCCAGGGTTTCCCGCGCCAGCCAGGCGAAGGCCACCGCCTCGACGAAGTCCGGGTCCAGTCCGTGCGCGGCGGTCGACTCGATGACCAGGCCCGGCCAGCGTGCCGCCAGTTCCGCTTGCAGGACCGGGTTGTGCACGCCGCCTCCGCAGACCAGCAGTCGCCGGCAGCCCGGCATGGCCCGCTGCAACGCATCCATGACGCTGACCGCGGTGAAGCGGCACAAGGTCGCCTGCACGTCGGCGATTTCCCGCAGGCGTCCGCCCAACCGTACGTCCAGCCATTGCCCATTGAAGAGATCGCGGCCGGTGCTCTTGGGCGGGGCCGATGCCAGCCAGGGCTCTGCGAGCAGGGCCTCGAGCAAGTTCGGGTCCACGCTGCCGGCGGCCGCAAGCGCGCCGCCGCGGTCGAAACGCACGCCGTTATGGCGCAGCGCCCATGCATCCATCAGGCCGTTGCCGGGCCCGGTATCGAAACCGAGCACGACGCCCTGCGCGGGCAACAGCGTGAGGTTGGCGATGCCGCCCAGGTTGAGCACCGCGCGGTCTTCCATCGGGCTGCCGAACACCGACGCATGGAAGGCGGGAACCAGGGGCGCGCCCTGTCCGCCCGCGGCAACGTCGCGGCGGCGGAAGTCCGCCACGGTGGTCAGCCCGGTGCGCTCGGCGATGATGTTGGCGTCGCCCAGTTGCAGGGTGAAGGGGTGCGGACCCGTGGGCGCGTGCCGCAGCGTCTGGCCGTGCGAGCCGATCGCGACGATCTCGGCGTCGCCGACGCCGGCGATCAGCTCGAGCGCGGCCTGCGCCAGCGCCTGTCCAAGCGCGGTGTCGAGCCGCCCCAACTCGTCGAGGTGGATGTGCGCGTCGGCCTGCGAAAGCCGCAGCACCTCGGCCGCGAGCCCGGCCTCGAGCGGAGTGGTGCGTGCGCAAAGAACCTGCGGTTGCGCGCCGAAGCGCACCAGCGCCGCATCGATGCCGTCCACGCTGGTGCCCGACATGAGCCCGATGTACAGGCCCTCGTCCATGCCTCAGCGCGAAGCCAGGCGCGTGTTCTTCTCGACCGCCATCAGCTTGGCCACCGCCGGTGCGGTGGCGGCGCGGAAGCGCGCCAGCTCGGCGCCCGACAACGGGACCGGCTTGGGCATCGTGACCGTCAGCGGGTTGACCTGCTTGCCGTTGATGCGGAATTCGTAGTGCAGGTGCGGGCCGGTGGCCAAGCCGCTCATCCCGACGAAGCCGATCGTGCTGCCTTGCGAGACGCGCGTGCCCTGCTTGTACTTGCCCCAGGCCGAGAGGTGGCCGTACAGCGTGCTGCGGCCCTGGCCGTGGTCGATGATGACCGCGCGCCCGTAGCCGCTCTTCCACCCGGCGAAGGCGACCTTGCCGTCGCCGGCCGCCATGATCGGCGTCCCCGACCGGGCCGCGTAGTCCACGCCCTTGTGCGCGCGCATGCGGCCGAGCACCGGATGCCGGCGCATGCCGAAGGTGGACGAAAGCCGGGCGAACTCGATCGGGATGCGCATCAGCGTCTTGCGCAGCGGCCGGCCGCTGCCGTCGAAATACTCGGTCTTGCCGTCGCGCTGGAAGGCGAAGGCGGTGTAGCGCTTGCCGCGGTTGGTGAAGGTCGCGCCGATGATGTCGCCGCTCCCCACCCGCTGCCCCTCGCGCCACAGGTCCTCGTACACGACCTGGAAGGTATCGCCGTCGCGCACGTCGGCCACGAAGTCGATGTCGTACTTGAAGATGTTGGCCATGCCATTGATCGCGCCCGGGGTGAGCCCGGCGCGCGCGCCGTCACGGTACAGCGAGCTGGAGATGGTGCCGGCGGCAATTTCGACACGACGCTCGATCGGGCGAAGCTGGACCTTCTCCTCGATGCGGTCGCCGTCCACCTTCAGGTCGATCCGGCTGCCCGCGTCGCGGTCGAAGCGCAGGGTCTTGAGCTGGCCGTCGCCGTCGATCTCGAAGGCCAGTTCCTGGCCCTCGCGCAACTGGACCAGCGCGGAGCGCGCCGAGGTCTCGTCGAGCAGCCGGTGCATCAGCTTGGCCGGCAGCTTCATCTGTTCGAAGACGATGCCCAGGGTTTCGCCGCTGCGTACCCGCACGAACTGCCAGCCGGAGCGCGTGGCGACGCCGAGCTCGCGGGCCTTTGGCAGCGGCAGCGCGAGCGAAATGCGGGCGGGCGGGGCGACCTGTGGCGCGCGCAGGGACTGCGCGACCCCGGGGACGATGGCGATCAGGCCGGCGGCGATGACGCCGTACAGGCCGGCGAGCAGCAGGCGTTCGTGCGACGATTTGCGCGCGGACTCGGTGGGGGGATGGTTCAAGCAAGGCTCCGCGAATCGTCCCGCCGGGTCGGGACGCGGTACCATAACCAGACTTAAATACGTGCGTCAAACCCTTGTCGAGGCTGGCTTTTTTGGCCCGGCGATTAACTCCCAATTAACGTCGCGCGCACGAAAACGCGCGTGATCTTCCACTTCCGGCCCCTGCCCCGTCATGACCGACATCGCCTCTGCGCTAGAAACCATCGGCCGCGGCGCCGACGAGATCCTCAAGCTCGACGAACTCGAGGCGCGCCTCAAGCTTGGACGGCCGCTGCGGGTCAAGGCCGGTTTCGACCCGACCGCGCCCGACCTGCACCTGGGCCACACGGTGCTGCTGAACAAGATGCGGCAGTTCCAGGACCTCGGCCACCAGGTCATCTTCCTGATCGGCGACTTCACCGGGATGATCGGCGACCCCACCGGCAAGAACGTGACCCGCAAGCCACTGACTCGCGAGGACGTGCTGGCCAACGCCGAGACCTACGCCGACCAGGTGTTCAAGGTGCTCGACCGCGAGCGCACCGAGCTGCGCTTCAACTCCGAGTGGTTCGGCGCCATGACCGCCGCCGACATGATCAAGCTCGCCGCCCAGCACACCGTCGCGCGCATGCTCGAGCGCGACGACTTCGCCAAGCGCTATGCCGCGCAGCAGCCGATCGCCATCCACGAATTCCTCTACCCGCTGGTGCAGGGCCATGACTCGGTGGCGCTCAAGGCCGACGTCGAACTGGGCGGCACCGACCAGAAGTTCAACCTGCTGATGGGCCGCGCGCTGCAGGCGCAGGCGGGCCAGCCGCCGCAGATCGTGCTCACCATGCCGCTGCTCGAGGGCCTGGACGGCGTGAACAAGATGGGCAAGTCGCTCGGCAACTACATCGGCATCAACGAACCCGCTCGCGACATCTTCGGCAAGACCATGTCGATCTCCGACGAGCTGATGTGGCGGTGGTTCACCCTGCTCTCGTTCGAGAAGTCGCTGGCCGACATCGCCCGCATGCGCGAGGCGGTCGCCGGAGGCGCCAATCCCCGCGACTTCAAACTCGAGCTCGCCCGCGAACTGGTCGACCGCTTCCACGGCCCCGGGGCGGGCGAGGCGGAGACCATGCAGTGGCACGAGCGCGTGCGTGGCGGCGCGGTGCCGTCCGACCTGCCGGTCCGGGACGTTCCGGTGCCCGCCGAGGGCATGCGCCTGGCCGGCCTGCTGCGGGCCGCCGGCCTGGCCGCTTCCGGTGCCGAGGCCGCCCGCAAGATCGCCGAGCGGGCGGTGCGGGTGGACGGCGAGGTGGTCGAGGACCGCGAGCGGCTGTTCCGGCCCGGCAGCCAACTGCTGCTTCAGCTTGGAAAGCGCGGCTTCGCGCGGGTCCGGCTGCTGCCTGGCGGCTGATCTCGGGGTTTTGCACGGCTCTGAATCTTGTGTAAACTAGCCGACCCGCTGGAACACTCGTCGAACGAGGCGCGAAGGCGGGATTGGGAAATGTGCGTCACCGGCTATTGACGGTCACGAGAACAGCCCTATAATGTGCGGCTCGGTCGGGCGAAAAGCCTGGGCCACTCCGGAGAGCGAAACGCCCCGGGGGTTGATGTAAAGATCTTTGACAGTGTGCGCAGGAAATTTGTGCGGGCGT
>CAMPGW010000008.1 GCA_946885735.1 uncultured Gammaproteobacteria bacterium
ATCAGCAGGTGGCCGGTGCTGGAGATCGGCAGGAATTCGGTGATGCCTTCGATGAGGCCGAGCAGCAGGTCGGCGAGCAGGTGATCCATGCGTCGGGGTCGTTCGGGGAAGCGGGGATTGTGGCAGAAGCGGCCGCTTGCCAGCGGCCGTCAGGGCCAGCCGGGCGGCCGCGCTTCAGCTGCCGCTGAGGAAGGGGCCGAGTTCCGCGGCGGGCAGGGGCCGCGACAGCCAGTAGCCCTGCACCTGGTCGCAGCCCATGGTCCGCAGCAGCGCCTCGGTGGCGGCGTCCTCCACGCCCTCGGCGACGACCGCCAGGCCCAGGCTGTGCGCGAGCGCGATGGTCGAGCGCACGATGATCGCGTCATGCTCGCCCTGGCACATGCCGCTGACGAAAAGGCGATCGATCTTCAGCGCGTGGATCGGCAGGCGATGAAGGTAACCCAGCGAGGAGTAGCCGGTGCCGTAGTCGTCCACGCTGATGCGCACGCCGAGCGCGGCGATGCGGTCCAGGCGCGCGGCGACCTGCTCGGGGTCGTGCATCAGCGCGGTCTCGGTGATCTCCAGTTCCAGCCGCGACGGCTCCACCGCGCTCGCATGCAGGAGGCGGGCGAGCGTGTGCAGGCAGCGGTCGTCGATGAGGTTGCGCACCGACAGGTTCACCGACACCTCGTGCGGATGACCGGCGCGGGACCAGGCCTGGAGCTGGGCCACCGCCAGTTCGAGCACGCGGTCGGTGAGTGGGTGGATGGTCTCGCTCAGCTCCGCCTGCGCGAGGAAGGCCTCGGGTTCCAGCAGGCCCAGGCGCGGGTGCTGCCAGCGCAGCAGGGCCTCGAAACCGACGATGCGATTGCCGCGCAGTTCGCGGCGCGGCTGGTAATGCAGTTGCAGCTGGTCGGCGCGGATCGCTTCGTTGAGGTCGGCGATCAGGCCCAGGCGCTCCGGCGAATTCTGGTCCAGGCCGCGGTCGTACACGGCGATGCCGCCGCCCTTGCGCTTGGCCTCGTACATGGCGACGTCGGCGCTGCGCAGCAGCGCGTTGCTGTCGGCGCCGTCCACCGGGAAGAAAGCCAGGCCCAGGCTCGCGTCCACCAGCAACTGCATGCCATCCACCACGAAGGGTTTGCGCAGCGCGACCAGCAGTTCGGCCCCGAGCGCACGCAGCGTGGGCGGATCGTCGCGGCCGGGCAGCAGCAGCGCGAACTCGTCGCCGCCGAGCCGGCAGAGCACGCCCGCCCCGTGCCCGAGGCTACGCTCCAGCACGCTCTCCAGGCGCGGCCCGACCTGCTGCAGCAGCCGATCGCCCACCGGGTGGCCGAGCGTGTCGTTGATTTCCTTGAAGCGATCCAGGTCGAGCAGCAACAAGGCGGCGCCGCGTCCCGAGGCGCCGGGGGCCGCCAGCATCTCCTCGAACTCGCGGTGCAGGAACATGCGGTTCGGCAGGCCGGTCAGGCTGTCGTGGTGGGCCAGGTACTCCAGCCCATCCACGTGTTGCGCACTGGCGAGCGCGGAGGCCACGGTGTTGGCGACGGCGACGAAGGCATCGCGCTCGAGTTCGGCGATGGCGCGCGGCCGCGCATACAGCAGCGCGATGGTGCCGAGCGGGCGCTCGCGATAGCGCAGGGCGCCGGCGAGCACCGCGCCGAAGCCGGCGGCGACCACGGATGCCGGACCGTCGCCGCCCGTGTCGTGCACCACCAGCGGCGCCTCCAGGGCCGCTGCGTGCAGGCTCGCCGCCACCGCCTGCGGATCGGGCAGCGCGAGCGGTCCTTCGCAGGCAACGACATGGAGCGTGCCGGAAGTGGGCTCCAGCAGGGACAGCAGCACCGTCGGCGCGGGTTCCAGGCCCAGCAGCGCCTCGACGGTGATCGCCAGGATGTCCTCGGTCTCCAGCGCGCCGTGCAGTCGCGTGGACAGGCGATTGATCAGCCGCAGGCTTTCGTTGCGCTGTTCGAGCGCCTGCCGGTTGCGGGCGAGCTCGGCCTCGGCGCGCTTGCGTTCGCTGGTGTCGCGCACGGTCGCCAGCAGGTGCGGCTCGCCGTGCAGGTGGACGACGTTGAGGGTGACCTCGGCATCGAAGGGCGTGCCGTCGTGGCGGCAATGCAGCCACTCGAAGTGCTGGGTGTGGCCGTCGAAGGCGGCGCCGATCTTCTCCAGCGCCTTGTCCTGCGACGGCCGGCCGTCCGGCTGGAACTGCGGCGAGAAGCGGTACGGCGGCTGGCCGATGATCTGCTCGCGACGGCAGCCGAACATCTCCAGCGTGGCCGGGTTGCAATCCACGAACTGCTCGCCGCGCATCAGGAAGATGCTGTCGCCGGTGCCGTCGAACAACGTGCGGTACACGCTGAAGTCGACGGCGTCGGCCAGGTGCGGGGCCGGCGTGGGCTCGGAGAGGTCCGTTTTCATCGAGGGGAAGGAACCGGGGGCTCTCCTTATGCCTCGGCAGGGGCGGTTTCGGCAATGGCGGCAGCGCTGGCGCCGCGCTGGGCGGAAACGGTGCATGCTTTGGCCGCTATGCACCACTGTGGTGCTTCCGTCTGGGAGCGCGGCGCGTGATGCCCTTCAAAAACAATGGCTTGTAGCTCAAGCATGGCTGGCACACGGCTTGCAGTCCCTGCTTCCATCCACCCACTGCGGAGCCTGCCCCGATGTCCTACGAAAACGTCCAGAAGCTGATGAAGGACCACGCGGTCGAGTTCGTCGACCTGCGCTTCGCCGACATGCGCGGCATCCAGCACCACGTGACCTTCCCGGCCAGCATCATCGAGCCGGCGCTGTTCGAGGACGGCAAGATGTTCGACGGCTCCTCCATCTCCGGCTGGAAGGGCATCAACGAGTCCGACATGATCCTGCTGCCGGATGCCTCGACCGCGGTGATCGATCCCTTCGTCGCCGACCCGACCCTGATCCTGGTCTGCGACATCCTCGACCCGGCGACCATGCAGGCGTATTCGCGCGACCCGCGCGGCGTGGCCAAGCGCGCCGAAGCCTTCCTCAAGGCCAGCGGCGTCGCCGACCAGGCCTTCTTCGGCCCGGAGCCGGAGTTCTTCATCTTCGACAGCGTGCGCTTCGGCAACGACATGGGCCACACCTTCTTCGAGGTGGACTCCGAGGAAGCGCACTGGAACTCCAAGAAGGAATACGCCGGCGGCAACACCGGCTACCGCCCGGGCCTGAAGGGCGGCTATTTCCCGGTCGCGCCGACCGATTCGCTGCACGACATCCGCGCCGAGATGTGCAAGGAACTGATGGCCGCCGGCCAGGAAGTCGAAGTGCACCACCACGAGGTCGCCAACGCCGGCCAGTGCGAGATCGGCACCCGTTTCAACACGCTGGTGCAGAAGGCCGACGAGCTGATGATGATGAAGTACATCATCCGCAACGTTGCGCATCGCAATGGCAAGACCGTCACCTTCATGCCCAAGCCGCTGGTCGGCGACAACGGCAGCGGCATGCACGTGCACCAGTCGCTGGCCAAGGGCGGCGTCAACCTGTTCTCCGGCGACGGCTACGGCGGCCTGTCGCAGACCGCGCTGTGGTACATCGGCGGCATCTTCAAGCACGCGCGCGCCATCAACGCCTTCGCCAACTCCACGACCAACAGCTACAAGCGCCTGGTGCCGGGCTACGAGGCGCCGGTGATGCTGGCCTACTCGGCGCGCAACCGTTCCGCGTCCTGCCGCATTCCCTACGTGTCCAACCCGAAGGGCCGCCGCATCGAGATCCGCTTCCCCGACCCGATGAATTCCGGCTACCTCACCTTCGCCGCGCTGATGATGGCGGGCCTGGACGGCATCCGGAACCAGATCGATCCCGGCGCGCCGAGCGACAAGGACCTCTACGACCTGCCGCCCGAGGAAGAGAAGAACATCCCCACCGTCTGCCATTCGCTCGACCAGGCGCTCGAGGCCCTGGACAAGGACCGCGAGTTCCTCAAGGCCGGCGGCGTGTTCAACGACGACTTCATCGACAGCTACATCGCGCTGAAGATGGGCGAGGTCACCAAGTTCCGCGCGGCCACCCACCCGCTCGAGTACGCGATGTACTACACGCTCTGAGCGAAGACGCGCTCCGGGACGAACTCGTCCCGGCAGCGCTCGCACAGCGGCAGCAGCCACCCCAACTCGCGCCGGCAGTCGACATCGTCGCTGCCGGTGGCGTGCTGCCGGCACTCTTCGGCGATGGCCGCTTCCACGCGCCGCAGCTCATCCCACAGCTGGCCGGGATGCGGCGTCGACAGGTTGGCGCGTGCGCGCCGCAGCGAGCGCTCCACGCGCGGGCGCAGCGGTTCGGACACGGCCGCCACCGGCGCCGCGACCTGCGGCAAGCGCAGCGCCAGCAGCGCCACCAGTTCCGCCTTCGCATGCGCCAGCCGCTGGCAGCGTTCGCGCAGCGCCGAGGCCGGCAGCACGGCCGCCGCGTAGTCGTAGAAATCGCGCGACTGGCGGGTGATCGCGTCCAGGTCGACGAGGCGGGCGTGTGCTTCGGGCGACATCGTGGCTCCTTGCCCTTTGCCGCATGCAAGCCGGCGGCCAAGGAACCGCCGGCGCATTGCCTTGAAAATCTTTCACCGCGTGGCCACGGCCGGAACGCCGGCCGCAGCTAGAACGCGCCGGGACGCGCTTGCATCGCGATTACACCCGAGCCCATGCGTGGCACGCGTCTTGCTCCCCTAGTCCGGGAGCAGCGGCGTCTCGCCGTTGCCTTTCACCAAGCTAAGGAGTAGCTAATGAATCGCAACCAGCAGGAACACGACGAGCGCATGCAGCGCGGCGGACGCGACTTCGACAACCAGCGCCAGCACGGCCAGCAGGGCTCGCAGCGCTGGCAGGACGACGAGTTCGAGTCGCAGAGCTACGGCAGCCAGGGCCGCAACGAAGGCTATGGCGCCGCCTACTCGCAATCGGGTGGCGGCTACGGCGGTAGCCAGCAGTACGGGCAGTCGCGCGGCCAGCAGTATGGCCAGGGCAGCCAGCAGTACGGCCAGGGCAGCCAGCAGTATGGCCAGGGCAGCCAGCAGTATGGCCAGGGCAGCCAGCAGTATGGCCAGTATGGCCAGGGCCAGCAGTTCGGCCACAACCAGCAGTCCGGGCAGTACGGCCAGGGCCAGCAGTTCGGCGGCGGCCAGCAGTATGGGCAGTCGCGCGGACAGCAGTACGGCCAGGGCAACTACGGCCAAGGCAACTACGGCCAGCAGGGCTTCCAGGGCCAGCAGGGTTCGTACGGCCAGCAGGCCAGCTATGGCCAGGGCCTGTCGAGCGGCTACGGCCAGAGCGAATACGGCGGCTACGGCCAGGCGCAATCGAGCCCGTTCGGCCAGCAGAGCCCGTTCGGCCAGCAGCGCCACCTGAGCGAAGACCTGTACGGCCGCAACTACGGCTACAGCATGGGCTACGAACACAGCCCGCGCGGCCAGTCGCAGGGCGGCGGCAACTACGGACAGTATGGCCAGGGCGGCGGCATGGGCCAGTTCGGCCAGAGCAGCGGCGACTACGGTTCGCGCTCGAGCTTCGGCCAGGAATACCACCGCGCCATGCGCCATGAGCCGCAGGGCGGTTACGACACCGGCTTCGCCAGCGGCAGCAGCTATGGCCAGCAAGGCATGTCGTCGGGTTCCTCCTACGGCCAGCAGGGTTCCGAGCAGGGTGGCTGGCTGCAGTCCTTGCGCGGCAAGGGGCCGAAGGGCTACACGCGTTCGGACGAGCGGCTCAAGGAGGACATCTGCGAGCGCTTGACCCACCACCCGGCGATCGACGCCAGCGAGGTGGAGATCGAGGCCAAGCAGGGCGTGGTGACGCTCAGCGGTTCGGTGACGCAGCGCCAGTCCAAGCACCAGATCGAAGACTTGGTCGAGAACGTGAGTGGCGTGAAGGACATCGAGAACCGCATCACCGTGCGTTCGCAGTCGCAGTCGCAGCAGCAGGCCGGCTCCGGCAGCCTGGGCGGCAGCACCAGCGGCTCCAGCAGTGGCAAGTCGGGCCAGACGGCGAGCAGCGGCAGCGCCTCGTCCAGCCAGTCCGGCAGCGAGAGCAAGCCGCGGCACTGACCGCCGGCCTGCGCTGAAAGAGAAAGGGCCCGCATCGCGGGCCCTTTTTTCTTGCCGCGGTAGGGGCCGCGATCAGTTTGCGTGCTGCGCGCGCCGCTCCGCGAACGGCGGCACGTTGTGCAAACGGCGCTCGACGAAATGACCGACACCGCCGGCCCCCGCGTCCTCGCGGGCCTGGCCTTTGGCCTGGTAGCCGGCGAGCCGGTTGTAGATCGTCTTGGTGGTGATGCCCAGGGCCTCGGCGGCCTTGGCCTTGTTGTCGTTGAAGTAGGCCAGGGTCTTGTAGAGCATGCGACGCTCGATTTCCGCCAGCGAGGTACCGACCGCGAAGGTGATCGTGCCGGCGGTCTCGGCGAGGGGGCCAGCGCCGCGGCGGGTCGGCAATTCCGGGCGCACCAGGTCGTCCTCGGCGAGGATGTAGGCACGCTGGATCGCGTTCTTCAGTTCGCGCACGTTGCCCGGCCAGGCATGCCGCGACAGCACGGTCTCGATGTCGGCGGGAAAGGCGCGGCGGGTGCCGTAGCGCTCGTTGAGCCGCCGCAGGAAGAGGTTGGCGATCGGAAGGATGTCCTCGCAACGCTCGCGCAGCGGCGAAATCCGCATCGGGAATTCCGCCAGCCGGTAATACAGGTCCTCACGCAGCTTGCCTTCCTGGCGCGCACGCTCCGGCGGCCGATTGGTCGCGGCGATGATCCGCACGTCGACCGGGATGTCCTCGCTGCCGCCAATGCGGCGGATCGCGTGCGTCTCGAGCGCGCGCAACAGGTGCACCTGCAGGTGCAGCGGCATCTCGGTGATCTCGTCCAGGAACAGGGTGCCGCCGTCGGCCTGCTGGAACAGGCCCAGGTGGCGGCTGTTGGCGCCGGTGAAACTACCCTTCTCGTGGCCGAACAACTGGCTGGTCAGCAGCTCCGAGGGCACCGCGCCGCAGTTGAGCGCGACGAAGTTGCCGGCGCGACCGCTCTCGGCGTGCACGGCGGCGGCGACCAGTTCCTTGCCCACGCCGCTCTCGCCGTGGATGAATACCGCCGCATCGGTTCGCGCCACCCGCAGGATCTCCTCGCGCAGGCGGCGGATCTGCGATGAGCGCCCGGCCAGCCCGCGCCACCCGTCCTCCTCTCCCTGCGGCGGCGGCAACCGGCGGCGCGCGCCGGCGGTCTCCATCAACTCGCGGAACCGCGAGGGATGCAGCGGCTTCACCACGTAATCGACGATCGGAAGATGCAGCGCCTTCAGCGCGGTTTCCACGGTCGGATGGCTGGTGACCAGGATGACCTGCGTGCGCGCGCCGATGTCCAGGTGCTCGAGCAAGTCCAGGCCGCTGCCGTCGGGCAGCGCGAGTTCCAGCAGCACCAGGTCGAAGCCGGTGGCCTCCACCCGCGACAGCGCCTGCGCGAGCGTGCCGGCGACCGTGATCTCGTACCCCTGGCTCCTGGCGACGTCGGCGGCGGCGTGGACGAAACCGATGTCGGCATCGACGATGAGCAACTGGGGCTTGTGATCCATGGGCGTGATTATTGGGGGGACGTCGGGGGGACAGACGAGTTTGGTCGTTCGCGGATTCACCGCGTGTTAAATGGGAACGGATTTCCCGACGCGTCTCCTGCCGGTTCAAGCGGCTTCAGGCATGTGGCATCGCGGTTGCTTGCTGCTCCCCCGCGACGCGGCCTTTCGCCGCCCATGCCGAGGAGAGACGCACCATGAAACGCAGCTACTCACCGATCCGCCCGCTGCACGTCGCCATCGCCGCCGCGCTTGGCCTGTGCCTGTCGCTGCCGGTCGCAGCGCATGACCCCGCCGAGAACCCCACGGCCAACAAGGCAGCGACCGACAAGGGCAAGGCCGGCGCGAGCGCGCAGGCCGCCGACCGCAAGTTCTTCGAGAAGGCGACCCGCGCCAACGAGAAGGAGGTCGCGGCCGCGAGCCTGGCGCGCGACCGCGCGCAGTCGCAGGACGTGCGCGACTACGCGGCGCATCTCTTGCGTGACCACCAGGACATGCTGGTCAAGCTCGACGAAACCGCCGTCGCCCTGGGCGTCAACGACGAGCGTCGCTACGTGGCCACGGCCGGCTGGGGTAGCGGCATGAACGCCGACGCCAGCGCGCGTGCAGGTGCGCAGGATGACCGCAATGACAATCCGCCCACCGCCGCCGGCGGAACGAGCACCGGGTCGACGGTGACCGGCCGCGGCACTGGCACGACGGCGACCGGCACGACCGCCACCGGCACGACCGCGACCGCCACCGCGCCAACCGGCGCCGGCACGCCCTACGGCGAGGGCACCACGGCGAGTACCGACGTCAATCGCAGCGCCACCGGCATGACCGCGCAGGCCGTGCCCGATGCCGCCCGCCAGGATCCGGCGGTACGCAAGCTGGCCGACGCGCCCGCGGACGGATTCGATCGCGCCTTCGTGGACCAGATGATCAGCGACCACAAGAAGAGCATCGAGGAGTTCACCCGCGCCTCGCGCGACGAGTCGCTGAGCCCGCAGACGCGCGAACTGGCCGGCAACGCCTTGCCGAAGCTGCAGGGCCACCTGGCGATGGCCGAGACCTTGCGCGGCAAGCTCGCCGACGGCAGCCGCACCAACTGAGCGCGGCGATGACTGGTCGCCACCGGCCGCCGCGCCGGTGGCGACAGCGAAAGCCGCGCAGGCCCGGCAAGAAGGTGACAACCGGCACCTGAACCGGCAGCGGCGCTGGCCTAAGGTGCGCGCACCATCCCTGGAGCGCGCCCATGCACACTGTCGCCCCGATGCCGGCTTCGCGCATCGCCCTCGTCCTGCTGGGTTTCCCGGCGGCGTCCACCCTGCTCTCGCTGATGCTGCTCGACCGCGCGTCGCTGGCCTGGACCGGCCTGGATTTCTTCACCGCCTTCTGGGGACTGATCACGCTGTGGTACCTGCTGCAGATCTTCATTCTCGGCCGCGTGCTTGCCGGGGCGGGCTGGCGTTGGCGCGACATCGGCTATGGTTTCGACCGACGTCGCACCGGCTGGTTCGTGGCCGGCTACCTGGCCTTGGGATTCGCGCTGGTATTGCTGGTGCAGCTGGCGCTGGCGCAGGCCGGCAGCGACCCCGACAAGCTGCGCGCCCTCTCGGATCTTTCCAACCTGACGCCGAAGACCCTGCCGCAACGCATCGTCTTCGTCTTCATGGGCTTGGCCGCGGGCCTGTGCGAGGAGCTGGCCTATCGCGGGTTCGCGATCCGCGCGCTGCAGGGCCGCGGTATTCCCGGCTGGGTCGCCGTGCCCCTGGCTGCCCTTCCGTTCGTGTTCCAGCACGGCATCAAGTCGCTCGACCAGTTCGGCTGGTTCTTCGCCTGGGGCCTGGTGTTCGGCGCGTTGTTCCTGTGGCGCAAGTCGCTGGTGGCCAACATCGTCATCCACTGGCTGGTGATACTGTCGGCCGTGCTGGCGATCCTGCAGGCGCTCAGGTGATCGCGTCCCGGCCGACCGGCGCGTCCACCCATCGCAGCACCGCATAGGGCAGCTCATCGCTGGTCCATCGGTCGGCCACCGACCATCCCGCCGTGCGAGCCATCGCGGCCGCGGAGTCGAGGGTGAACTTGTGTGCGTTCTCGGTGTGCAGGCGTTCGCCGGCACGGAAGGCGAAACTCTGCCCGGCCACGCGCACCAGCTGGTCATCGAGGCTGACGAGGTGCATCTCGATGCGCTGCGCCGGCTCGTTCCACAGCGCGAGGTGCTCGAAGCGCGCCGGGTCGAAGTCGCCGCCGAGTTCGCGGTTGATGCGCAGCAGCAGGTTCTTGTTGAAGCGCGCGGTCACGCCCGCCGCGTCGTCGTAAGCGGCAAGCAGGTCCTCGCGGTCCTTCACCAGGTCCAGGCCTAGGATCAGCTGGGCGTTCGTGCCGAGCAAGCCGCGCGCCTGGCGAAGGAAGGCCACGGCCTCGGCGGGATCGAAGTTGCCCAGGGTCGAACCGGGGAAGAACCCGATGCGCGCCCGCGGGCCGAGCCCTTCTGGCAAGGACAGCGCGGCGGTGAAATCCGCGTGCACGGGCAGGACCTGCAAGCGCGGATACCCGCCCGCGATGCGCGCCGCCGCCTCGCGCAGGGCCACCGCATCGATGTCGATGGGCACGTAGGCGCCCAACTGCGGCGCCGCGTCGAGCACGATGCGGGTCTTGAGGCTGGCGCCGCTGCCGAACTCCACCAGCGCCGCGCCATCGGGGATCGCATCCGACAAGCGCGGCGCGATCCGCTGCAGCAGGGCCGTCTCGATGCGCGTCGGGTAGTACTCGGGCGTGCGGCAGATTTCCTCGAAAAGGCGGGAGCCCTGGGCGTCGTAGAAATATTTCGGCGGCACCGACTTCGGGTGGCTCGCCAGTCCGCGCAGCACGTCGCCGCGGAAGTCGTCGCGCCGCGGCGCAGAGGACACGCCGCCCAGTTCCGGCGCGGGTGGCACGCCGCGCGCCGCTGATCGCCCCGCATCGCGTGCAAGCCGCAGGCCGGCGAAGCACCAGCGCTTGTCGGGGGCGTAGAAGTTGCGATAGCTCGGCCGCGCGTGCCCACGAGCCGTGGCGGCCGCGCCGCCGCGCAGGCACATCTGGTTGACCATGAACTTGCCGTTGTACTCGCCCAGCGCGCCCTCGGCGGGCCGGTAGCCCGGGTAGGGTGCGTACGCGCTGGCGGTCCACTGCCAGCAGGCGTCGTCCGCCTGCTCGAGGCCGCCGGCAAGCACGGCACGTTCCCACTCGGCCTCGGTCGGAAGGCGAGCGCCGGCCCAGCAGGCGAACGCGGCGGCTTCGTAATAGCTGACGTGGACCACCGGCGCCGCCTGGTCGAGCGGCTGCAGGCCGCGCAAGGTGAACTGCTGCCACGCATCGCCCTCGCGCCGCCAGTACAGCGGCCCGCGCCAGCCCTGTTGTTGCACCGTCGCCCATCCGTCCGACAGCCAGAGCTCGGCGCGCTCGTAGCCGCCGTCCTCGATGAACTCGAGCCACTCGCCGTTGCTGACCAGGCGGTCCGCGATCTGGAAGGGCTCCAGCCAGGCGCGATGCCGCGGCCGCTCGTTGTCGAAGGCGAAGCCTTCGCCGGCGTGGCCGATCTCCACCAGGCCGCCGCCGACCGCCTGCCACGCCCCACGTCGGCCCGGCGAGGGCAGCGGCGCCCGCGACGAATACACCGGCGCCAGCGGCGACTGCGCAAACAGGTGCAGCACGTCCATCAACAGCAGTTCCTGGTGCTGCTCCTCGTGCGCCAGGCCGAGCCGCAGGCGATCCTCCAGCCCCGGGTAGGGCGTGCAGTCGAAGACCAGGTTGACGTGGCGGTCGACGTGCTCGCGGTACTCGAGCACGCACGCCAGGCTGGGGCGTGTCAGCAGGCCTCGCTGCGGGCGCGGCTGCCGAGGCCCGGCGGCCTCGTAATAGGAATTGAAGAGGTAGCCGAAGTCCGGGTTGAAGGGCGCGTACCCGGGCAGGTAGGGCGCCAGCACGAAGGTCTCGAAAAACCAGGTCGTATGCGCGAGGTGCCACTTGGCCGGGCTGGCGTCGTCCATGGACTGCACGACCATGTCCTCGGCGGAAAGCGGCGCGACCAGGGCGAGCGTGGCCGAGCGCAGCGCATCGTAGGTGGCGCGCAGGTCCGCCTCGGGCGGAATGCCGCGACGCGGGAAGGGGTTGGCGTGCATGCGTCCTCCTCGTCCCCTGGCATCCTAGCCCGGGTGGCACCCGCCCGCCGCCGCCGCGGAAACGGCCGGCACCCTGCCGCTCAGGTCGCCGTGCCCGAGGCCGGGTTTGCACTATGATGGTGCAATGCAGCCGGACCTTTTCGAGAGCTTGGCGACACCGGTGGCGCAACTCGGCGCGGACGGCCACGTGGCCGCCTGCAACCCGGCCTTCGCCAGCTGGCTGGGCGTTAGTGCCCGCCGCTTGCAGGGCCTGTCGCTGGAGCAACTCGATGTCGAGGCCGGCCGCCTGGCGGCCCTGCTGCCGCGCCTGCCGCGCGACGAGGCCCTGCGCGTGCGTCGCGCGCGCCTGGCCTTCCCCGGCGGCGTCGAGCACTTCGCCGAGCTCTGGCTGACCGCGCGCGAGGACGGCGTGCTGCTCGAAGCGCACCCGGTCAAGGAGTTTCCCGGCGAGGATCCCGCCACCTCGCTGCCGGCCGCGCTGTCGGCCGCGCTGAAGGGCCTGGCGCACGAGATCCGCAATCCATTGGCCGGCCTCAAGGGGGCGGCGCAGTTGCTCGGCCGGCGCGCCGAACAACGCAAGGCCGAGGACGACGAGCGCAACCTCATCGCCCTGATCGGCAGCGAGGTGGATCGCCTGGCGGCGCTGGTGGACCGGCTGATGAACCCGGCGCCGCCGCAGGCCTTCGCGCCGCTCAACATCCACGGCGTGCTCGAGCGCGTGCGCCAGCTCGCCGATGCCGAAGCCGCCTGGTCGATCAAGCTGGTGCGCGACTACGACCCGAGCCTGCCCGACGTGCTGGGCGACGCCGACCGGCTTTCGCAGGCGCTGTGGAACCTGGTGCGCAACGCGCTCGAGTCCGGCGCCAGCACCGTGGCCCTGCGCACCCGCGCCGAGCACGGCGTGCTGATCGGCGACGTCGGCCACCGGCTGGTGCTGCGCGTGGAGATCGCCGACAACGGCCGCGGCGTGCCCGAGGACCTGGCCGAACGCATCTTCCTGCCGCTGGTGTCGGGCCGCGCCGAGGGCAGCGGCCTCGGCCTGGCGCTCGCGCAGCAGGTCGCGCGCGAGCATGGCGGCTCGCTAGGTTATCGCTCGCGCCCGGGGCACACCGTGTTCACGCTGCTGTTGCCGGTGCCCGAGCCGATGGCGGACGAGGAGGTCAGGGACGCGGCGACTGACGACGCGGCCGACGCATCCGACGCGACGAACGATGTCGCGGGCACCGAGGCCAGCCACGGAGAGTCCGCCCATGGCGCCTGAGCCGGCAAGCGTGTGGGTGGTGGACGACGACCACGCGGTGCGCTTCGTGCTGCTCGAGGCGCTGCGCGAGGCCGGTTATCGCGTGCAGGGCTTCGACGGCGCCCGCGCCGCGCTCGCCGCGCTCGACGATGAGGACACCGCCCCGGACCTGGTATTCACCGACGTGCGCATGCCCGGGCTCGATGGGCTCGGATTCCTGGATGCGCTGAAGGCCCGCCGCCCGCAGCTGCCGGTGGTGGTTATGTCGGCCTACACCGATATCGCCAGCACCGCCGGGGCCTTCCGCGGTGGCGCCCATGATTTCCTGTCCAAGCCCTTCGACCTCGACGATGCCGTGGCCCTGGCCGCACGCGCGTTGCCGGAAGCCACGCCGCTCCCGACGCCCAGGAGCGAGGATGCGCAGCGCGCGCAGGGCGAACTGCTTGGCCGCACGCCGGCCATGCGTGAACTCTTCCGCGCCATCGGCCGGCTCGCGCAGGCGCCGATCGGCGTGCTCATCACCGGCGAGACCGGTACCGGCAAGGAACTGGTGGCGCGCGCCCTGCATCGCGAATCACCGCGCGCGCGCGGGCCCTTCGTCGCGCTCAACACCGCGGCCATTCCCGCCGAATTGCTGGAATCGGAACTGTTCGGCCACGAGGCGGGCGCCTTCACCGGCGCCGGCAAGCGCCATGTCGGCCGCTTCGAGCAGGCGCATGGGGGCAGCCTGTTCCTCGACGAGATCGGCGACATGCCGGCCGGCCTGCAGACGCGCCTGCTGCGCGTGCTGGCCGAAGGCGAGTTCTTCCGCGTCGGCGGCCGCGAACTGATCCGCGTGGACGTGCGCGTGCTCGCCGCCACCCACCAGGACCTCGACCGCCTGGTCGCGGAAGGGCGCTTCCGCGCCGACCTCCTGCATCGCCTGGACGTGGTGCGGCTGGTGCTGCCGCCGCTGCGCGAGCGCAAGGCCGACATCGGCCTGCTGGCGGCGCGTTTCCTCGACGAGGCGGCGCGCAAGCTCGGCACGCCGCCCAAGCAACTGCAGGCCGACGCCTTGCGCCGGCTCGAGCAGCACGACTGGCCCGGCAACATTCGCGAGCTGCAGAACCTGTGCTGGCGCCTGGTCGCGCTGGCGCCCGGCGAGGCGATCTCGCTGCGCGACCTGCGCACGCTGTTCCAGCCGGGCGCGTCGTCGCGGCCGGGCGCGCCGGACTGGACCGTGGCGCTGGCGGCGGCGGTGGCCGTGGCGCTGGAGCGCGGCGAACCGGACCTGCACGCGCAGCTGCGCGAGCGCTTCGACCAGGTCGTGCTCGACGCCGCCCTGCGCCACACCGGCGGCCACCGCCAGCAGGCCGCGGCGATGCTCGGCCTCGGCCGCAATACCCTCACCCGCAAGCTCGGCTCGGCGCGACCGCGTCGGCCGTCCTGATCGCCGCGCCCGACTGACCACCCACGCCGGAGGAACGCCATGGACCTGCAGGTACGCGCCGCCACCGCCGATGACCTCGACCTGATGGCCCGCTGGGCGCAGGCCATGGCGATCGAGACCGAGGACAAGGCGCTCGACGCCGACATCGTCACCCGGGGCATCGCCGCCGGCCTGGCCGACCCGGGACGCGCGCGCTACTACGTGGCGAGCGTGGACGACGAAGCCGCCGGGACGCTGATGCTCACCACCGAGTGGAGCGACTGGCGCAACGGCTGGTGGTGGTGGATCCAGAGCGTGTACGTGGCGCCCGCGCATCGTCGCAAGGGCGTGTATCGCGCGCTGTATTCGCACGTGCACGACCTGGCGCGCGCCGACCCCGAGGTGCGCGGGTTGCGCCTGTACGTGGAGAAGGAGAACGTCACCGCGCAGCGCACCTACGAGTTCCTCGGCATGGTGGACGCCGGCTACCGCATGTACGAGGCGGAGACGCGTCGCGGCTGATCAGCCGGCGGCAAGCAGCGCGCGCGCATCCTGCCCGGGCGCGCAGTGCTCGAACACCACCTCCAGGCCGTGCGCCTCCAGCAAGGCGGCGATCTGCCGCTGGCGGATCTGGAAACGCCGGAAGCCGCGCTCGAGCACGTCGGCGGCGCGCTCGCGATCCGCGGGCGCGAGGCGTTGCCGCCATGCCGCTTCCTCGATCATCGCCACCTGCGCACGCCGGCCGTGCACGCGCACCAGCGGCTCGTGCTCGTCCTCCAGCCAGTGCTCCTGTGCAGGAGCGAGCAATGCGCCCTCGACCAGCGGCCAGACGCTGCCGAGGCCGACGTGCTCGTACTGCATTGCCGTCAGCGCGGCGAGGTCGTGCGCGGTCAGGTAGCGCGCGTGCTCGACCGTCGCGCCGAAGGCGTCCTGCGCCAGCAGCGCGGTCTGTGCCCCGGCCATGCCGGTGTCCAGCAGCACCGCTTCCAGGCGTTCGGCGACGGCACTGGCGAGCCCGACGTCGCCGCGCAGGCAGAACGGCAGCAACCGCAGCGGTCCTTCGGCGTATTGCGGTTCCGGTTGCGGCAGGCCGGAACCGGCGGAGGCCGCGTCGCCGAAGGCGATCACCCGCGGATGCGCGCCGCCCGGCGCCTGCGCGGCCAGGCGGTCGAGCTCGGCGTGCAGCGGCCAGCTCGGACGCAACAGTTCGACCGGGTCGAACAAGGCGGCCAGCAGCACCAGGTCGAGTTGCGCCACCTCCGGCGCCAGCTGCGCCAGGTCGCGCGAGACCTGTTCGGCAAGCGCGCCGGCGCGCTCGCGCGGCAGGGCGATGCGCCCCGGCCGGGTGCCGGGCGACAGTTCCAGGGCGAGCGCGCCGTGGCAGCTGCGCAGGGGGATCATGGGACTCCATACGCCCGGGTTTGGAATCCCGGGCCGGCGCCACTAAGCTAGTGGCCGCGCCATTATGCCCGCCGCCAAGGACCGCTCATGAGCACCGCCCGTCGCGTCGCCGTCCTCGGCGGCGTCCGCATTCCCTTCTGCAAGAACAACACCGCCTATTTCGACGTCGGCAACCTGGGCTTGTCGGTGAAGACCCTCGGCGCGCTGGTGGAAAAGTTCGGCCTGCAGGGCCAGGTGCTGGGCGAAGTGGCGATGGGCGCGGTGCTCAAGCACAGCTCCGACTGGAACCTCGGGCGCGAGGCGCTGCTCTCGTCGGGCCTGTCGCCGCTCACGCCCGGCATCACCATGCAGCGCGCCTGCGGCACCGGCCTGGACACGGTGATCACGATCGCCAACAAGATCGCGCTCGGGCAGATCGAGGCCGGCATCGGCGGTGGCTCCGACACCACCTCCGACGTGCCGATCGCGGTGGCCCCGAAGCTGCGCCGGCGCCTGCTCAACCTCAACATGGCGCGCAGCTTCGGCGCGCGCGTGTCGGCGGCGGTGAAGGGCTTCTCCTTCGGCGAGTTCAAGCCTGAGTTCCCCGGCGTCGGCGAGCCGCGCACCGGCAAGAGCATGGGCGATCACTGCGAGCAGATGGCCAAGGAATGGAAGATCGCCCGCGAGGACCAGGACCTGCTGGCCTTCGAGTCGCACAAGAAGGCGGCGGCCGCGTACGAGCGCGGCTTCTTCAAGGACCTGGTCGTTCCGTTCCGCGGCCTGGAGCGCGACGGCATCCTGCGCGCCGACACGACGCTTGAAAAACTGGCCACGCTCAAGCCGGCCTTCGACAAGCATTCCGGGCAGGGCACGCTCACCGCGGGCAACTCGACCAACCTGTCCGACGGCGCCTCGGCCGCGCTGCTGTCCTCGGAGGAATGGGCGCGCGAGCACGGCCGCGAGGTGCAGGCCTGGCTGGTGGACGCGCAGGTCGCGGCGGTGGACTTCGAACACGGCGAGGGCCTGTTGATGGCGCCGACGGTGGCGGTCGCGCAACTGCTGCAGCGGCGCGGATTGAGCTTGCAGGATTTCGATTTCTACGAGATCCACGAAGCCTTCGCCGCGCAGGTGCTGTGCACTCTCAAGGCCTGGGAGTCGGACGACTACTGCCGCAACCGCCTCGGCCTGCCCGCCCCGCTGGGTTCGATCGATCGCGCCAAGCTCAACGTGGTCGGTTCCTCGCTGGCGGTGGGGCATCCCTTCGCCGCGACCGGCGCGCGCATCGTCGCCACCGCCGCGAAACTGCTGGCCGAGCGTGGTTCCGGTCGCGCGCTGATCTCGATCTGCACCGCCGGCGGCATGGGCGTGGTCGCGATCCTGGAGCGTTGAACCCTCAGCCTTCGGGCATGCGCGGGTAGCCGAGCTCGTCGCGCTGCTCGGCGACGGCCTCGGCGGCGATCTGCGCGCGCAGGCTGCGATCGCCGACGGCCAGCGGCGACTGCCCGCGCTGGACGCGCAGTGCGTTGGCGTAGCAGGCCTGCGCACGCGCCGGATGCTCCAGCGCGGTGTGCACGTGGCCCAGGGCTTCCCAGGCGTCGGCGCCGGCACCCTGAGCGATGGCGCGTTCGAGCAGGTCGCCGGCCGGTCCGAGTGCGCCGCGCGCGAATTGCAGTCGACCCAGGCACAGGAAGAGCGCCGGGTCGGCCGGATGCGCGGCCAGCCACCCTTGCGCGCGCGCCAGCCGCGTATCGTCGCGCGCTGGCGGCAGCCCACCGAAGGCGGCGACCAGCTGCGGGTTCCATTTGCGTTCGATCGCCTCGGCGAGTGCTTGCGCAGCCTCCGCCTCGAGGCCGAGGGCACCGGCGCGCTGCGCATAGGCCACCACCACCTCCGGCATCTCGCGCAAGCGGGCAGCGAGGGCCGACCAGCGCTCCTGCAGTTCATTGGCATGCGCGGCCTGCCGCAGGGCGGCGGCGGTCCAGGCCGATTCGCGTTGCGCCAGCGGCTCCGCGCCCCAGCCGGATTCGCTCGCCAGCGTCGGCAGCAGTTGCAGGGCTTCTTGCGCGCGGCCGGCCGCCACCAGCGCCTGCGTACGCAGCTCCAGCGCACGCGGAGGGACGCCGGCCGCCTCGAGCCAGGCTTTCTGCAGCGCTTCGAGTGCGGCGGGAGCCTTTCCCTGCGCCAGCAGGGCTTCGGCATTCTCGAGCGCCACGCTGCGCGCGTCCGACGATGCCAGCGATCCCAGCTGCGTGGCGGCCGCGACGAACTCGCCGCGCGCAAGCGCGGCCCGGCGTGCACCAAGGCGCGCGATCGTCGCCAGCTGCGGATCCTCGGCGGCCTTGTCGAGCAGGGCTTCGGCACGCGCCAGGCGCCCCTCGTTCGCCGCCAGCAAGCCGTTCACCAGCCGGTTGCGGGCCTGCTGGTGCGCCAGCCGTTGCCAGGCGGTGAAGGGCATGCGCAGCAGTGTCCACAGCGCCCACAGCGCGAACCAGGCCAGGGCCCAGGCGGCGAGGAACACCGCCAGCGACATGAAGACGATGGTGGTGCCGTGCCAGCGCACCAGCACCTGTCCCGGGTCGGGGGAAAACTGCTCCCAGGCCAGCGCGCCCAGCACCGCCAGTAGCAGCCACCACAGCAGGGTGCGGAAAAGACTCATCGCTCCGCCCGGTTGCGCCGCCACTCCCGCAACTGCTGCAGGCTGCTGCCGGCGACCGGCAGGTCGTAGGACAAGGCGAGCGTGCCCAGGCGCGCCAGCCGCGCCCGGTGCTCGCGCAACGCAGGACCGTCGGGATACAACCGCGCCAGCCAGCCGTCGATGCGCGCCAGGCCCTGGCGGAACGCCCCCTGGTCGGCGCGCGCCAACGCGGTGCGCGCCAGGGCCAGTTCGAGCGCGAGCGCGGCGCGTCCGCCCTCGCGATCGGCGGGCGAAATCAGTTCGGCATCGCCGCTGCGGCGCACCTGCACCAGCGCATCCACGAGTTCGCGCAGGCTGCCGGCATCGGCGGGACGGGTGTCGCGGGCGATGGCCTGCGACTCCAGCGTCGGCAGCGCCGCCTCGAGCGTGTCGAGCTCCGCGGCGGCCCGGGTGGCGGGGTGCGAGGGCAGCGCGCGCAGCGCGGCCAGTTCTTGGTCGAGGGTCTGGCGCAGGTCCAGGAGGTCGGGATCGTTCTGCGACGCCAGCACGCCGCGCGCCAGTTCGGTGGCGCGCACCGCGCCCGCGAGGTCGCCCGCCAGCTGCAGGCGTTGTTGCGCCAGCGCCAGCAACAATTCGACTTCGTCCAGCCGCAGCACCGCCACGCCGTCCTGCTGCATGCCGGAAAGCTCGCGCACGCTGTCCTCGAGCAGGGCGGCGCGTTGCGTGCCGGCCAGCACCTCGTCGCGCAGCAGGCCGGTGCGCGCGCGCGTATCGGTGAGGCGCTGGTCGAGCGCGGCCTGGCTGCGGCGCAGCGAGGCCAGCGCCGCTTCGACCTGCAGCAGGCGGGCGTCGAGCGCCTCCGCGCTCAGGTCCACGTTCGCGCGTGGCGCCGCCTGCGTGCGCTGCCACTGGCGCCAGCCCAGGCCGGCGACCACCAATGCACACACCGCCAGCAGCACCCATAGCGCGGCGGGCAGGCGACGGGGCGGCGGCAGCGGGACGGGCTCGGGCACGGGATTCACACGGAAAGCGAGGGAGCGTCGCCCGTGAATGCTACCGGATGCGCGTGGCGAGGGCGTGCGCGGCGAGCGCACGCAGCAGGTCGCCGGGGCGGGCGCCGTCGGCGCGCAACACGCAGGCAAAGCCCAGTTCGCGGGCGTGCGCGGCGAGGCGGTCGCTCGCGACCACGCAGGGGGCGGCGCGCAGGCGCGCACGCGCCGGTTCGTCCAGGGCCTGCCACAGGGGCGCCAGCGCTTCCTGGCTGGTCAGCACCAGCGCCGTGCGGGCAGGCAGGGCCGCCAGCGCGGCCAGGCGCGCCGGCGTCGGCGTGCGCGTCGCGCGCCGGTAGACGTGGGCCTCGCGCACGCGCGCGCCGCGCTTGCGCAAGGTCGCGGCGATCAGCCCGCGGCCGCCGGGCGCGGTCAGCATGCCGATCTCGCGCCCGCGCACCGACTGCAGCTCGGGCAGGGCCAGCAGGGCCTCGGAATCCGATCCCGCCGCCGGTTGATGCAGCTCGCGCGCACCGCGACGGCGCAGGGCGGTGGCGGTGCCCGCGCCCAGCACGAACCAGCGCCGCGACACGCGTGCCATGGCGCGCCGCAGCGCCGGCGCGGGCGTGAGTTCCACGGCCGGCGGACTGGTCGCGACGATGTCCTGGCAACGCAAGGCGGCCACCAGGGCCAGGCCCGGCGGCAGCGCTTCCAGCACCAGGGTGGAGACGGCGAACACGCGCGCGCCCTGCGCGCCCGCCGCTCGCCGCAGACCGCCGTGGCGGTGCAGCGGCCGCGTGGAGATGACGTACCATCCGCGCAAGGGATGCCGCCCGGCCGTCGTTCGCGTCATGTGGCGAGCTTGGCACAGGACCAGGGACAAGGCCACGCAATGCTCGACCCCCACTCGCTCGATCCGCTGCTTTCCGCGATGCCGCCGGTCGCCGCCATGCAGGTGCGCGTGCTCGACTACCGCGACGGCGTGCTGCGCCTGCACGCGCCGCTGGCGGCCAACGTCAACGACAAGGCCTGCGCGTTCGGCGGCAGCGAAGCCGGCGTGATGACCCTCGCCGGCTGGGGCTGGCTGATGCTCGCCGCCGAAGGCGCGGGGCTGGCCAGCGAGGTCTATGTCGCCGACAGCCAGGTGCGCTACCTGGCGCCGCTGTTCGACGACCTGGTGGCCGAAGCACGGCTGCGCGAGGACCAGGACTGGGAGGCGATCATGCGCACGCTGGCCGAGCGTCGCCGCGCCAGCGCCAGCCTGCGCTGCTGCATGCGCAACCGCGCCGGCGAGGTGGTGGCGACGCTGGAGGCGCGCTTCGCGCTCAAGCGCGTCGAGCCCGAAGCGGGCGCCGCACCGCGCTGACCCCTAGCCAAGCGGCGCGCCCCGCGCATAATGGGGGCATGACGGGGTTCCGCTTCGGATGGATGCTGTTGCTGGTGAGCCTGCTTGCCGGCTGTCCAGCGCCGACCCGCGCGCCGACCACCGACATGCTGCTGGCGGACTACGGCACCGCGATCCGCTGGAACGAGTTCGACAAGGCCGTGGACTACATCGACCCGGCCCTGCGCCAATCCCTGTCGCTCAGCGACCTGGAGCGCGAGCGCTTCAAGCAGGTGCAGGTCACCGGCTACGAGGTGAAGGACCGCGACCTCGCGCCCGACGGCAGCCTGACCCAGGTGGTGGAAATCCGCCTGGTCAACCGCAATACCCAGCTCGAGCGCACGCTCACCGACCGCCAGAGCTGGCGCTTCGATCCGGCCAGCAAGCGCGTGTGGCTGACCAGCGGGTTGCCCGACCTCAACCAGCGCTGATGGCTTCGACGCCCGCGCACGCGGCCTGGCAGCAATACGTGCCCAAGGCCTGGACCCTGCTGCGGCGGGGCTACGGATTCGAGGCCTTGCGCCACGACCTGGTGGCCGGCCTGACGGTGGCGGTGGTCGCGCTGCCGCTGGCGATGGCGCTGGCGATCGCCAGCGGCGCGCCGCCGGAAAAAGGCCTGCACACCGCGATCATCGCCGGCTTCCTGATCTCGTTGCTGGGTGGCTCGCGGGTGCAGATCGGCGGACCGACCGCGGCGTTCATCCCGGTGGTGTTCGTGGTCATCGAGCGTTTCGGCTACGGCGGGATGGTGCTGTGCACGCTGCTGGCCGGGCTGATCCTGATCGCCGCCGGCCTGCTGCGGCTGGGCGCGCTGATGCGCTACATGCCGCAGCCGGTGATCACCGGCTTCACCGCCGGCATCGCGGTGAGCATCTTCTCCTCGCAGGTCAAGGACCTGTTCGGCCTGCCGATCGCGCAGTTGCCGGGCGAGTTCGTCGCGCGCTGGCAGGCGTACTCGGCGCACGCCGGCGCCTTCAACCCGGCGAGCGTGGCGGTGTCGCTGGGTGCGATCGCGATGATCGTGGCGCTGCGACGCTGGCGGCCGCTGTGGCCGGGTTTCCTGATCACCGTGATCGTCGCGGCGATCGCGGCTGCCGTGCTGGCGCTGCCACTGCCGACGATCGCATCCACCTTCGGCAGCTTGCCGGCGGCGCTGCCGGCCTTCGAGTTCCCGCACATCCCCTTCGAGCGCACCGCGGAGATGCTGCCCGCGGCGCTGACGATCGCCTTCCTCGGCGGCGTCGAGTCGCTGCTCTCGGCGGTGGTCGCCGACGGCATGACCGGCGGCCGCCATCGCTCCAATGGCGAGCTGGTCGCGCAGGGCGTGGCCAATTGCGCCTCGGCGCTGTTTGGCGGCCTGCCTGCGACGGGCGCGATCGCACGCACGGCGACCAACATCCGCGCCGGGGCGCGCACGCCGGTCGCCGGCATGGCGCATGCGCTGTTCCTGCTCGCCTTCATGCTGCTGGCGGCGCCGCTGATGGGCTACGTGCCGCTGGCCGCGCTGGCCGCGGTGCTGGTGGTGGTGGCCTGGAACATGAGCGAGATCGAGCAGTTCCGCCACCTGCTGCGTGGCCACTGGGGCGATCGGCTGGTGTTGCTGGCGACCTTCGGCCTCACGGTGGCCTTCGACCTGACCGTGGCGATCGAGGTGGGCGTGGTGCTGGCGGCCTTCCTGTTCATGCACCGGATGAGCGAAGTGGTGTCGGTGGACGCGTACGCGCGGCCCGGCGACGAGCTCAGCGACGCCAACGGCGACGAGGAGGACCAGCGTGCGCTGCTGCCGCCCGGCGTGGCCGCGTACCGGATTTCCGGCCCGCTGTTCTTCGCGGTCGCCAATCGCCTCGACGAGGCGCTCGACCAGATGCCGGTGGCGCCGAAGGTCTTCATCCTGCGCCTGCGCCGGGTGCCGCTGATCGACGCCTCCGGTGCGCACGCGCTGCGCCAGTGCCTGGCCCGCTGCGCCCGCCAGGGCACGCAGGTGATCCTGTCGGGGGTGCAAGCGCAGCCGCGGGCGCTGCTGGAGGCGCAGGGGATCGGCGCGGCGCCCAACCTGCTGGGCTGGGCCGCCGACTTCGACGCGGCCGTGGCGATGGCGCGCGAGGCGCCGGGCGCGGGATAATGCCGGCCCCGCGCCGTCCGCGCGCGATCGCCGAGCCGTCCGATGTCCCTGCAAGAACTCCTGGCCTTCGCCGGGCAGAACCCGATCCTGTCGCTGGCCCTGGTCGGCATCACCCTGGCGCTGGTCTACACCGAGATCGCGCGCCTGTTCAGCGGCTTCAAGGCGGTCAATCCGGCCGGCCTGACCGAGCTGATCAACCGCGAGGACGCCCTGCTGGTCGACCTCAGCGGCCAGGCCGACTTCGAGAAGGGGCATATCCCGGGCTCGCGGAACGTCGCGCCCAGCCAGTTCGACCCGGAGTCAAAGCTGCTGGCCAAGGCCCGCGACCTGCCGGTGGCGCTGGCCTGCCGGGGCGGCAATGCCTCCGCGGATGCGGCCCGCAAGCTGGTCAAGGCCGGCTTCAAGCGCGTGTACTGGCTCGACGGCGGGGTGATGGCCTGGCAGCAGGCCAACCTGCCGCTGGCCCGCGGCAAAAGCTAGGGCGGTGGCGCCTCGCCGGGGCTAGGCCCCGGCCCGGCATGGCATAATCGCCCGCTTTCATTTCACGTCACCTTATTTCCGGAGCACACGCATGACCGAGCAGACCCCGGCCGTCGCCGGCGACAACGTCGCCCAGCAGGCCCAGTTCACCGTCGAGAAGATCTACGTCAAGGACGTGAGCTTCGAGGCCCCCAACGCGCCTGCCGTGTTCAACGAACAGGGCCAGCCGCAGCTGAGCATGAACCTCAACCAGAAGGTTGCGCGCCTGGAAGGCGACCTGTTCGAGGTCGTCCTCGGCGTCACCCTGACCTGCACGCTCAACGAGAAGACCGTGTACCTGGCCGAGGTCGAGCAGGCCGGCATCTTCGGCCTGGCCGGTTTCGACGACCGCACCCTGGACATGATGCTCGGCACCTACTGCCCCAACGTGCTGTTCCCGTACGTGCGCCAGTCGATCAGCGAGCTGATCACCAACGGCGGCTTCCCGCCCTTCTACATGCAGCCGATCAACTTCGAGGCGCTGTACGCCGAGGGCCTGCGCCGCCGCGCCGAGCAGCAGTCGCAGCAGTCGTCGGTGCCGGTGTCCGAGGGCGGCAACGCCTGAGTGTGAAACCCGCGATCGCGGTCCTCGGCGCCGGCTCCTGGGGAACGGCGCTGGCGTCCTTGTTGGCGCGCCACGGTTATCCCACGGTGTTGTGGGGCCGCGACCCCTTGCAGGTCGCGGCCATCGCCGCCAGCCACGAGAACCCGCGCTACCTGCCGGGCGTGGCGCTGCCGGACGCGCTGCACGCCACCACCGACCTCGCCGCCTGCGTCGCCGGCGCCGAGCTGGTGCTGGTGGTGACGCCCAGCCACGCCTTCAACGAAACGCTGCAGGCGCTCGCCCCGCATCGCCGCGCGGGCGCGGGCGTCGCGTGGGCGACCAAGGGCTTCGAGCCCGGCTCGGGACGCTTCCTGCACGAAGTCGCCGCCGAAATCCTCGGCGAGCACGTGCCGCTGGCGGTGGTGACCGGCCCCTCGTTCGCCAAGGAAGTCGCGCAGGGCCTGCCGACCGCGGTGACCGTGCATTCCGATGACGAGGACTTCGCCCAGCGCGTGGCCGAGGCGCTGCATGGCCCCGCGTTCCGCGCCTACACGGGCTCGGACATGCTCGGCGCCGAACTCGGCGGCGCGATGAAGAACGTGCTCGCGGTCGCGACCGGTGTCGCCGACGGCATGGCGCTGGGCCTCAATGCCCGCGCCGGCCTGATCACCCGCGGCCTGAACGAGATGCTGCGGCTCAACGTCGCGCTCGGCGGTCGCGCCGAGACGCTGATGGGCCTGGCAGGCCTGGGCGACCTGGTGCTGACCTGCACCGGCGACCTCTCGCGCAATCGCCGCCTCGGCCTTGCGCTGGGCCGCGGGCAGTCGCTCGCCGAGGCCGTCGCGCAGATCGGCCAGGTGGTGGAGTCGGTGCAGACGGTGGACGAGGTGATGCGCCTGGCCAACCGCCACGGCATCGAGCTGCCGATCTCCGAACTCGTGCAGAAGGTGTTGCACGAGGACATCACGCCGCGCGAGGGGCTGAAGATCATCCTCGCCCGCGAGCAGAAGCCGGAATATCCCGAGGGGTTGTTCGAGGCGCATTGATTTTTGCTTCGACGACACCGGCCTGCGGGCGAGCAGGGCCACTCCGACGGACACGCGCAAGTACGTCCATGTAGCTCTTCAGCGCCGTCCTTGGCGCTGAAGGTCCGCCGGCGTGGCACCGCCCACCCGCCGGCCTTCGGCGTGGTCACAAAAAAAACCCCGGCGAAGCCGGGGTTTTCCTGGGCGGTTTGAGTGGATCAGAAGCTGGCGCGCACGCCCAGCATCCAGGCGTCGGTGCCGTTGCCGAACTCGGCTTCACCGGTGACGCCCCACATCTGGTTGAACTTGTACTGGGCGCCGACGGTGCCGCTGATGTCGCCGCTGTAGTCGCTCTGGTCGTAGTAGTTGGCCTTCACGAAGCCCTCGACGTTGCTGGTGAGGGCCGAGCGCGCGCCGACCGAGGCGCGGGCGCCGTCGATGCGGTACACGTCCGCGTCGTAGTTCTGGTAGGCCAGCTCGGCGATCAGGTCGGTGTTGTCGGCCAGCGGGTGGTGGTAGCCGATGCCGAGTTCGTTGGCGTCCACGTCGTTGTCGATGTCGATGTCGAAGTCGTCCTCGTCGGCGTCGAGCTTGCTCCAGCTGCCGAAGCCGTAGAGGCCCGAGCTGCCGAAGTCGAAGCTACCGCGCAGGCCCCAGCCGTTGCCGCCGTCGACGTCGAGGTAATCGGCTTCCAGCCAGGTGTAGCTCAGGCCCTTGGCGGGTTCCGCGGCCTGGGCGGCCATCGGCAAGGCGGCGGCGAGAGCAAGGGCGAATAGCGTCTTTTTCATGGGTGGTCCTCTTTATTGTGGTGAGTCGGCTCCTCGCGGAGCGCGGCCACTATCGGCACCGCCCATGCAATTGGCACTTAACGCAAGCAACGTGAACGGGGAACTATTCGCCCATGCGTCGCGGATTTTCTTAACGAATCCGCGCAAGCGATTCGCGGCCGCCGAAAACGAAGCGGGCCCGGCAATGCCGGGCCCGCGGGTGCCGCATGTGCCCAGCGATGGATCAGAAGCTGGCGCGCACGCCCAGGCCCCAGGTGTTGATGCGCTCGTCGAACAACTTGGTGGTGTCGTACGAAGCGGTGATGCCCCAGGTCTGGTTGATGTGGTACACGCCGGCGACGCGCGCGCCCAGTTCGCTGCCGCCCCAATCAGCGTCGCTGATGTCGGTGTAGTAGGCCTTGACGCTGCCCTCGAACTTCGGCGCGAGCATGCCGCGGAAGCCGGCGGCGACGCGGTAGCCATTGGCGCTGTCGCTGCCGATCCCGTCGATGTCACCGCCGACGTCCACGTAGCCGAGTTCGGCGAAGAAATCGGCCTTCTCCGACAGGGCGTGATGCCAGCCGACGTTGACGGTGGTCTCGTCGAGTTCCACGCCGAAGTCGTTGTTGTCGACGCGGCGGTAGGACGCCGAGCCATACCAGCTGTCGCTGAAGCCGACCGAGCCGGTGAGGCCGAAGCCGTCGCCGTTCTCGCCCGCGAAGCGGGAATCGAGGTAGCTGGCTTCGACGTAGGAGTAGTTCAGTTCGCCCGCCTGGGCCGACAACGGAAGAGCCGCCGCCAGGGCCAGGGCAAAAATGGAACGCATCATTGTTTTTCATTCCTTGGAAACATTGACGCCACGCGGCCGCGTGGCGTGCGACGGAGAGTCCGTCGGCGCGAATCCTAGCGGCGGTACGACGCCAGCGGACCTGCCAAAGGTCACTGCGCGCCGGCGAACTCCAGCTGGCGCCATGCCTCGAACACCGCCACCGCGACGGCGTTGGAGAGATTGAGGCTGCGTTGCCCTGGCCGCATCGGCAGGCGCACGCGATGGCCCTCGGGAAATGCGGCGAGTACGTCCGCAGCCAGTCCCCGCGACTCGGACCCGAACAGCAGCGCGTCGCCGGCGCGCCATGCGATCGTGTCGTGGCGCTGCGCGCCGTGGGTGCTGAAGGCGAACCAGCGCGCGCCCGGGAGCGCATCCATGCAGGCCTCGATGGAGGCGTGCGCGCGCACGTCGGCGAACTCGTGGTAGTCCAGGCCCGCGCGCCGCAGGCGGGCGTCATCGAGTTCGAAACCCAGCGGACCGACCAGGTGCAGCTCGCAACCGGTGTTCGCGCACAGGCGGATCACGTTGCCGGTGTTGGGCGGGATCTCGGGCTGGTAGAGGACGACGCGCAGCATGGCGCGCAGTCTAGACGGGTGGCGCCGCGGGCGCGGGGCTCGCGTGCGTCAGGCGCGGCAGGGCGAGCGCAGGCGGACGACGAAATGGCCGAGGTCTGCCGGTGCCTGCGCCAGCACCAGCGCGTGCTCGCGCGGCCCGTCCAGCTCGCAGACGGCCTGCACCAGTTCCGCGCGCACCGCCGTCGCCACCGCGGCCGGCTCCGGGCGCGGGGCATCGACGAAGCCGAGCAGCGCGAATACCGCCAGCAGGGGCAGGGCGAGGCGGCCGCGGGAAAGTTGGGTGGCGAGGGACATGGCAGGCTCCGGACGATGTTGCGGTTTCGCTGGAACATCTGCAGGAACCGTGCCAGCGGCGGTTTCCTTGAGAAATCAATTGCTTGCGGACGGACTGTCCGGCGTCCGCAGGGCCTGGCGGGCGTCCGCCCGCTGTCCGCGCGGGCAGGCGGACAGCGCCGCCGTCGCCGCCTGCCGCCAGCCAGACTCCGCGGCCGCGCGAGGCGGCGCCGCAAAGTCGATCCGCGCCACCCACTGTCCATCGCCGCGCTCATCGCGCAGGTTCGCCAAGCCTTCGAAGCGCAGCAGGCGGCGGCTGCGCTCGCCGTAGCTGACCTCGATATGCGGCGCGATCCAGCGCAGCATGCCGCCGAGCGCGAGTCGGAAAGTGATCGCCGACTCGCCGGCGACGGTGCGCAAGGCGCCGGTGCGCTGCACGGTGAAGCCGAGGCTGCGTAGGCGCGAGGGCAGGGCGAACTCGAGCGGGAGCCGCTGCCCTGCCGCCAGCGCCGTCCAGTGGCGGCGGATGAATTCGTCGAAGCCGGCGTCGGCGACCAGGCTCGCCGCGGCCAGCGCGCGGGCCGACTCCGCGCCGCCTGCGCGCTCCCGGAAGAACAGCGTCGGCAGGCCGCCGGTGCGGCGCAGGCCTTCGCGGTAACCGCTGCGCGCGTCCTCCAGCTCGAACTCGGGCGCCAGCCGAGAGCGCCGGTAGTCCACCCGCTTG
The DNA here is from genome assembly GCA_946885735.1 of uncultured Gammaproteobacteria bacterium. Next base: position 28,106 of record CAMPGW010000008.1, read on the forward strand.
CGGGCGAAGGCGCCGCCGTCGGCGCAGCGATACAGGGTCAGGCGTTCGAGCGGCACGCCGTCCTGGTGGCGCAGCCAGTGCTGCTCGCGGTAAAGCTCGCGGCCATGCACCGGGTCGCGCGCGACGCCTTCCTCGAAGCGGATGCCTGCCGCGCCGACCGGCATCGCCAGCACGGCCAGCACCCAGGCACAGCAGGCCGCAAGCGGCACGCCGACCTTGTAAATCTTCGGTGAAACCGTGTCCATGCGCCGACTATGCGGCCGCGGCGGGTGTATGCGGCGTCAATCGCGGCTAGCATGGCGGCCTAGACCGTCCGCAGGAATCCCCACATGTCTCCAGCCCCGCGCCCGCTTCGGGCCCATGTCCTCGCCCTTGCCCTCGCGCTGGCCTGCACTGGCGCCGTGCCGGTCCTCGCGGCCGCGCCGAAGGACTCCGCGCCCGCCGCCGTGGACATCGCCTACGAGCAGTTCACCCTGCCCAACGGCCTGCGCGTGATCGTGCACACCGACCGCAAGGCGCCGATCGTGGCGGTCAACATCTGGTACCACGTCGGTTCCAAGGACGAGCCGCAGGGCCGCTCGGGCTTCGCCCACCTGTTCGAGCACCTGATGTTCCAGAATTCGGAGAACCACAAGGGCGAGTACTTCGCGCCCTTCAAGCAGGTCGGCGTGACCGACCAGAACGGCACCACCAACACCGATCGCACCAACTACTTCCAGAACGTGCCGACCACCGCGCTCGACACCGCGCTGTGGATGGAATCCGACCGCATGGGCCACCTGCTCGGCGCGATCGGCGAGGCCGAGTTGAACGAGCAGCGCGGCGTGGTGCAGAACGAGAAGCGCCAGGGCGAGAACCAGCCCTACGGCCGCAGCTGGACCTTCCTGCAGAACGCGCTGTATCCGAAGGGGCACCCGTATCACCACACCGTCATCGGCTCGATGAACGACCTCAACGCCGCCTCGCTCGAGGACGTGAAGGGCTGGTTCCGCAGCTGGTACGGCCCGAACAACGCGGTGCTGGTGCTGGCCGGCGACATCGACCTGGCGACCGCGAAGGAAAAGGCGGCGAAGTTCTTCGGCCACATCCCGGCCTCGGCGACGCTGGTGCCGAAGGCGCCGATGGTCGCCGCCCGCACCGCCACCACCCGCGCCGCGCTCACCGACGACGTCTCGCAGGTGCGGATCGTGCGCGTGTGGAACGTGCCGCAGTACAGCTCGGAGGAAGTCGAGGACCTGCAGCTGTTCGCGCAGGTGCTCGGCGGCAGCCGCACCTCGCGGCTCGATCGCCGGCTGACCCACGGCGACAAGTTGGTGGATTCGATCAGCGCCTCGATGGATGCCTCCGAACTGGGCGGCACCTTCGACGTCAGCGCCATGGTCAAGTCCGACGTGGATCCGGCGCGCGTCGAAGCGGCGATCGACGAGGAACTGCAGCGCCTGTTGCGCGACGGCCCCACCGCCGAGGAACTCGAACAGGCCCGCACCGTGTTCCGCGCCGGCTTCGTGCGCGGCATCGAGCGCATCGGCGGCTTCGGCGGCAAAGCCGACGTGCTGGCCGGCTGCACCGTGTACGTCGGCGCCCCCGGCTGCTTCCGCGAGCAACTCGCGCGCCTGGAGCGCGCTACGCCGGAAAGCGTGCGCGCCGCCGGCCGCAAGTGGCTCAGCCGCGGCGACCACGTGATGACCGTGAGCCCGGGGTCGGTCACCGAAATCGTCGAGGAGCCCTCGGCGCAGGTGGCGGCCGCGGCCGTCCCGCCCGCCGATCCGAAATACCGCACCCTGCCGCCCGGCGTGGACCGCAGCGCCGGCGTGCCGATCACCAAGACCTTCCCGGACCTGAAGTTCCCGCCGCTGCAACGCGCGACCCTGTCCAACGGCACCCGCGTCATCCTCGCCGAGCGCCATGACGTGCCGATCGTGCAGATGAGCATGGAGTTCCCGGCCGGCTTCGCCTCCGACCGTGGCCGCAAGGCCGGCACCGCCAGCTTCACCATGGGCATGCTCGACGAGGGCGCCGGCGACTACGACGCGCTGGCCCTCGGCGCGAAGATCGAATCGCTGGGTGCGTCCATCGGCGCCGGCGCCGGCCTGGATTCCGCCGAAGTGACGCTGTCGGCGCTCAAGGACAAGCTCGATCCCTCGATCGCGCTGTACGCCGACGTGGTGCGGCGCCCGCGCCTGGACCCGGCCGACATCGAGCGCGTGCGCGCGGTCTGGCTCGCCGGCATCCGCCGCGAGAAGAAGTCGCCCGCCGGCATGATCCAGCGCGTGAGCGGCCCGTTGGTGTACGGCGCCGGCCATCCCTACGCGATCCCGCAATCGGGCAATGGCTACGAGGCCGACATCGCCGCGCTGGCCCGCGACGACCTGCAGGCCTGGCGCGAGGCCTACCTGCGGCCGGACACCGCCACGGTGATGGTGGTGGGCGACACCACCCTGGCCGAGATCGTGCCGCTGCTGGAGAAGCATTTCGGTGACTGGCGCGCGCCGGCCGGCGCTGCCGCGCCCGTCGTCGCCGTTCCGGCGGTGCCGGCGCCGGCGCGGCCGCGGGTGTTCCTGATCGACCAGCCAAAGGCGCTGCAATCCAACATCGTCGTCGCCCAGCTGGCGCCGCCGTCCACCGACGCGAACACCATCGACTTCGAGATCGCCAACGCGGTGTTCGGCGGCGACTTCACCTCGCGCCTGAACATGAACCTGCGCGAGGACAAGCACTGGTCCTACGGCGCCCGCAGCGGCGCCGGCAATGCCCTGGGCCAGCGCCTGTGGATGGCCAGCGCGCCGGTGCAGAGCGACAAGACCCTGGAGTCGATCGCCGAGATCCGCCGCGAGATCGCCGAGTACACCAGCGGCGCACGCCCGGCCGACGCCGCGGAAGTCGCGCGCATCCAGGCCATCACCGTGCGCAGCCTGCCCGGTTCCTACGAGACCGGCCGCGCGGTGCTCGGCACGATCGGCGCGATCAACCGCTACGGCCGCCCGGACGACTACGTGGTCCAGCGCAAGGCGCGCATCGAGTCGCTGACCCCGGCGATGGTGCAGCAGGCGGTGTCGGTCTTCGATCCGAAGGCGATGACCTGGATCATCGTCGGCGACCTGTCGAAGATCGAAGCAGGCATCCGCGCAATGGACCTGGGCGAGGTGACGGTGGTGGACGCGGACGGCAAGCCGGTGGCCGCCGCGGTATCGTCCGCGGCGAAATAGCGCGCTTCGCTCATTGCCGGTTCACGACGGGGGCGACCACAATCGTCCCCGTCGTCGTTTTACGAGCCTACCCGGGAGTTGCCGCATGCGCGTCTCGTACCTGTTCCCCGCCCTGTTCGCCGTGGCCTGCGTGCCGGCCTGCACCTTCGTCAAGATGGCGCCTGGCGCCGACGAGGTCAGCGTGGTCGCGCAAGGTCGCTCGCTCGCCGGCTGCGAGAAGCGCGGCGCGGTCGAGGTGTCGGTGAAGGACCGCCTGGGTCCGTACGAGCGCGACGACATGCGCGTGCGCGACGAGCTCGAGACGCTGGCGCGCAACGAGGCGCCGAGCCTGGCCGCGGACACCATCCAGCCCGAGGGTCCGCCGAACGACGGGGTGCAACGCTTCACCGCGTTTCGCTGCGCCGGCTCCCGCCTCGCGCCGGCCGCCGCGCCCGAGGCCGTCGATCGCGCGGAAACCGCCCCCCTGAGCGACGACTAGGCTTCCCGCCTCTCGGCATAAGTGATTGATCGGTCGCGGATTCGTCTAGCGGCCATTGAGGGAAGGGCGGGCAAGCCCTACTGTAGGAGGGTTTTCCCCGCAGGCTGCCCCCCCATGCTGTTCCAGAACGTCGCCATCGCCGGGCTCGCGCACGTCGATGCACCGCACTCGCTGACCTCGGCGGACATCAACGCCCGCCTCAAGCCCACCATGGACCGCCTGGGGATTCGCACGGACGTGCTCGGCGACATCGCCGGCATCCATGCGCGCCGGCTTTGGGACCAGGGGGTCGAAGCCTCCGACGCCGCCACGCTCGCCGCCGAGAAGGCCATCGCCGACGCCGGCATCGACCGCGATCGCATCGGCCTGCTGGTCAACACCTCGGTCAGCCGCGACTACTTGGAACCCTCCACGGCCAGCATCGTGTCCGGCAACCTGCGCCTGTCGGAGCACTGCCAGAACTTCGACGTCGCCAACGCCTGCCTGGCCTTCATGAACGGCATGGACATCGCCTCGCGCATGATCGAGCGCGGCGAGATCGAGTACGCGCTGGTGGTGGACGGCGAAACCGCCAACCAGGTGTACGAGAACACCATGGCGCGGCTCAACGCGCCCGACGTGACCGAGGAGCAGTTCCGCAGCGAACTCGCCTCGCTGACCTTGGGCTGCGGCGCCGCCGCGATGGTGCTCTCGCGCAGCGACCTCTCGCCCGATGCGCCGCGCTACAAGGGCGGCGTGACGCGCGCGGCCACCGAGTGGAACGGCCTGTGCCGCGGCAACCTCGACCGCATGGTCACCGACACCCGCATGCTGCTGATCGAGGGCCTCAAGCTCGCCAGCAAGACCTTCGCCGCGGCCAAGCTGGCGATGGGCTGGGTGGTGGGCGAGATCGACGAGTTCGTCATCCACCAGGTCAGCCGCGTGCACACCGACGCGATGGTCAAGGCCTTCGGCATCGACCCGAAGAAAGTGCTGACCATCTTCCACGAGCACGGCAACATCGGCCCGGCCTCGGTGCCGATCGTGCTGAGCAAGCTGCGCGAGCTCGGCCGACTGAAGAAGGGCCACCGCGTGGCCTTGCTGGGCATCGGCTCGGGGCTGAATTGCTCGATGGCCGAGGTGGTCTGGTAGTTGGCTGAATTTCTGCATGAGTCCGGCTGCCGGTGGCCTTATCGCCGGGACGCCGTGAATACGTCCCTGTAGGCTCGTCAGCGCCATCCATGGCGCTGAAGCCCGGCGATAAGGCCCCCGGCATCCGGCCTCCGCGGGACTTCCGCGGGGCGTGGGAAAAGGCGGTTCAGCGGATCAGGGTGCGCTGCCTGAGGGCGCCAGGCCGTAGAGCAGGCGGGCGTCTTCGGCGTCGAGTTGCGGCGGCAGGTCGTCTCGGCCGCGGAAGCGCAGGTGGAAGGCGCGGATTGCCGCCTCCGGGTCTGACATCGGATAGCCGAAGGCGCGCAGGGCCGCTGTTGCATCGAAGCCCGGCGGCGGATCGCCGCGATCCTCGGGCCACACGCCGAACCCGCGTTCGGCCAATGCCTTCCAGGGGAAATGCTTGCCGGGGTCGATCTTGCGGTCGGGCGCCAGGTCGGCGTGGCCGATGATTTGCCGGCGCGGGATGCCGTGGCGCGTGCACAGGTCCTCGAGCAGCTTCACCAATGCCTCGAACTGCGCCGGTGCGAAGGGCTCCTCGCCGTCGTTGTCGAGTTCGATGCCGATCGAGGCCGAGTTGAGGTCGGTGATGGTGCCCCAGCGGCCCGGGCCGGCGTGCCAGGCGCGGCGATCATCGGACACCAGCTGCAGGATGCGGCCGTCCTCGCCGACCAGGTAGTGCGCGCTGACCGGACCGCCGCTGTTGCGCGTGCGCAGGGTGTGCAGGCTCTGAGCGACCGAGTCCTGCGAGGTGAAGTGCAGCACCACCAGGATCGGCCCGCGCGCGTTGTGGTTGGGCGAGGGCGCCCACTCGGCCAGCGGGCTGCGCACCGGCGCCGCGGTGCAGGCTGACAGCAGCAATAGCATGGCGGCGATCAGGGTCGTCTTCATGACGGAAGTTTGGCACAGGCGCAAAGCCGCCGGGACGGACCGCCAATCACCGCTAGAATGCCGGCATGCGCCACGACTTCCCCGACTATCCCTTCGAGCCCCGCAGCCTGGTCCACCCCAACGGCCTGCGCCAGTCCTACCTGGACGAAGGCCCGCGCGAGGGCGAGGTGGTGCTGATGCTGCACGGCAATCCGTCGTGGAGTTTCTACTGGCGCAAGCTGGTGCTGGGCTTGCGCGACCGCTACCGCTGCATCGTGCCCGACCACATGGGCATGGGCCTGTCGGACCGGCCCGACGACGCGCAGTACGACTACACGCTGCAGTCGCGCATCGACGACCTCGAGCGCCTGCTGCAGCACGCCGGCGTCGACGGTCCGGTGACGCTCGCCGTGCACGATTGGGGCGGCATGATCGGCTTCGGCTGGGCCTTGAAGCACTCCGCGCGGGTCAAGCGCCTGGTCATCCTCAACACCGCCGCCTTCCCGCTGCCGAAGGAAAAGCGCATGCCGCTGCGCCTGCGCATGGGCCGCGATTCGAAGCTGGGCGGCTGGCTGATCCGGCGCTTCAACCTGTTCGCGCGCGGCGCGGCCTGGATGGGCACGAAGCGTTCGCTGCCGCGCGAGGTGCGCGCCGCCTACGCCGGCGTCTACGACGGCTGGGGCAACGCGATCTCGACATTGCGCTTCATGCAGGACATCCCGCTGGCCCCGGGCGACCGCGCCTGGCCGCTGGTGGAAGCGGCGGGCAAGGCGCTGCACGGTTACGCCGACCGGCCGGCCTTCATCGGCTGGGGCCTGCGCGACTTCGTGTTCGACAAGCATTTCCTGCACGGCTTCCAGCGCGCGCTGCCGAAGGCGCACGTGCACGCGTTCCAGGACGCCGGCCACTACGTGCTCGAGGACAAGGCCGAGGTGCTGGTGCCGGCGATCCGCGGCTTCCTCGACCGCCACCCGGCCTGATCGCTCAGGCGGCGGATGCGCCGCCGAGCTTGTCCATCATCGCCTGGAATCGCGGGGTGTCGCGCAGCGCCGCGATGTCCGGGTCGTGCAGCATCCATTCGACGAAGCCGCCACGCCGGATGGCACGCTCCAGCAGGTCGAGCGCGTGCTCGTGGTCGCCCGCCAGGGTGTAGGTGCAGGCGACGTTGTACAGCACGCTGAAGTCGTCCGGGCGCAACGCCAGCGCCTCCTCCGCCAGGGACAGGCCGCCGGCGCGATCGCCGAGGCGCAGCAGCAGGCCCGAGGCCATGTAGCGCACGCGCGGATTCTCCGGCTCCAGCAGCATCTGCTTGCGCAGGCCTTCTAGCGCGCGCCGGGCCAGCACCGCGACCGCCTCGAGGTCGCCGCTGCCCTCGACCGCGCTCACCGCCAGCGCCAGCACCGTGGAGTCGTCGGGTCGCAGGCGCCAGGCCTGCTGCAGGTATTCGGCCGCGCGCGCCGATTCACCGCGGGCGAAGCAATGCCGGCCGTAGAAATACCAGGCTTCGTACAGGCCCGGGTTGAGTGCGATCGCATGCTCGAAGGCGCGCACGGCGCCGGCATCGTCGCCGGCCAGCGAGCGCACGTTGCCCTGCGCCACCTGCGCCTCGGCCAGGTCCGGCGCCAGGTCCAGGGCCTTGGCCGCGGCCGCGGAGGCCTCGGACAGGACCTCGTCCCTGGCCACGAAGCGCCACTGCATCAGCAACACCAGCGCATCGGCCAGGCCCGCCAGCGCCGGTGCGTAGTCCGGCTCGAGCTCGATCGCGCGGCGAAACATCTCGGCGGCGTGCCGGCCGGTGGTTTCGGACAACTGGTGGAAGGCCTGGCGACCACGCAGGTAGAACTCGTAGGCCTCCATGTTCGCCGGCGCGTGGCGCTGCTTGCGCGCGAGTGCGGGCTCGGCGAGGTTCAACTTCAGGGCCTCGGCCACGTGCCGGGCGATGTCGGCCTGGATCGCGAACACGTCCTCGAGCTGGCGCTCGTAGGCATTGCCCCAGCGCTGGTAGCCGCTGTCGGCGTCCACCAGCTTGGCGCTGATGCGCAGGCGGTCGCCGGCCTTGCGCACGCTGCCCTCCAGCACCGCGTCCACGCCCAGCTGGCGGCCGATCTCGCGCGGGTCGGTGCCACCGCCGCGGAAGCGGAACGAGGCCGTGCGCGAGGCCACGCGCAGGCCGCGCACGCAGCACAGCGAATCGATGATCTCCTCGGCCAGGCCGTCGCAGAACCAGTCCTGGTCGCGGGCCTGGCTGAGGTCGTCGAAGGGCAGGATCGCCACCGAGGCGATGCCCGACATCGGTCCGGCGACGACCGGCGTGGGCAGCGCCGGCAGGGTCGAGGCCCGGCGTTCCACGACACTGGATCGGGCCTCGGCTGCGGCCGCCGGCGTGCGTACCAGGCGCCCGCGCCGCAGGTCGAAGATCCAGCTCAGCACCGCCACCGGCACCGCGCCGGCGACCACCGCGAAGATCAGCGCGCGCTGCGCCCAGTCCGGCGCGCCCAGCGGCGCGAACGTCACGTCGCCGACCTGCAGCAGCAGCCAGCCCACCACCAGGTAGGCCGCCAGGCTGCGGAACACGCGCCGCCGGCGCAGTTCGCGGAAGGTTTGTCGGAAGGACGCCATGGCGGTCCGGGCGGGGAAACTCGAGGCAGTCTAGCGGTCCGCGCGGCGGCGCGCCGCACCGGGCGCAGCGGTCGCGGCTGGTAGCATGGGCTTCCCTCCGTCATCGCGCGCCATGTCCGAGCCCTGCAACATCGCCGCCGTCCTGCCCCACATGGCCGCCGAGCGCGGCGCGCAGGTGGCGCTGCGCTGCCCGGGGTCGCGCGGCATCGACGGGCGCGCGCGCTACGACGACACGCTGACCTACGACCAGTTCGAGGCGCGCACCAATGCGATCGCCGCCGGCCTGGCCCTGCTCGGCATCGACCGCGGCGTGCGTACGGCGGTGATGGTGCGGCCGACGCCGGATTTCTTCCTGCTGATGTTCGCGCTGTTCAAGCTCGGCGCGGTACCGGTGCTGGTCGATCCCGGCATCGCACGGTCGGCGCTGCGGCGTTGCCTGGACGAGGCGGCGCCGGAGGCCTTCATCGGCGTGTCGCTGGCGCAGGCGGCGCGACGGTTGCTGCGCTGGGCTCCGCGCGCGCGCTGCCAGGTCACGGTGGGCCGGCGCTGGTTCTGGGGCGGCCCGACGCTGGCGCAGGTCGAAGCCTGGGGCGCCCGCTCGGGACCGATACTCGCCGAGACCGGGCCGGACGAGATCGCGGCCATCCTGTTCACGTCGGGCTCGACCGGCTTGCCGAAGGGCGTGGTCTATCGGCACCGCCATTTCGTCGCGCAGATCGACCTGCTGCGTCGCGCCTTCGACATCGCGCCGGGCGGCGTGGACCTGCCCACCTTCCCGCCGTTCGCGCTGTTCGATCCGGCGCTCGGCCTGACCTCGGTGATCCCGGACATGGACCCGACCCGGCCGGCGCGCGCCGACCCGCGTCGCCTGCTCGATGCGATGCAGCGTTTCGGCGTGGACCGGTTGTTCGGTTCGCCGGCGCTGATGGAGGTGCTGGCGCGCCACGGGCAGCCGCTGCCGGGCCTGCGTGCCGTCAGTTCGGCGGGCGCACCGGTGCCGGCGGCGACGGTGTCGGCGCTGCGATCGCTGCTGCCGGCCGAGGCCACGCTGTGGACGCCCTACGGCGCGACCGAGTGTCTGCCGGTGGCGGTGATCGAGGGCCGCGAGCTCGAGGCCACGCGCGCGGCCACCGAGGACGGCGCCGGCACCTGCGTCGGCCGTCCGGTGCCGCCGAACGAGGTGCGCATCATCGGCATCACCGACGAGGCGCTGCCGGAGTGGCGCGACGACCGCGTGCTGGGGCCGGACACGATCGGCGAGATCACCGTGGCCGGGCCGTCGGTGACCGACGAATACTTCCGTCGACCGGAGGCCACCGCGCTGGCGAAGATGCGCGAACGCCTGCGCGACGGCGGCGAGCGCATCGTCCATCGCATGGGCGACCTGGGCTGGTTCGACGCGCAGGGCCGGCTGTGGTTCTGCGGCCGCAAATCGCAACGCGTTCGCACCGCCGAGGGCAGCCTGTTCACCGAGCAGGTCGAGCCGGTGTTCAACGTCCATCCGCAGGTGCGACGCAGCGCGCTGGTGGGCATCGGTGCGCCCGGGGAACAGGAAGCGGTGCTCTGCGTGGAAATGCACGAAGGCGTGGACCGCGAGGCCGGCGGGCGGGTGCTCGCCGAACTGGCGGCGCTGGCGCTGGGCCACGTGCACACCGCGCGGGTCGCGCATTTCCTGCGCCATCCGCGTTTCCCGGTGGACATCCGCCACAATGCCAAGATCGGCCGCGAGCAACTGGCGCGCTGGGCCGCCGGACAATTGCGGAGGCAGCCATGAGAGTGCTGGTGACCGGCGGTGGCGGATTCCTCGGGCAGGCGCTATGCCGGGCGCTGGTGGCGCGTGGCGAGCAGGTGACCGCCTTCCAGCGCCACGCCTATCCCGAACTCGATGCGCTGGGCGTGCGCCAGGTGATCGGCGACCTCGCCGACGCCGAGGCGGTGCGCGCGGCCTGTGCGCGCCAGGACGCGGTGATGCACAACGCCGCCAAGGCCGGCGCCTGGGGCAGCGAGGAGAGTTACCGGCTGGCGAACGTGGTCGGCACGCAGAACGTGATCGATGCCTGCCGCGGCGCCGGCGTGCCCAAGCTGGTGTACACCTCCACCCCCAGCGTCACCCACAGCGGGCGCCACCCGGTGCAGGGCGGCAACGAGCGCGACACGCCCTACGGATCGAACTTCAAGGCGCCGTATCCAGCCACCAAGCTGATCGCCGAGAAGGCCGTGCTCGCGGCCAACGATGCGCAACTGTTGACGGTCGCGCTGCGGCCGCGGCTGATCTGGGGGCCGCACGACACGCAGCTGATGCCGCGCCTGGTCGAGCGCGCGCGCGCCGGCCGGCTGCGCTTCATCGACGGTGGCCACAACCGCATGGACACCACCTACATCGACAACGCCGCGCAGGCGCACCTCGACGCACTGGAACACTTGCGGCCCGGCGCGGCCTGCGCGGGTCGCGCCTACTTCATCAGCAATGGCGAGCCGCGGCCGGTGCGCGAGATCGTCAACGACCTGCTGCGCGCGGCCGGCGTGCCGCCGGTCGAGAAGGAAATCCCGTACGCGGTGGCGTACTCCGCCGGCGCCGTGCTGGAAAAGGCCTGGCAGTGGTTCGGCCTCGCCGGCGAACCGCCGATGACGCGCTTCCTCGCCGAGCAGCTGTCCACGCCGCACTGGTACGACATCTCCGCCGCCGCCCGCGACCTCGGCTACCGGCCGCGTGTCAGCACCGCCGACGGCCTGCGCCGCACCGCCGCCTGGTGGGCAGCCGGTAGAATGGCCGGATGAGCACGCCTTCGCCGCTGGATGCCCTGAAGCCGCTGGCCGGCCGCGCGCTCGAGCTCGCGCTGGAGCGACTGCTCGCCCTGGATCCGGCGACGCGGGATGCATTGGCGGCACTCGAGGGACGGCGCATCGAACTCGCGCTGGAGGCGCCACCGGTGGCCCTGGCCATCACCGTGGACGGCGGCGCCTTGCGCGTCGGTCCCGCCGGTCGCGAGGGCGAGCCCGACCTCGGCCTGCGCGCCACGCTCGGCGGCCTGCTCTCGCAGTTGCCGTTTGCCCGCAACCCCGGTGCGCCGCCGATGGGCAAGCTGCGCATCAACGGCGACGCCGAGCTCGCGCGCGCGCTGCAGCAGTTGGCGCAGCGTTTCGATCCGGACTGGGAGCTGCCGTTCGCGCGTGCGCTCGGGCCGGTGCTGGGGCCGCAGGTGGCCGGACTGATGCGCGAGGCACTGCGCCAGGGCCGCCGCACGGCGAGCCAGTTCGCCCGCGATGCCGCCGAGTTCGTCACCGAGGAAAGTCGCGACGTGGTCGGGCGCGCCGAGCTCGATGCCTTCCTCGACGACGTGGACGGTCTGCGCGATCGCGTCGAACGCCTGTCCGCGCGCCTGTCCCGCCTCGACGCGGCACCGCGGGCATGAACGCACCGTACGAGGCGCCCGCCACCGCGGCGCGCGTGGCCGGTGGCGCACGCGGTGGCCTGCGCGCGCTGCGGATCGTGCGGGTATTGCTGCGCCACCGGCTGGATGCGCTGCTGCAGGGCTCGGCCTACGGGCGCTGGCTGTGGCTGCTGCGCCCCTTCGTGCCCGCCGCGCCCGACGAGCGCGACCTGCCGCGCGGCAAGCGCCTGCGGCTGGCGCTGCAGGAGCTCGGCCCGATTTTCGTCAAGTTCGGGCAGGTGCTGTCCACCCGCCGCGACCTGCTGCCGCCGGACATCGCCGACGAACTGGCGCGCCTGCGCGACCAGGTCGCACCCTTCCCGGGTTCGCAGGCGCGCGCGGCGGTCGAACATGCGCTGGGCCGGCCGGTGGGCGAGCTCTACGCCAGCTTCGACGAAGCGCCACTGGCCTCGGCCTCGATCGCGCAGGTGCATGCGGCGACGCTGCACGATGGCCGCGAGGTCGTGGTCAAGGTGCTGCGCCCGAACGTGCGCGCGCAGATCGAGGCCGACATCGGCCTGCTGCGCACCCTGGCCGCGGTCGCCGACCGCCACCACCCCGGCGCCGACAAGATCCGCCCGCAGGAGATCGTCTCGGAGATCGAGAGCACCCTGTACGCCGAACTCGACCTGCAGCGCGAAGGCGCCAACGCCAGCCTGATGCGGCGGCTGTGGGCGGATTCTCCCGATCTCTACGTGCCGGAAGTGCACTGGCCGCTCAGCGACGAGACCGTGCTGACGATGGAGCGCGTGCGCGGCATCGGCTCGGACGACGTGCAGGCGCTGGAGGCCGCCGGCATCGACCGCCGCGCGCTCGCCGCCAAGGGCGTGCGCGTGTTCTACACCCAGGTCTTCCGCGACAACTTCTTCCACGCCGACGCCCATGCCGGCAACATCTGGGTGGACGCGACGCGCAAGGACGATCCGCGCTTCATCGCGCTCGACTTCGGCATCGTCGGGCAGCTGCCGGCGCGCGACCAGTACTACCTGGCCGAGAACTTCATGGCGATCTTCCAGCGCGACTACCGGCGCATCGCCGAGTTGCACGTGGAGGCGGGCTGGATGCCTGCCAGCATACGAATCGATGAGCTGGAAGCTGCGTGCCGTTCGGTCTGCGAGCCCTACTTCACCCGGCCGCTTTCGGAGATCTCGCTGGCCGAGGTGCTGGTGAAGTTGTTCCGCACCGCGCAGCGCTACCAGCTGACCGTGCAGCCGCAGCTGATCCTGCTGCAGAAGACCCTGCTCAACATCGAGGGCGTCGGCCGCCTGCTGGACCCGAAGATCGACATCTTCGCGGTGGCCAAGCCGGTGCTCGAGCAGATCCTGCGCGAGCGCTACAGCCCGGCCACGTTGATGGCCGAGCTGGGCAAGCGCGTGCCGGAGATGATCACCCATGCGCCGGAGATGCCGCGCTTGCTGCGCGAGTTCCTGGTGCAGCAGGTCGGTGGCACGCATTCGCTCAACATGCGCTCGGCCGAGCTGGCGGAGCTGGCGCGGATCTCGCGCGATGGCCAGCGCCAGACCGTGTACGCCATCCTCGGCACCGGGCTGCTGGTGTGCACGGCGGTGCTGTACGCGCTCGGCGCCGGCGGGCCGCCGGTGCTGGGAATGCCCGGGGTAGTGTGGCTGGGCGTGCTGGGCGCGCTGGCGGCCTTCCTGGCGGCCTGGCCGCGGCGGTGATGAACGCGATGCCCGCGATCGCCGTGCTCCATGCCGACCCGCGTTTCGCGGTGGTGGACAAGCCGGCCGGCCTGATGGCGCACGCCAGCGCGATGGCGCGCGGCGAGGACGACTTCCTGGTGGATCGCCTGCGCGCGCAGTTCGGCCGCACCGTGCACCTGGTCCATCGGCTCGATCGCGCCACCAGCGGATGCCTGCTGGTCGCGTTCGATGCGGAAGCGGCCGCCGTGCTCGGCGCGAACTTCATGTCGCGCGAGGTGCGCAAGGACTACCTGGCGATCTGCCGCGGCTGGCCCGACGAAGACCAGCTGGTCGAGCACGCGCTCGACGGGGGCCCCGGCAAGCCGGAGAAGAAGCCGGCGGTGACCCGCCTGCTGCGCCTGGGCACCGGCGAACTGGCGTTGCCGAGCGCGCAGCACCCGACCTCGCGCTACGCGCTGGTGCTATGTTCCCCACACACCGGCCGCTACCGGCAGATCCGCCGCCACCTCAAGCACCTGCACCACCACCTGGTCGGCGATTCCAGCCACGGCGACGGCCGCCACAATCGCGCCTTCCGCATGCTGGGCGTGCATCGCATGTTGCTGCACGCCTGGCGCCTGCGCTTCGCGCATCCCGTGCACGGCGGCCTGGTGGACGTCGTGGCGCCGCCGGACGCGGAGTTCCGCCGCGCCCTCGACCTGCTGGAGCTGGCGCTGCCCGATCCCGCCGAACCTTCCCTGCTCGCTGCCTGAGGCCATGGCCAAGTTCTATTTCTATTATTCGGCGATGAACGCCGGCAAGACCACCACGCTGCTGCAGAGCGCCTACAACTACGCCGAGCGCGGCATGCGCACGCTGGTGATCACGCCACGGCTGGACAAGCGCGCCGGCGAAGGCGTGGTGGCCTCGCGCATCGGCCTGAAGGCGCGGGCGCGGGCCTTCGATCGCGACGACGACCTGTTCGAGCACGTGCGCGCCGACATCACGGCGCACGGCAAGCTCGATTGCGTGCTGGTGGACGAGGCGCAATTCCTGTCGCGCGCGCAGGTCTGGCAACTCAGCGACGTGGTCGACAAGCTCGAGGTGCCGGTGCTCGCCTACGGCCTGCGCACCGACTTCCGCGGCGAACTGTTCGAGGGCAGCCAGCATCTGCTGGCGCTGGCCGACAAGCTCGAGGAGATCAAGACCATCTGCCACAGCGGCCGCAAGGCCACGATGGTCGTGCGCGTGGACGAAAGCGGTCGCGCCGTGAAGGATGGGCCCCAGGTCGAGATCGGCGGCAACGAACGCTACGTCTCGGTCTCGCGCGCCGAGTTCAAGAAGATCATGGCCGGCGAAGGCCACATCGAAGTTCGCCAGCCCCCGCTGCCTTTCGACGAAGAAAAGCCCTAGCCTTTCGCCTCGCAGGCGGCGCTTAGCTGCGCAAGACTGCGGTGCTGACGCAGGTGTTCTGGTTCCTGGCGTTGTGCGTCGGCCAAGGTTTGCTGGCGAAGCGCGAGCCCGTCCGCAGCGCGACCATTCAAGCAATGCTGCGCGGCCTGCAGGCTCAGGGCCTGCCAGCGAAGCCGGCGGTGCTCACGGTCGGCGGGCAGTTCGCGCAGGACCGCCTGGAGTTGCGTGTCCACGCCGGGTTCGCCGGCCAGCAGCGCCATGCGCGCGCGGATGAGCGCGAGTTCCGGGCCCTTGCGCGGCGACTGCTGCGGCATCTGCGCCAGCCAGGCCTGGGCTTGCACGCTGTCGCCGCGGTCCAGGGCCGCCTGCACGATCGCCGCCAGCGCCGGCACGGCGTTCGCGCTCGGCTGTGCCTGCAGCAGCGCGATGCATTCGCGGCGATGGGCTTCGGCCTGCGATTGCCGGCCCTGCGCCGATTGCGATTGCGCCAGGTGGCACAGGTCCCAGGCGTGCGAGGCGAGCAGGTTGCGGTTGCGCCAGATCCGCACCGCGTCCGCCAGCAGGGCCTCGGCGTCGGCCGGCTGGTCGCGCTCGAGCGCGACCATGCCGCGCACGCTGGACTGTTCGGCCAGCTGCAGGCTGTTGCTGCCCCAGCGCTGGCGCGAACTGTCCTGCGCCATCGCCAGCAGCTGGTCGGCCTCGGCCAGCCGGCCCTGGCCCATGAGCACGCCGGCGAGCGCCCGCTGTACCCGCGCGGTGCGCGGATGCTGCCCGCCACGACGACTCAGCACGATCGCCAGCGACTGCCGGTAGGCGGCCTCGGCTTCGGTCGGGTTGTCCAGGCCCTCGAAGGCCGCGCCCAGCGCGTGCCAGATGTCGGCACCGAGGGCGTTCTGCTCGCTGCCGGCGCCGCGCAGGTGTCCGAGCGCCTCGCGCAGGGAACGCACGGCGGCCGCAGCCTGTCCCTCGGCGATCAACAAGGTCGCCAGGTCGGTTTCGCTTTCCGCGACCAGCCCGCCACCGCCGTCGTGGCGTCGGCGCAGCGCACGCGCCTCGGTGAACAACTCGCGCGCCTGCGTGGTCTGTCCGACCGCGGCGCGGCAGCGCCCGAGCTGTGAATAGAAGTCGGCGGCCGCGAGCGGATCATTGCTGGCGCCGTCCCGTGCCGTCTGCAGCAGCGGGCCCAGCGCGTCCAGGCATTCCTGGTGGCGATCGAGCTGGCGCAGGCTGTGGCCGCGCAGCGAGGCCGAGGCCAATGCCATCGACACCGGCACGTCCGAGACGCCGTGCAGCACGTCCTGCTGGTGGTCGAGCAGGCGCAAGGCCTCCTCTTCGTCGCCCAGGCCCGACCGCAGGCGCGCGATCAGGCCGATCAGCTCGGCGCGCGCCTGCGGTTGGGTGGCCAGTTCGGAGTCGGCGCGGTTCATGCCGGCGTCGAGCAGGCCGCGCACGTCCACCGACTGGCCGTCACCGGTGCCGCCGGAGTTCTCGAACAGCGCGATCACGAAATCCTGCATCGCCTGCGCGCGCGTCGCCTCGCTCACCGCACGGTCGGCCTGCCAGGACACGATCGCCAACGCCACCGCCAGCACGCCGGTGACGCCGACGCTGCCGGCCAGCACCACCGCGTGGCGACGCACGTACTTGCGCACGCGATAGCCCAGGCTCTGCGCGCGCGCCTGCACGGGTTGCCCGTCGAGGTGGCGGCGGATGTCCTGCGCCAGTGCCTCCACCGAGGCGTAGCGGTGTTCGGGCTGCTTGCTCAGCGCCTTCAGCACGATGTTGTCGAGGTCGCCGGCCAGCAGGCGCGCGCGTCGCTTGTCCGACACCGCGCCGGAGTCGCGCGCGCGCCGCGCCATCACCTGCGAGGGCCGGCCCGGGTCGCCGGCCAGGATCGCCTCTTCCCAGGCCGCGTCGCTCTGCCGGCTCAGCTCATAGGGCTTGGCGTCGGTCAGCAGCTCGTACAGCACCACGCCGAGCGCATACACGTCGGTCATGGTGGTGACGACCTCGCCGCGCAACTGCTCCGGCGCGGCGTAGTGCAGGGTGAAGGTGCGGCTGCCGGTGCGGGTGATCTCCGCGGCCTGGCTGGGATCCTGGTCGAGCAGCTTGGCGATGCCGAAATCGAGCAGGCAGACCTCGCCGGCCGAGTTCACCAGGATGTTGGAAGGCTTGAGGTCGCGATGCACCACCAGGTTGGCGTGCGCATGGCTGACCGCCGCGCAGACCTGGGTGAACAGGGACAGGCGCGTGCGCAGGTCGAGCGTGCGCTTCTGCGCGTAGTCGGTGATCGGGTCGCCGCGCACGTAGTCCAGCGCCAGGTAGGGCTGCCCGTCCTGGCTGATGCCGGCATCGAGCAGGCGCGCGATGTGCGCATGGCCCAGGCGCGCGAGGATCTGCCGTTCGCGGGTGAAGCGCGCGTGCAGGCCGACGTCGCCCAGGCCCGGTCGCAGCAGCTTGAGCGCGACGCGGCGCTCGTACAGCCCGTCCGCGCGCACCGCCAGCCACACCTGGCCCATGCCGCCTTCGCCGATCGGTGCGACCAGTCGGTAGGGGCCGATCTCCTGGCCCGCTTGCGCCGCGAACAGGCGCGCGTCCACGACCGGCTGCGACATGAAGTCGGGCCGGTCGGCCTCCAGGTCCATCAGCTTGGTCAGTTCCGCCGCCAGCGACGGGTCGCTCGCCTCGATCTCGGCGAGGCGTCGCGCGCGCGACATGCCGGTGAGGTCCAGCAGCTCGTCGAGCAGCGGGGAGATCGTGGTCCAGCGCTTGCCTTCCATGGCCGCCGGTGCCGCTCAGTCCTGCAGCGAGGCCAGCAGGTACAGGCGCGCTTTCTGCCAGTCGCGCCGCACGCTGCGTTCCGATCGCTTGAGCAGCGTGGCGATCTCGGTTTCCGACAGGCCGGCGAAGTAGCGCAGCTCGACCACCTGCGCGAGCTTGGCGTCGACGTCGGCCAGGCGGGTCAGCGCCACGTCCAGGCCCAGCAGTTCCTCGTTGATGCGCATGCCGCCGCCGACGTCCTCGGGCAGGTCGGTGACGCGGTGCAGGTCGCCGCCGCGCTTCACCGCCAGCCGCTGGCGGGCGTAGTCCACGACCACGCTGCGCATGGCCGAGGCGGCGTAGGCGAAGAAGTGCGCGCGGTCCTCGAACTGCGCGTCGGCGCGGCCTACCAGGCGCAGGTAGGCTTCATGTACCAGGCCGGTGGCATCGAGGGTATGGCCGTTCTGGTTGCCCAGCTGGCGCCGCGCCATCGAATGCAACTCGCGATAGAGCGTGGCCAGTACGCGGTCCAGGGCGACCCGGTCTCCGTCCCGGGCGGCGCTGAGCCATTGCGTGATGTCAGCCGTTTCGCTCATGTTCGTCCCGGGGGGATCCGTGGCGGGGGGTCGGCTACCATGATAGCTGTCACGTAGCGGCTGTGAACGTCCGGATTAACCGCCGACTCACGTTTCGCTCACTTCGCGCTCATCTTTGGCAATGGCTGCACCAGGCCGTGGCGCGCTGCCCGAGCCGGCGCCCCTTCAGGGGGCGGCCGCAGGTGATGCAGGGCTCACCTTCACGCCGATAGACGGACAATTCCTGCTCGAAATAGCCGGGCGCGCCGTCCGGCGACAGGAAGTCCCGCAGGGTCGTGCCGCCACGGCGGATGGCCTGGGCCAGGATCCCGCGCACGGCCTGCGCCAGCGCCGCGTAGCGCTCCCGCGAGACCCGCCCGGCCGCGCGCCCCGGGGCGATGCCGGCGCGGAACAGGCTCTCGGCCGCGTAAATGTTTCCCACGCCCACCACCACGGCTTGGTCCATGAGGAAGGTCTTCACCGGCGCCTTGCGGCCGCGGCTGAGCGCGAACAGGTAGTCGCCGCTGAAGTCGGGGCCGAGCGGTTCCGGCCCCAGTCCCGCCAGCAGTTCATGGGTGGCGCCCGCCGGCTGCCACAGCAGGCAGCCGAAGCGGCGGGGATCGTTGAAGCGCAGCACCTTGCCGGAGTCCAGCGCCAGGTCCACGTGGTCGTGCGCCCCGGCCGGCGTGCCTGCCGGCAGCACGCGCAGGCTGCCGGACATGCCCAGGTGCAGCAGCGCGCTGCCGGGCGCGGTGTCGAGCAGCAGGTACTTCGCGCGACGGCGCAGCCCGAGCACCGGCTGGCCCGGCAGCAGGCGCGCGACCTCGGCGGGAATCGGCCAGCGCAGGTCGGGCCGCCGCAAGGTGACGGCGGTCACGCGCCGTCCCTCCAGGTGCGGCGCGAGGCCGCGGCGCGCGGTTTCGACTTCAGGCAACTCAGGCATGACCGCAGCTTAGCGCAGCGCCGCCGGTCGCTTGCATTGGGGGGTTGCGCCTCCATAATTGAACGGCGACGGACAGGCCGTCGCGTGATCCGGCCGCGCTTGCGGCCCCTTCGGAGTCGCGATGTCCCCCCACGTTATCGATTGGTTGCTGGCCGGTTTCACCCAGGCCAGCGCCTGGCAGATGGCGCTGTATTTCCTGGTCGCCAGCCAGATCACCATGATGAGCACCACCCTCTACCTGCACCGCAGCGCCACCCACCGCGGCGTGGACCTGCACCCGGTCGTGAGCCACTTCCTGCGCTTCTGGAACTGGCTGACCACCGCGATGGTGACCAAGGAGTGGGTGGCGATCCACCGCAAGCACCACGCCCGCTGCGAGACCGCCGAGGATCCGCACAGCCCGCGCTTCGCCGGCATCAACACCGTGCTGTGGCGCGGCGTCGAGCTGTACCAGGAAGCCGCGAAGGATCCCGAGTTGCTGGAGAAGTACGGCAAGGGCACGCCCGACGATTGGGTCGAGCGCCATGTCTATACCGGCTTGCGCAACAGCGGGGTCATCGCCCTGTTCTTCATCAACACCGCGCTGTTCGGCTTGCCGGGCATCGCCATCTGGGCGCTGCAGATGGCGCTGATGCCGTTCGCGGCGGCCGGCGTCATCAACGGCCTCGGCCACTGGTGGGGCTACCGCAACTTCGACACCGGCGACACCGCCACCAATCTCTCGCCCTGGGGCCTGCTGATCGGCGGCGAGGAGCTGCACAACAACCACCACGCCTTCCCGAGTTCGGCCAAGTTCGCCCTGCGCAAGTGGGAGTTCGACCTCGGCTGGGCGGTGCTGTGGTCGCTGCAGAAACTGCGCCTGGCCAAGGTGCTGCGCGTGGCGCCGCAGCTGGACGTGCGCCCCAACATCAGCACGCCCGATGCCGAGACGGTGAAGGCGATGATGGTGCACCGCTGGCAGGTGGCCACGGATTACTTCCGCACCGTGCTCAAGCCGCAGCTCAAGGCCGAAGCCGCCGACATGCCGCGGCGCCTGCGCCGCGCGCTGCGCAGCGAGGGCCGCTGGCTCGACGAGGCACGCCGCGCCCGCATGCAGGCCTACATCGACGCCAGCCCGCAGCTGCGCCAGCTGATCGAGTTCCGCCAGCGACTGCTGGCGATCTACGAGATCAAGAGCGCCGACGCCGCGGCCAAGATGGACGCGCTGCGCGTTTGGTGCGCCGAGGCCGAGGCCTCGGGCGTGGCCGCGCTCGAGGAATTCTCGGCGCGGTTGAAGGGTTACGCGCTGGTGCCCGCGCGGGCCTGATTCCTCAGGAGCGCTTGCTTCCCGACACGAGCAGGACGCCGCCCACCACCAGGGCGGCGAGTCCTGCCCAGACCGGAATGTTGACGGTCTTCTTTTCCTTCACCTGCAGTTCGATCGGCCCCAGGCTCAGCGCGGTCGTCTGCTTGGTGTAGGTGAAGCCGCCGTAGGCCAGCGCCAGCGCGCCGGCGATCAGAAGGATGATTGCCGCGATTTTCGTGCCGCCCATGTGCATCCGCTCCCCAAGGACGAAGCCTCTCGCCGACGGGGCATCATAGGCGCATAAGTCGGCCCGGACGTCAGGGCTTGAGGTTCAGCCGCGGGAAGGTCGCGATCTTCGCTTCCTCCACCGCCGCGCGCTCCAGCGTCCACGCGTCCTGCAGGAAGCGATGGATCGCCTCGATCTCGGCGTCGGTGAGGTGCTTGAGCTGTTCCCGCGCCACGATGCCCATGATGCTGCCCTGCGCGTAGAGGTCGCGGCCGCCGCGCGCCTTGCCGGTCCGCAGCAGCGCCTCGAACTCCTGAAGCGAGTAGGCCTTGACCACGGTCAACGGCGGCGCGTTGAAGATTTCCTTCGGCGTCTGGTGGTGGCAGTTCACGCAGCCGACGACGTAGGCGAGCCTTTCACCGGACGGTGCGGGCACGGTGGCCGGCGCCACCACCGCGGAGACGGGTGCAGGCGCGGCGGCGGCCGTCGGCCCGGTCGAACAGGCGGGCAGCAGGCTTGCGAGCAGGCAGACCAAGGCGAGGCGGGCAGGCAGCTTCATTTCTTCCCCAGGCTGTTCGGTTCCAGCGGGAGTTTAGCGGTTCGCCCCGGGCGGCAGGTGCGCATAGGTTAGCGGTTCAAGCGGCGGTCGGCGATGGTCTAATAGCGGTGTCGCCTTCCTGGGAGTCCGCCATGTCCACGGGCCTGCATCCCGTCCCCCCCGGCTTCGCCGCGGACGCGCGCCTCAAGGCCGGGGATTACCGGCGCCTCTACGCCGAGTCCGTCGCCGACCCCGACGCTTTCTGGGGCCAGGTCGGGCTACGGCTCGACTGGTCGCGGCCCTATCGCCGGGTCAAGGACACGAGCTTCGACAGTCGCGACTTCCGCATTCGCTGGTACGCCGACGGCCAGCTCAACGCCAGCGTCAACTGCCTGGACCGGCACCTGGAGGCGCGCGGCGACAAGACCGCGATCCTCTTCGAACCCGACGACCCGCAGGCGCCGGCGCAGCACATCAGCTACCGCGAGTTGCACGCGCGCGTCTGCCGGCTCGCCCATGCGCTGACCGCGCTCGGCGTCGCCAAGGGCGATCGCGTCACCATCTACCTGCCGATGATCCCGGAAGCCGCGGTGGCGATGCTGGCCTGCGCGCGCATCGGCGCCGTGCACTCGGTGGTGTTCGGCGGCTTTTCGCCGGATTCGATCGCCGGACGCATCGCCGATTGCGACAGCAAGCTGGTGATCACTGCCGACGAAGGCCGCCGCGGCGGCAAGACCATTCCGCTGAAGGCTAACGTGGACGAGGCGTTGCGCCGGCCCGGCACGAACTCGGTCGAGACCGTGCTGGTGGTGCGCCACACCGGCGGCGCGGTGCCGATGCAGATGCCGCGCGACCGCTGGTTCGACGCGGTGGTGGACGCGCAGTCGCGCCAGCACGTGGCGCAGCCGATGGACGCGGAGGATCCGCTGTTCATCCTCTACACCTCCGGCAGCACCGGCAAGCCCAAGGGCGTGCTGCACACCACCGGCGGCTACCTGGTGCATGCCAGCTACACCCACGAGTGCGTGTTCGACCTGCGCGAGGACGACGTCTACTGGTGCACGGCCGACGTCGGCTGGGTCACCGGCCACAGCTACATCGTCTACGGTCCGCTGGCCAATGGCGCGACCGCGCTGATGTTCGAGGGCGTGCCGACGTATCCGGATCCGTCGCGGTTCTGGCAGGTCATCGATCGCCACCAGGTGACGATCTTCTACACCGCGCCGACCGCCATCCGCGCCCTGATGCGCGAGGGCGACGAACCGGTGACGCGAACCTCGCGCAAGTCACTGCGCCTGCTCGGCACGGTCGGCGAGCCGATCAACCCCGAGGCCTGGGAGTGGTACTGGCGCGTCGTCGGCGACGGCCGCTGCCCGGTGGTGGACACCTGGTGGCAGACCGAGACCGGCGGCATTTTGATTACGCCGCTGCCCGGTGCGACCGACCTCAAGCCCGGCTCGGCGACCACGCCCTTCTTCGGCGTGCAACCGGCGCTGGTGGATGCCAATGGAAAGATCCTCGAGGGCGAGGCCGAGGGCAACCTCGTCATCCTGGATTCCTGGCCGGGGCAGATGCGCACCGTGTACGGCGACCATGCACGTTTCATCGACACCTATTTCCGCGCCTATCCGGGCATGTACTTCACCGGCGACGGCTGTCGCCGCGATGCCGACGGCTACTACTGGATCACCGGGCGGGTGGACGACGTCATCAACGTCTCCGGCCATCGCATGGGCACGGCGGAGGTGGAGAGCGCGCTGGTCTCGCACCCGGATGTCGCCGAGGCGGCGGTGGTCGGCGCACCGCACGACATCAAGGGCCAGGGCATCTACGCCTACGTGACCTTGAACGCCGGCGTCGAGCCGAGCGAGGATTTGCGCAAGGCACTGATCGCCCATGTGCGCCACGAGATCGGCCCGATCGCCGCGCCGGACTGGCTGCAGTGGGCGCCAGGACTGCCGAAGACGCGCTCGGGAAAGATCATGCGCCGCATCCTGCGCAAGATCGCCGAGAACGCACCCGAGCAGCTCGGCGACACGTCCACCCTCGCCGATCCGGCGGTGGTGGATTCGCTGGTGCGCGAACGGCTGGTTCGCTAGCACGTGCAGCCGCTGGCCGCGGACCTGCTGGGCTTCGCCGGCGCGCTGGGCGTCGGCCTGCTGATCGGCGTCGAACGCGAGCGCGCGAAGGGCGAGGGCCCCGGGCGCGACGTCGCCGGCGTGCGCACCTTCGCGCTGTGCGCGCTCACCGGCGCGGCGGCGATGTGGCTGGGGCCGGCGGCCGTCGTGGCCGGCGGCATCGTCGTCGCCACGCTCACGCTCGCCGGTTATCGCCATACGCAGGCGCAAGACCCCGGGCTGACCACCGAAATCGCGATGCTCGCCACCTTCCTGCTCGGCATGATGGCGATGCGCTCGCCGATCCTGGCGGCGGGACTCGGCGTGGCGGTGGCGAGCCTGCTCGCCGCCAAGGGCGCGCTGCATCGCTTCGTGAAGCAGGGCCTGAGCGAGCAGGAACTCGAGGACCTGTTGCTGTTGCTGGCGGCGGCCTTCATCGTGCTGCCGCTGCTGCCGGACGAAGCGGTCGATCCCTGGGGCGCGCTGGTGCCGCGAAAGTTGTGGACGCTGGTGGTGGCGGTGATGGCGGTGAGCAGCGTCGGCTACGTCGCCCTGCGCACGCTCGGCCCGCGCCTGGGCCTGGTGCTGGCAGGCCTGGCCGGCGGCTTCGTCTCCAGTACCGCAACCATCGCCGGGCTTGGTGCGCGCGCCAAGGCCACGCCGGCGCTCGCCGGTTCGCTGGCCAGCGCCGCGCTGGTCTCCAACGTCGGCACCATCCTGCAGCTGGCGATCGTGATCGGCACGCTGTCGCCGCCCCTGCTGATGCGCGCGGCCTGGCCGCTGGTCGCGGCCGGCGCGGTCGCGCTGCTGGCGGCGCTGGCGGCGAGTTTCCATGCGCAGAAGGCCACGCCCGACGGGCGCGAACTCGCCGGCACGCGCCCGCTGCAACCGCGCCAGGCCCTCATCTTCGTCGCCATCCTTGCGGTCGTGTTCCTGGTCGCGGCGATCGCCCGCGACTGGCTCGGCAACGCCAGCCTGCCGTGGGTGCTCGCTCTGTCGGGGCTTGCCGACGTTCACGCGGCCGCAGCGTCCGCGGCGCAACTGTCGGGCGCGGGACTGGTGGGTCCACGGCTGGCGCTGTTCGCGATCTGCGCGGCGCTGGCGACCAACTCGGCGATGAAGTGCCTGATGGCGGTCACCCAGGGCGGCCGCGCCTACGCGGTCCGCGTGCTGCCCGGCGTCATCGGCATGGTGCTGGCCTTCCTGGGTGTGGTGGCGCTGCAACAGCCCTGAGCCACCAGGGCACGCCTCAGGCAGCAGGCGTGCGGTCCGATGATGCGGCGTCCGGAATGACGGTGGAAACCAGCGCCGCGATCGCCACGAATCCCGCCGACACCCACAGGCAGGCCGCCAGGCCCGACAGCTGGAAGATCCAGCCCGACAGCAAGGTGCCGATGAGCCGGCCCATCGCGTTGGCCATGTAATAGAAGCCGACGTCCAGCGACACGCCGTCGGCGCTGGCGTGATGCACGATCAGGAAGCTGTGCAGCGACGAGTTGATCGCGAACAGCAGGCCGAACGCCGCCAGTCCCGTCATCAGCACGGGCTGTGCAGGCAGCCCGGTCGTGAGCGCGAGCGCCATCGCCGCGGGCGCCGCGGCCAGCAGCATCGCCCAGCCCGCCGCGCTGCGCGTGGAGGGAACGCCGCCGCCGTCGTGGCGGCGGGTGAACCAGGGCGCCAGCGATTGCACGATGCCGTAGCCGATGATCCAGGCCGCGAGGAAGCCGCCGATCCACCAGACGTCCCAGCCCAGCGACTCGTACAGGAACACCGGCAGCGCGACGACGAACCACACGTCGCGCGCGCCGAACAGGAACAAGCGCGCCGCCGAGAGTCGGTTGATCGCGCGACTCTTGGACAGGATGTCGCGGAACCTGGGCGTGTTGCGGGCCTTGCCGAGGTCGCGCTTGAGCAGGACCAGGCTCAGCAGCCACACCACCGCGAGCGCCGCCGCCATCCACGCCACCGCCGCGGTGAATCCGGCCACCGACAACAGCGCGCCGCCGAGGAAGAAACCGACACCCTTGAGCGCGTTCTTCGATCCCGTCAGCGCTGCCACCCAGCGGTACAGGGCCGCGTGCTCGCCGGCCGGCACCAGCAGCTTGATGCTGCTCTTGGCGCTCATCTTGTTGAGGTCCTTGGCGATG
>CAMPGW010000009.1 GCA_946885735.1 uncultured Gammaproteobacteria bacterium
GCCCTCCCTTCGCCCCTGCGCATCGTTCCGCGCGCGGGACACGGCATCTCCCGCAAGGACATCAGCCCCAACGCGCTCCGCGTGCTCTACCGGCTGCGCGAGGGAGGCTTCGCCGCGTACCTCGTCGGAGGCGCGGTGCGGGACTTGCTGATCGGCGGCCACCCGAAGGACTTCGACGTCGCCACCGACGCCACCCCGGACCAGGTGAAGTCGCTGTTCCGCAACTGCCGGCTGATCGGCCGCCGCTTCCGGCTCGCGCATGTCATCTACGGGCGCGAGACCATCGAGGTGGCGACCTTCCGCTCCAACGAGGACGACGGTAGCGGCTCGCGCGAAATGGGCGACGAGGGCCGCATCCATCGCGACAACGTCTACGGCAGCATCGAAGACGACGCGGTGCGCCGCGACTTCACCGCGAATGCCCTCTACTACGCGATCGAGGATTTCTCGGTGCGCGACTACGTCGGCGGTTTCGAGGACGTGCAGGCGCGCGTGCTGCGCCTGATCGGCGACCCCGAGTCGCGCTACCGCGAAGACCCGGTGCGGATGCTGCGCGCGGTGCGGCTGGCGTCGAAGCTGGATTTCTCCATCGATCCGGCAGCCGCCGACCCGCTGCCGCGGCTGTCGCCGCTGCTGGCCGGCGCCGCGCCCGCAAGGCTGTTCGACGAATGCCTGAAGATGTTCATGGCCGGCCATGGCGAGCGCAGCTTCCTCGGCCTGGAGCGCCATGGACTGCTGCCGGCCTTGTTCGGCGAGACGGCGAAGGCCCTGGCGACCAACCGCAGCGGCGTGCTGCGCGAAACCTTGCTGGGCGCGCTGCGCAGCACCGACGCCCGCGTGCGCGAGGAAAAGCCGGTCACGCCGGCTTTCCTGTTCGCCGCGCTGTTGTGGCCGGCCTACTGTCGCGAACTGGCGGTACTGCAGAAGTCCGGCGTGGATCCGCTGGTCGCGCAGCAGCGTGCCGCCGACCGCGTCACCTTGCACCAGGCCGAGCGTATCGCCTTGCCGCGCCGGTTCTCGCAGCCCATGCAGGAGATCTGGCTGCTGCAGCCGCGCTTCGGCAACCGGCAGCGCAAGCGGGTGTTCCGCCTGCTTGCGCATCCGCGTTTCCGCGCCGCCTACGATTTCCTCGAACTGCGCGCCTCGACCTCGCCCGACCTGGCCGACGACCTGGCGTTCTGGAGCGAGGCGCAGGCGAGTTCCCCGGAGCAATTGGCCGGTTCGCTGGAGTCGCATCGCGGGGCCGGCGGCGCCGATCACTCCGACGATGCAGAGCGACCCGCGCGCCGTCGGCGCCGACGCCGGCCTGCTCCCGCTTCGCAGGCCGAGCCTGCGGGCATGGGCGACGCATGAACCCCTCCGTTCGCGCCTTCGTCGCCCTGGGCGCCAACCTTGGCGACGTCGAGACGACGCTGGCGGAAGCGGTGTGGGCCCTGGACGGCCTGCCCCAGACCAGCGTGCGCGAGCAGTCGCCCTGGTTCCGTTCGGCGCCCTGGGGTCGCACCGACCAGCCCGATTTCACCAATGGCGTCGCCGAGTTGCAGACGCGGATGGTGGCCGGCGAACTGATGCAGCGGCTGCTCGAGATCGAGCAACGCTTCGGCCGCGAGCGGCGCGCCGACGATCGCTGGGGTCCACGGACGCTGGACCTGGACCTGCTGCTGTACGGCGACCAGGAGATCGACGAACCCGGCCTCACGGTGCCGCACCCGCGACTGCATGAGCGCGCCTTCGTGCTGCTACCCTTGTCCAGGATCGCGCCCGGCCTGGAGATCCCCGGGCGAGGCCGCGTGGACGCGTTGCTCGCGCAGGTCGATGGCAGCGGCCTGCGCGAACTGGACTGAGCGAACGGGCCCGATGCGGGCCGAAGGGCACGCCGATGTACGCCGAACCCAGCCAGGCCGCGACGCGGCCGCGGATGACCGTTCCAGACCTGCGCCGCATGAAGGGCGAAGGCCGCCGGATCGTCGCCCTCACCGCCTATGACGCAAGCTTCGCCCGCACCCTCGATGCGGCCGGCGTGGATTTCATCCTGGTCGGCGATTCGCTGGGCATGGTGGTGCAGGGCCACGGCAGCACCTTGCCGGTGAGCGTGTCCGACATCGTGTACCACACGGCTTGCGTCTCGCGCGGGCTCGGTTCGGCCCTGCTGGTGGCCGACATGCCATTCCAGAGTTGCGCGACTCCCGAGCGGGCACTGGACGCCGCGACGCCGATGCTCGCCGAGGGCGGCGCCAGCATGGTGAAGATCGAGGGCGCCGGGCCGATGCTCGAGGTCATCGAGTTCCTCGCCACCCGCGAGATCCCGGTGTGCGCGCACCTCGGGCTGACGCCGCAGTCGGTGCTGCGGCTGGGCGGCTACAAGGTACAGGGCCGCGAGCAGGCGGCGGCGGAGCGCCTGCGTGCCGATGCGAGGGCGGTGGCCGAAGCGGGCGCCGACGCGCTGGTGCTCGAATGCGTGCCGAGCGCGCTGGCGGCGGCGATCACCGCCGAACTGTCCATTCCCACCATCGGCATCGGCGCGGGACCGGACTGCGACGGCCAGATCCTGGTGCTGCACGACATGCTCGGCATCAACTCGGGACATCGCCGCCCGCGCTTCGTCAAGGACTTCCTCGCCGAGGGCGGCTCGGTGGCCGGCGCCGTCGCCGCCTACGTGGCGGCGGTTCGCGATGGTTCGTTTCCCGCGCCGGAGCACGGTTACAAATGATGAGCTTCGACACCACGGATTCGCTGCGTCGTCAGGTCGGTGAGTGGCGGCGCGCAGGCGAGCGGATCGGCTTCGTGCCGACGATGGGCAACCTGCATGCCGGGCATTTCGCCCTGGTCGACCTGGCGCGCGAGCGTTGCGATCGCGTGGTCGCGAGCATCTTCGTCAATCCCACCCAGTTCGGTCCCAACGAGGACTACGCGCGCTACCCGCGCACGCCGGCCGCCGACATCGACGGACTGGCCGCGCACGGCTGCGATGCGGCCTTCCTGCCGGCGGTGGAGGAGATGTATCCCTTCGGCACGATGGGCTGCGTGCAGATGCACGTGCCGGGCATCACCGACATCCTCGACGGCGCGCATCGGCCCGGGCACTTCAATGGCGTCGCCCAGGTGGTCGCACGGCTGTTCAACATGGTGCAGCCCGACCTGGCGGTGTTCGGCCGCAAGGACTACCAGCAGTTGCAGGTGATCCGTTACATGGCCACCGAAATGAGCTTCCCGGTGGAGATCGTGCCGGCGCCGACGCTGCGCGAGGCCGACGGCCTGGCCATGAGTTCGCGCAACCAGTACCTGCAGGGCGCGGAGCGGCAGACCGCGACCGCCATCCACCGCTGCCTGCAGCGCATGCGGCAGAAGGCGGCCGAGGGCCGGCCGATCGCCGAGATCGAGTCGATGGCCGAGGCGGCGCTGGCGGCCGAGGGCTTCGTGGTCGACTACGCCGAGATTCGTCGCGCCGATCTGTCCCGTCCGCGCCGCGGCGACGAACCCGGCCTTTTGGCATTGGTGGCTGCGCGCCTGGGTCGAACCCGACTGATCGACAACCTCGAGTTCGACGGCGCCTGAGCCGGGCCGGACCGCTTGTTACACTCGCCATTCCCTGACGGCTGAAGGAACGGCAATGCGGATCGAGGCGGAGTGGGCCACCCTGAGCGAACACGCGGCGCGGCTGGTCGATCGCCGCTTGCCGGACCTGCTCGCCGCGGACCCGGGCCGCGCCACCGACCTCGCCCTGCGCGTCGGTCCGCTCTACGCCAATTTCGCCCGCCAGCGGATCGATCGCGAGGCCTGGGCGCACCTGTTCTCGATGGCGCGCGAGGCGCGCCTGCCGCAGGGCTTCCGTGCGATGGCGGACGGCGACATCATCAATGCCTCCGAGCAGCGGCCCGCACTGCACACTGCATTGCGCAGCGCGCTCGGACGGGGCCCGGCGTTCGAGGCCGCGCGCGCCGAGGTCGCCGACGCGCTCGCGCGAATGCAGGCCTTGGTCGAGCGCCTGCGCAGCTCCAGCGTGACCGACGTGGTCAATGTCGGCATCGGCGGTTCCGACCTCGGGCCGCGCCTGGCGGTGGAGGCCCTGCGCGATTTCAACGACGGCCGCTTCCGCGTGCATTTCCTCAACAACGCCGATGCCGGCGCCACGGCGGCGCTGATGTCCCGGCTCGATCCCGCACGCACGGCGGTCGTGCTCGTGTCCAAGAGTTTCGGCACCCAGGAGACCTTGCTCAACGCCGCGCTGCTGCGGCCCTGGCTCGGCGACGATTCGCGCCTGTACGCGGTCAGCGCCAACGTGGACAAGGCGGCCGCGCTGGGCATTCCCGGCGAGCGCATCCTGCCGATGTGGGACTGGGTCGGCGGGCGTTATTCCCTGTGGTCCGCGGTGGGCTTCGTCGTGGCGCTGGCCCTGGGCATGGAGCGCTTCCGCGAGTTGCTCGAAGGCGCGGCCGCCATGGATGCGCACGTGCTGGCGGAGCCGCCGGAGCGCAACCTCGCCATCTGGCACGCGCTTGCCGCGGTGTGGAATCGCAACGGCCTTGGCCTGGACACGCACGCGGTGCTGCCTTACGACGACCGGCTGGCGCTGCTGCCCGCCTACCTGCAGCAGCTGGTCATGGAAAGCCTGGGCAAGTCGGCGCGCAGCGACGGCACGCCGGTGGCCGTGGCGACGGTGCCGGTGCTGTGGGGCGGGCCGGGCACCAGCAGCCAGCACAGTTTCTTCCAGGCCCTGCACCAGGGCACCGACACGGTGCCGAGCGATTTCATCGGCGTCGCGCGGCCTGCGCACCCGCACCGTGGCAGCCACGATGCACTGCTCTCGCACCTGCTTGCGCAGGGCGAGGCGCTGGCCAACGGAGCCGACAACGCCGATCCGCAGAAGGCCTATCCCGGCAACCGTCCGTCCACCTGCTTCCTGCTCGACGCACTCACGCCGGCGAGCCTCGGCGCCTTGCTGGCCCTGTACGAGCACAGCGTGTACGCGCAGTCGCTGCTGTGGGGCATCAATGCCTTCGACCAGTGGGGCGTGGAACTGGGCAAGCAGATCGCCGGTGGGCTGTTGCCGGCGGTCGCGGGCGAGGCGGATGCGGTTCCGCCGGCCGATCCCGTCACGCGGGCCCTGCTGGAAGAACTGCGCCGCCAGCGTTGAGGGTCGCGTCGTGCTGGCGCGCCAGCGCCCAGGCGACGTGCTCGCGCACGACCGGCGACGGATGGTCCGCGCGCGTTTGCAGCGACGCCGCGACCGCCGCCGACGGCGCGGCGTTGCCAAGCGCGACCGCGATGTTCCGCAGCCAGTTCTCGTAGCCGGTGCGGCGAATGGCCGAACCTTCGGTGCGGCGCAGGAACTCCTCCTCGCTCCAGTCGAACAGGTCGACCAGGCTGGCGCGATCCAGGTCGTTGCGCGCGCGGAAGTCGGGTTCGTCGAAGCGACGCGCGAATTTGTTCCAGGGGCAGGCGAGCTGGCAGTCGTCGCAGCCGAAGATGCGGTTGCCGATCGGCGCGCGCAGTTCTTCCGGGATCGAGCCCTGCAGCTCGATGGTCAGGTAACTGATGCAGCGACGCGCATCCACGCGGTTCGGCGCGACGATCGCGCCGGTGGGGCAGACGTCGATGCAGCGGGTGCAGGTGCCGCAGTGCGCGGTGGCGGGCGCATCCACCGGCAAGGGCAGGTCGGTGTAGAGTTCGCCGAGGAAGAACCAGCTGCCAGCGTCGCGGTTGATCAGGCAGGCGTTCTTGCCGATCCAGCCGAGTCCGGCATTGCGCGCGAGTGCGCGCTCGAGCACTGGCGCGGAATCCACGAACACCCGGTAGCCGAATTCGCCCACCGCGGCGCCGATGCGGTCGGCGAGGGCCTGCAGCCGCTGCCGCATCAGCTTGTGGTAATCGCGGCCGAGCGCGTAGCGGGCGACGTAGGCGCGGTTGCCGTCGGCCAGGGTCTGCCAGGCGCCGGCGTCGTCGCCTGTGCCGTAGTCCATCCGCACCGACACCACGCGGATGGTGCCCGGCTGAAGTTCGGCGGGACGCGACCGCTTGTCGCCGTGCCGCGCCATGTACTCCATGCGGCCGTGCTGGCCCTGCGCCAGCCAGTCGCGCAGGTGTGCCTCGTCCTCGGCCAGGTCCACGCCGGTGATGCCGGCCTGCTGGAAACCGAGCTCGGCGCTCCAGCGCTTGACGTCGTCGGCGAGGGCGCGCAGATCCGGCATCCGGCCAGTATAGTTAGGCGATGACGTCGCCGCTTCCCCTGCATACCGCCGCGCAGGCCCGCGCCATGGACGCGGCCGCGGTGGAAACGCTCGGCATTGCCGCTTATGAACTGATGGGTCGGGCCGGCGCGGCGGCCTGGTCGCTGTTGCATCGGCGCTGGCCGCAGGCGCGGCGGATCGGCGTGGCCTGCGGGCCCGGCAACAACGGCGGCGACGGATACGTGCTGGCGCGGCTCGCACGCGCGGCCGGTTGCCAGGTGCAGGTGCTGGTCGGGCCCGATGGCGCGCCGCGCACCGAGGAAGCCAAGCGCGCATGGAATGCCTGGCGCGAGGACGGCGGCGTCACCCGCGTCTTCGACGGCCAGCTTCCGGAGGTGGACCTCTGGGTGGATGCGCTGTTCGGCACCGGCCTCGCGCGCGGCATGCATGGCGTCGCGCAGGCGATGATCGAGCGCATCAACGCCACGCACCTGCCGGTGCTTGCGCTGGACCTGCCGTCGGGGCTCGACGGTGACCGCGGCCATGCCGAGCGCGACTGCATCCGTGCCGACGCCACGATCACGTTCTTGGCCGCCAAGCGCGGCCTCTACACCGGCCAGGGACGCGACGCGGCCGGGGAAGTCAGCTACGACGCACTTGGCCTGCCGACCGATTTCCTGGCGCGGTTCCCGTCGAGCGCGACCTGGTTCGGCCCCGACGCGCTCGCCGACGGTCTCGCGCCGCGCCATGCGAACGCGCACAAGGGCGAACATGGCCACGTGCTGTGCATCGGCGGCGAGATGGGCATGGGCGGCGCCGTTCGTCTCTGCGCGGAGGCTGCGCTGCGCGCAGGCGCCGGCCTGGCGAGCGTCGCCACGCGTACCGAGGGCGTCGCCGCGCTCGTCGCCGCGCGGCCCGAGGCGATGACCCATGCCGTCGAGGACGCCGATGCGCTGGCGCCGCTGCTGCAGCGCGCCAGCGTGCTGGCGGTCGGCCCGGGCCTGGGCCGCGGCGAGTGGGGGCGCGAGCTGTTCGAGGCCGCGGTCGCCTCGGGCAAGCCGCTGATCCTCGATGCCGATGGCCTGGTGCTGCTCTCGATGCATCCGCGGCCGTTGCCGCAGGCCATCCTGACGCCGCATCCCGGCGAGGCTGCGCGCCTGCTGGGCATGGGCAACCAGGAGGTCCAGGCCGATCGCTTCGACGCCGTCTCGCGACTCGCGGAAAAATTCCAGTGCGTGGTGGTGCTCAAGGGCGCCGGCACCCTGGTGGCGGCGCCGGGGGAGACCACCGCGGTGATCGGCGCCGGCAATCCCGGCATGGCCACGGGGGGCATGGGCGACGTGCTCACCGGCGTGGTGGCGGCGCTGCACGCGCAAGGCCTGTCGAACTTCCGCGCGGCCGTGGTCGGTGCGCTCCTGCACGGCGCCGCCGGCGACGCGGCCGCCAGGGTCGACGGGGAGCGCGGCCTGCTGCCCTCCGACCTGTTCCCGCACCTGCGGCGGCTGGCCAATCCCGAATGAAACGGCACGTGCGGCTGCCGGACCCGGCCGCCACCGATGCGCTCGGGCTACAACTGGCGACGAGCTTGCCGGGGCCCGCGGTGGTCTACCTGCGCGGCGACCTGGGGGCGGGCAAGTCATCGCTGGCCCGCGCGCTGCTGCGGGCCCTCGGCGCCAGCGGTCCCATTCGCAGCCCGACCTACACCCTGGTCGAACGCCATCGGCTGCGCGACGGCGAGGCGGCGCACCTGGACCTTTACCGGATCGCCCAGGCTGGGGAGCTCGATTTCCTCGGCCTTCAGGATCTGCTGCCCGAACTGGCCCTGGTGCTGGTGGAGTGGCCGGACCGGGGCGCGGGGGCGCTGCCGGCCGCGGACCTGGACGTGACGCTACGGCTGGACGGGGAAGGTCGGATCGCCGAGCTGGCGGCCGCTTCCGCGCTGGGGGAGACCTGGCTGGCTGGCCTGGAAGCCCGAGGGGTCGCGTTTAACGCGCTTTCCTGACCTCGATCCGAGAAATGTAGGCCAGGTATTGGATTCCTAAGGGAAAAGCTTGCATTTGTAAAAATGCGGTGATTCAATCCCGGGCATGAGCCGTACCTTGCCCTTCGCGGTCCTGTCGCTTGCCCTGGTGGCAGGGTCCGGCACGCCCGCGCGGGCTGCCGATCTGGAAGCGATCCGCGTGCTCGAGGACGATGCCGGCACGCGCATCGAAATGACGCTGTCGGGCGGCTCGGGCGAGTACAAGCACTTCAGCCTGCAAGGCCCCGACCGGCTGGTGGTGGACCTGCCCGGAGGCAGGCTCTCGCCTGGCTTCAAGGCGCCTGCACCGACTGGACTGGTGGCGACGGTCCGGACCGGCCGGCCGGTGGCCGGCACCCTGCGGGTGGTGTTCGAGCTCGGCAAGACCCTGCCGGTGCACAGCCGGATCCAGCGCCAGCCAGGCAGCGCCGTGCTAACCCTGGACCTGGGCCCCGTGCGCTCGGTGTCCCCGGCACTCGTGGCGGCTCCGGTCCCCACGCCCGTCGAGCCGGCGGTTGCCTTCGCCTCCGCCGCCGCCATCACCCAGTCGCAGGCCACCGGGCCGGCCCCGGATGCAGCCGCCCCTGCCGCCGAAAAATCACCCGAACCCGTCGCCGCGACGCCGGTCCCCGCGCCGGCGAAGACCGTGCAGGACGTGCTCGGCCCCGGCCAGCGCAAGCTGGTGGTCGCGATCGATGCCGGCCACGGCGGCAAGGATCCCGGCGCACTCGGCCCGACCGGCCTGCGCGAGAAGCACGTGACGCTGGAAGTCGCCCGCGAGCTCGCCCGCAAGATCAATGCCGATCCGGGGATGCGCGCCGTGCTGATCCGCGAGGGC
The DNA here is from genome assembly GCA_946885735.1 of uncultured Gammaproteobacteria bacterium. Next base: position 9,026 of record CAMPGW010000009.1, read on the forward strand.
GACAGCTTCGTGCCGTTGCAGCAGCGCTACATGAAGGCGCGCTCGGCGCAGGCCGACCTGTTCATCTCCATCCATGCCGACGCCTCGCCGAACCACAGCGCCAGCGGCGCCTCGGTGTTCGTGCTGTCCACCCGCGGCGCGTCCTCCCAGGCCGCGCGCTGGCTCGCCGACCAGGAGAACGCCGCCGACCTGGTGGGCGGCGTGTCGCTCGACCACAAGGACCACAACCTCGCCGCGGTCCTGCTGGACCTGTCGCAGAGCGCGACCATGCGCGCCTCCGACGACGTCGCCACGCAGGTGCTGGGCGCACTGAAGAACGTCGGCAAGGCGCACAAGCCGCAGGTCGAGCGGGCGAACTTCGTCGTCCTGCGCTCGCCGGACGTGCCCTCGATGCTGATCGAGACCGGGTTCATCACCAACCCGGCCGAGGAAAAGCGCCTCGGCGACGCCGGCTATCGCCAGCGCCTGGCCGGCGCGATCGCCGATGGCGTGCGTCGCTACTTCACCGACCAGCCGCCGCCGGGCAGCTGGTTCGCCAGCCGCGAGGACCTGCGCCCGCCGAGCCGCATGCACGTGGTGGCACGTGGCGAGACCCTGAGCCTGATCGCCGCCCGCCACGGCGTCGGCGTGGACAGCATCCGCGAGGCCAACCGCCGCCGCGACGATACGGTGCGCGTGGGCGAGGCGCTCACGATTCCGCTGATGGCCTCCGCGCCTAAGTAAGGCGGAGCCGCTGGTATCATCGGTGCTGACCCCGCCGACCCTCGGCACGTCCTGCCGAATGCCGTGCCCGCGATCCGCCTGCTCCCCGACACGCTCGTCAACCAGATCGCCGCCGGCGAGGTGGTCGAGCGGCCTTCGTCCGTGGTCAAGGAACTGGTGGAGAACGCGCTCGACGCGGGAGCACGCCGGATCGACGTCGAACTGGAAGAGGGCGGCATCCGCCTGATCCGCATCCGCGACGACGGCGGCGGCATGGGACCGGAGGACATCGCCCTCGCGGTCGAGCGGCACGCCACCAGCAAGATCGGCTCGCTCGAGGACCTGGAATGCGTGGGCACGCTCGGGTTTCGCGGCGAGGCACTGCCTTCGATCGCCTCGGTCAGCCGCTTCTCGATCACCTCGCGGCGCGGTGACGATGCCCATGGCAGCCGGTTGGAGGTCGAAGGCGGCAAGCGCCTCCCGCCGCGCCCGCAGGCACATCCGGTCGGCAGCACGGTCGAGGTGCGCGACCTGTTCTTCAACGTGCCGGCGCGGCGCAAGTTCCTGCGCGCCGAGCGCACCGAGTACGGCCACGTCGAGGACTGGCTGCGTTCGCTCGCCCTCGCGCGCCCCGGCATCGAATTGCGCCTGAGCCACAACGGCCGCCCCTCGCGCAGCTATCGCCCGGTCGCCGCCGACGCCGACGCGCTGGCGCGGGTCGCCGAAGCGCTGGGCGAAGAGTTCACCTCCCGTTGCCTGCGGCTCGACCACGAGGGCGCCGGCCTGCGCCTGCACGGATGGGTCGGCTTGCCGACCGCCTCGCGTTCCAGCGCCGACCAGCAGTATTTCTACGTCAATGGCCGCGCGGTCCGCGATCGCACCGTCGCGCACGCGGTGCGGCAGGCCTACGCGGACGTGCTGTTCCACGGCCGGCATCCGGCTTACGTGCTGTTCCTGGAAATCGACCCGCGGCGGGTGGACGTCAACGTGCATCCGGCCAAGCACGAGGTGCGCTTCCGCGACGGACGGCTGGTGCACGATTTCGTCTACCGCACGCTGCACGAGGCGCTGGCGGGAACGCGCGCAGGCGCGGCCGTCGCCCATGCCGAGGGTGTCACAGCGGCGCCTTCGCCGGCCGCGTCCGCTTACGCGCCGGTCCAGGCCGGGATGAGCCTGCCCGTGCGCGAGACGATGGCCGCGTACTCGCTGCTCTACGGCGCCGTGGGTGCCGACGTCGCGCTCGCCGACGTCGCGCTTGTCGAGCCCGAGGCGGGCGGCACGCTGGCGCCCGCCGACGACCGCGTCGCGCCTCCGCTGGGCTTCGCGCTCGCCCAGCTGCACGGCGTCTTCATCCTCGCCGAGAACGCCGCGGGCCTGGTGCTGGTGGACATGCACGCCGCCCACGAGCGCATCACCTACGAGCGCCTGAAGCAGGCGCAGGACGAGGGCGGAATCCGTTCCCAGGTCCTGCTGGTGCCGGTCACCCTGGCCGTCGCCGAACGCGAGGCCGACCTGGCCGAGCGTGAAGGCGACGCACTGGCGGCACTCGGTTTCGAGCTGCGCCGGGCCGGCCCGCAATCGCTGAGCGTGCGCGCGGTCCCGGCCCTGCTGGCCGACGAGGAGCCGCGCGCGCTGGTGCTGGACGTGCTGGACGAACTTCGCGAGCATGGCGGCAGCCGGGTGGTCGAGCAGGCGCGCAATGAACTGCTGGCCACGCTCGCCTGTCATACCTCGGTGCGCGCCAACCGCAAGCTCGGCATCGCCGAGATGAATGCGCTGCTGCGCGACATGGAGGCCACCGAGCGCTCCGGGCAATGCAACCATGGCCGGCCGACCTGGGTGCAGCTGAGCAAGGCCGAACTCGACCGACTTTTCCTGCGGGGACGCTGATGATGACCAAGACCGCGATGCTGTTGGCCTGCCTGGGCCTGGCGACACTCTCCGCCTGCGACCGCTCGCCGCCCGCGGCGACCGAGGACGCCGCCGCCAAGGCCCGCCACGCCGCCTGGGTGAAGGAGGTGCAGGACGAACGGGACGGCCGCCTGCAGCGCCTGCGCAAGCCCGATGGCTGGCTCTCGCTGGTGGGCATGCACTGGTTGCAGGTCGGCAACTCGCGGGTTGGCTCCGCAGCCGACAACGGAACGCGGCTCGACGTCGGCCCGCCCCGCCTGGGCCTGGTGCGGCTGGAGCGCGACGGTCGCCTGCAGTTCACGCCGGAGCCCGGCGTGGACGTCACCATCAACGGCGAACCGGTGACGGGCCCGGCGCCGCTGGTCGCCGACGTGGACGCCGGCGAGGCGGGCCCGACCGTGGTCGGCTTCAACAAGGGCGACGCCAGCTTCATCGTGATCAAGCGCGGGGACCGCTACGCCCTGCGCGTGCGCGACGCGCTGGCGCCGACGCGCAGCGGATTCCCGGGAATTGCCTATTTCGACCTCGATCCCTCGTTCCGCGTGGAGGCGACCTTCAAGGCGCATCCGCCCGGCAAGAAGATCGACATCCTCAACGTGCTCGGCATGACCGAGCCGATGGACAACCCCGGCACGGTCACCTTCACGCACGGCGGCAAGAGCTTCACGATGGAGGCGGTGGACGAGGGCGACCACCGGTTGTTCCTGAACTTCGCCGACCGCACCAGCGGCCACGAGAGTTACCCGGCCGCACGTTACCTCTACGCCGAATATCCCGATGCCAGCGGCAAGACCATCATCGACTTCAACAAGACCTACAACCCGCCGTGCGCCTTCACCGACTTCGCCACCTGCCCCTTGCCGCCGCCGCAGAACCGGCTGGACCTGGCGATCCGCGCCGGCGAGAAGAAGCCGCTGAAGAACCCGCTGGTCGAGGCGCATTGATGCGCGTCACGACGCTGGCGGCCGCGGCCCTGTTCCTGGCCGCCGCCTGTTCGCAAGCACGCGCGCCGGAAGCGCGCGCGCTGCTGTGGAAGGTGAGCGATGCCGACAACTCGGTGTACCTGCTCGGATCTTTCCACGCGTTGCGGACCACCGATTACCCGTTGCCGACGACGGTGGACGCCGCCTTCGCCGACGCCGAGGCACTCGCCTTCGAGGTGACGCCGGCGGAGATGGAGTCGCCGGAGCTTGCGCGGCAGATGCTCGCCGCGGCCCGCCTTCCGACGGGACAAACACTTTCGGCCGTGCTGCCCGCGCGGACCTGGAAGCGGCTGCGGGACTATTGCGAACGCACCGGCAAGCAGCCCGCGGCCTTCGAGCCGTTTGCGCCCTGGTTCGTCTCGCTGTCGCTCACGCTGGCGGAGATGTCCAGGCTCGGCTTCGACCCGGCGCTGGGACTGGATCGCCACCTGATGGCGCGCGCCGCCGACGCGGCCAAGCCCACCTCCGGGCTGGAGACGGCGGCGTCGCAGGTACGGCTGCTCGCCGGCATGCCGATGGCGACGCAGCACCAGTTCCTCGACGAGTTCCTCGACGAGGCGGAGGACCCGAAGGGCAGCATGGACGCCTTGCACGCCAGCTGGCGCCGTGGCGACGCCGATGCGATCGAGGGGGCGATGGTCCGCGAACTCGCCGAGAAGTACGCCGACCTCTACCGGCGCATCAACGTGGACCGCAACCAGGCCTGGCTGCCAAAGCTGCGCGCGATGCTCGACACGAGCGGCGACGACGACACCCTGGTGGTGGTCGGCGCCCTGCACCTGGTCGGCAAGGATGGCCTGGTTAGCCAGCTGAAGGCGAAGGGCTACCGCGTCGAGCGGCTCTGAACCGGCGCGGCCGGCGCCGGCCGCAACTCGATGCAGTCCACCGGGCAGGGCGGCAGGCAGAGCTCGCAACCGGTACACAGGTCGGCGATGACGGTGTGCATGCGCTTGGAGGCGCCGACGATCGCGTCCACCGGACATGCCTGGATGCACTTCGTGCACCCGATGCAGTCCGCTTCCCGCACCCACGCGACTTGCGGCAGTTTGTGCAAGCCGCGCGCGGGATCCACCGGTCGCGCCGGCCGCGCCAGCAGTTTCGCCAGCGCGCGGGCCCCGGCGTCGCCGCCGGGCGGGCATCGATCGATGTCCGCCTCGCCGCGGGCGAGCGCTTGCGCGTAGGGCCTGCAGCCGTCGAAACCGCACTGGCCGCACTGCGTCTGCGGCAGCAGTCGCTGGATGGCCTCGATGCGGCCGTCTTCGCCATCGGCGTGGTCAATGGGCCGTCCGAAGCGTCCTGACCAGCGGGCGGCGATCGCCGCCAACAGCGCCCCGACGAGCACGGCAACCACGCTCACCACGGTGCCCCGGGCAAGGACTGCAACACCGGCACGAAGGCGATCGCAAGGACGCCGGTGCAAAGCGAGCGACGCAACGCGAGGTGAGCGGGGCGGCCGCCGGCAGCGTGCTCGCGCAGGCGGACTTCAAGGCTCGCGGCGGCCGGGACCAGCATGAGCAGGATCACCGCGGGCAGCGCGACGCGGGCCAAGGCGAACCCCACCGGATGTTGCTCGAGCAGGGCGCGAGCCAGTACGGCGAGCACGCCTGCAACGCCAGCGGTCGCCACCCTGCGCAAGCCGGTGCGGCGTCCATCCCGGGCAAGCCCGAGGCCGAGCGAAACCAGCACCGCTGCAAGCGCGAGGGCCGTCGTGGCCGGCGCCAGCGAGTCCAGCGCGGGCCAACCCGCCGCCAGCCCGGCGACTACCAGCGCCAATGCAGCAAGCCGCTGCGATGCATCGCGCAGCGTGCGCCGCCCGTCCGCCAGCGCCGGCCCCAGCCAGGCCGCCGCCAGGAACACCAGCAGGTCGGCGTGCATCGCCCGCTACTTGACCGCCATGCCGGCGGTCGCGCCCGCATCCACGTCGAGCAGGAACAGGCCGTCGTCTCCGCCGGCCGACAGGATCATTCCCTCCGAGAGACCGAAGCGCATCTTGCGCGGGGCCAGGTTGGCGATGAAGACCACCTTGCGACCCACCAGTTTCGCCGGCTCGCCATAGCCGGCGCGGATGCCGGAGAAGATCTGTCGCTCGCCGAGCTCGCCGGCGTCGAGCCTGAAGCGCAGCAGCTTGTCCGAGCCCTCGACGAAGTCGCACTCGAGCACGACGCCCACGCGCAGGTCGAGGCGGGCGAAGTCCTCGATGCCAATGGTTGCGGCGCCTGCGCCTGCGCCTGCGCCCGCGGGCGCGGCGGGATCGGGCGTCGCCAAGGGCGCGGCCTTCGCTGTCTTTGCGGCCGAAGCCTGCCCAGCGCTCGGTTGCAGGTCCTCGCGCGAGGCCTCGACCATCGCCTTCACCTGCGCCGGGTCGATGCGGGTCAGCAGCGGCTCGTAGGCCTTGATGGCGGTCGGCAGCGGTTCGGCGAGCGCGGCGAAACCGGCGTCGCCCCGGCCGAACAAGGCATGCGCACGCGCGGCCAGCGCGGGCAGGATCGGCGCCAGGTAGCTCGCCACCACGTGGAAGCCGAGCAGGCATTCGCTGCACACCTGCTGTAGTTCGGCGGCGCGCGCGGGATCCTTGGCCAGCAGCCAGGGCTTGGCCTCGTCCCAGCGCTGGTTGAGCAGGTCGCACAGGCGCATCGCCTCCCGCGCCACGGCGGCGAAATCGTCCGTGGCGTAGGCACGGCGCACCAGGTCCAGGCTGGCCAGGCAGTCGTCCACGCGGTCGCGCGCATCGGCCGCCCGCCGGCGGTCCAGCGCGCCCTCGAAGTGCCGCGTCACGAAGCCCGAAGCACGGCTGGCGAGGTTGACGAACTTGCCGACCAGGTCGGAGTTCACGCGCGCCACGAAATCCTCGAGGTTCAGGTCGAGGTCGTCCACGCCGCCGTTGGACTTGGTGGCGAAGTAGTAGCGCAGCGCCTCCGGGTCGATGCCCGCGTCCAGGTAGGTGCGCGCCATCACGAAGGTGCCGCGCGACTTCGACATCTTCGCGCCGTTCACCATCAGGTAGCCGTTGACGTGCAGTCGCGTCGGCGTGCGGAAACCGGCGCCCTGCAGCATCGCCGGCCAGAACAGCCCATGGAAGTTGATGATGTCCTTGCCGATGAAGTGGTGCATCTCGGCCGCGCTGCCGGCGCGCAGGAAAGCTTCGAAGTCGCCGCTGCCGGTGCGCTCGCAATACGCCTTGAAGCTGGCCAGGTAGCCGATCGGCGCGTCCAGCCAGACGTAGAAGAACTTGCCGGGCGCATCCGGGATCGGGAAACCGAAGTAGGGCGCGTCGCGGGAGATGTCCCAGTCGCGCAGCCCGCCCTCGAGCCATTCGCCGAGCTTGGCCTTCACCGCCGGCGTGGCGACGTCTCCCGCCAGCCACTCGCGCAGCATCGCCTCGAACTTGCCGAGTTCGAAGAAGTAGTGCTCCGAATCGCGTAACTCCGGGGTTGCGCCCGAGACCACCGAGCGCGGGTTTTTCAGGTCGGTCGGCGAATAGGCCTTGCCGCAGACCTCGCAGTTGTCGCCGTACTGGTCCGGGCTGCCGCAGTTCGGGCAGTCGCCCTTGATGTAGCGGTCCGGAAGGAACATCTCGCGGGTCGGGTCGTACAGCTGCTGGATCGAGCGCCGCGCGATCGCGCCGCCGTCGCGCAGCCGGCCGTAGACCAGGTTGGCGAGCGCCTGGTTCTCCGGCGAATGGGTCGAATGGTAGTGGTCGAAGGCCACGCCGAAGGCGGCGAAGTCGCGCTCGTGGCCGGCCTGGATCGCGCGGATGAAGTCCTCGGGCGTCTGCCCGGCCTTCTCGGCGGCGAGCATGATCGGCGTGCCGTGGGCGTCGTCGGCGCAGACGAAATGCGCCAGGCCGCCGTCCATGCGGCGGGCGCGCACCCAGATGTCGGCCTGGACGTAGCCCACCAGATGGCCCAGGTGCAGCGGGCCGTTGGCGTAGGGAAGGGCGGTGGTGACGAGTGCGGGGGCAAGGTTCATGCGGCGATTATCGCAGAGCGCGGGCGCGTTCCGGCCGCTGCCCGCGCGGCCGGTCTCGCCACCGCGGCCCACCGGGTAGAATGACGGGCTCAGCCGAGGCCCCCATGACGTCCAGCGAACCCAGTCCCACGCCCGAAGCCATCCGCGCCGCACTGGCCCAGGTGATCGACCCGCACACCGGCCTGGACCTGGTCTCCGGCCAGGCCATCCGCGGCGTCGGCGTCGATGCCGGGAAAGTGGCAGTGGACGTGCAACTTGCCTACCCCGCCAGCGGCTGGCATGAGGCCTTGCGCGCGGCCATCGAGCAGGCGGTGCGCACCGTGCCCGGCGTCACTGCCGTCGCCACCGGCATCGCGACCCGGGTGCAGGCCCACCGCGTGCAAAAGGACCTGAGCCCGCTGCCCCAGGTGCGCAACATCATCGCCGTCGCCTCCGGCAAGGGCGGGGTCGGCAAGTCCACCACGGCCGTCAACCTGGCGCTGGCGCTGGCGGCCGAGGGCGGCAAGGTCGGCGTACTCGACGCCGACATCCACGGGCCCAGCATCCCGATGATGCTCGGCCTGGAAGGCAAGCCGGAAAGCCCGGACGGCAAGAACATCGCGCCCAAGCTCGCGCACGGGTTGCAGGCGATCTCGATCGGCCTGTTCCTGGGCGAGGATACGCCGGCGATCTGGCGCGGCCCGATGACCACGCAGTACCTGCAGCAATTGCTCACCACGACGCTGTGGCAGGACCTCGACTACCTGGTGATCGACCTGCCGCCCGGCACCGGCGACATCCAGCTCACGCTGGCGCAGCGGGTGCCGGTATCCGGCGCGGTCATCGTCACCACGCCGCAGGACATCGCGCTGCTGGACGCGCGCAAGGCGCTGCGGATGTTCGAGAAGGTCGAGGTACCGGTGCTGGGCGTGGTCGAGAACATGGCCGTGCACGTGTGTTCGAACTGCGGCCACGCCGAGCACGTGTTCGGCGCCGGCGGCGGCCAGCGCATGGCCGACCAGTACGGCGTGGCGCTGCTGGGTTCGCTGCCGCTCGATATCGCCATCCGCGAGCAGGCCGACTCGGGTTCGCCGACGGTGGTGTCGCACCCGGCATCGGCGGCGGCTGTGGAATACCGCCGCATCGCCCGCCAGGTTGGCGCGCGGCTGTCGCTGCAGGCGCGCAACAAGTCAATCGCCTTCCCCAACATCGTCATCCAGAACACCTGAGGCCGCATGAGCATCAAGTCAGACCGCTGGATCCGCCGCATGTCCGAGACCCAGGGCATGATCGAGCCTTTCGAGGCCGGCCAGGTCAAGACCGCCGCCGACGGCCACCGCATCGTCAGCTACGGTACGTCCAGCTACGGCTACGACGTGCGCTGCGCCCGCGAGTTCAAGATCTTCACCAACATCAACTCCACGATCGTGGACCCGAAGAACTTCGACCCGACCAGCTTCGTGGATATCGAGGCGGACGTGTGCATCATCCCGCCCAATTCCTTCGCACTGGCGCGCACGGTCGAGTTCTTCCGCATCCCGCGCGACACGCTGGTGGTATGCCTGGGCAAGAGCACCTACGCGCGCTGCGGCATCATCGTCAACGTCACGCCCCTCGAGCCGGAATGGGAAGGCCACGTGACGCTGGAGTTCAGCAATACCACGCCGCTGCCGGCCAAGATCTACGCAGGCGAGGGCGTGGCGCAGATGCTGTTCTTCCAGTCCGACGAAGTCTGCGAAACCTCGTACAAGGACCGCGGTGGCAAGTACCAGGGACAGACCGGCGTCACCCTGCCCAAAACCTAGGCGCGTGGCTCGGGTGGCTTGATCCCTGCCCGGGCTTGGGCATACTTCGGGGCACGCGCTGCGCGTAACCCCAGGGGATCCACCATGCAAGACAGCAATCCGTATTCCGCGCCATCCGCCCACGTCGCCGACATCGCGCCCGTCGGCGCGCAGGAGCTCGCCGGCCGCGGCATGCGCCTGGCCGCCGCGATCATCGACGGCCTCATCCTGCTAGCCATCATGCTGCCGCTGATGTTCATGGGCGGCTACTTCAGCGGGGCCATGAGCGGCGAGCAGCCGGGCTTCGGCACGCAGGTCATGTGGGCCGTGCTCGGCTTCGTGATCTTCGTCGTGGTGCAGGGCATGCCGCTCAACGCCAGCGGCCAGACCTGGGGCAAGAAGTTGCTCAAGATGAAGATCGTCGATCTGGAAGGCCGCCAGCCGTCCTTCGCCACGCTCATCGTCAAGCGCTACCTGCCGGTGCAGGCGGTCAGCGCCATTCCCTTCGTCGGTGCGCTGATCGCGCTGGTCGACGTGCTCTTCATCTTCGGCGAGGAGCGCCGCTGCCTGCACGACCTGATCGCCGGCACCCGCGTGGTCGTCGCCGACTGACTCAGCCGGTCGCCGACCAGGCTTCGCGCAGCCGCGCGAGCCGCTCGGCGAGGACATCGGGCGCGAGCCGCTGCGCCGCGCCCGATCCCCACACCGGTCCCGGCCAGGCCGCATCCCCGGACCTGCGCGCCACCACGTGCACGTGCAGTTGCCGCACGATGTTGCCGAGCGCGCCGATATTGAGCTTCTCGCAGCCGGGTTCGGCACGCAGGATCCGGCAGGCCTGCCGCACCTCGGCCCAGAGTCCTTGCTGCGCATCCTCGTCCAGGTCGATCCACTCGCTCGCCGCGGCAACGCGCGGCACCAGCACCAGCCACGGGAAACGCGCGTCATCCATCAGCCGAAGCTGCGAGAGCGGCGCATCCGCGATCCAATGGCTGTCGGCGGCAAGCCGCGCGTCGAGCTGGAAATCGCTCACCCGAGGTGGTTGCCGAAGAAGGCCAGCGTTCGCTGGAGGGCCTGCACGGCGACGGTGGCGTTGTAGTCCGCGCGCTGCTCGCAGTTGAAACCGTGGCCGGCGGGCCAGAGGTGGATCTCGGCCTCGGGCAGGGCGTCGTGGTGCTTCCTCACGTCGTCGGGGGGGATGATCGGGTCGTGCTCACCGAAATGCATCAGCAGCGGCGCGCCCGGACGTTCATGCAGGAAGGGCACGGTGCGTCCGCCGTAGTAGCTCACCGCGGGCAGGCCGAGCCGGCAGCAGGCGAGGTAGGCGACGGTGCCGCCCCAGCAATAGCCGACCACGCCGACCTGGCCGCTGTCCTCCACGGCCTGCACCGCCGCCTGGACGTCCTCCACCGCCCGGTCGAAGCCCAGGCGCTGCACCAGGTCGCGTCCGTAGGCGACACCCTCTTCGTCGTAGCCCAGTTCGACGTGGCGCTCGAAGTGGTCGAAGAAGGCCGGGGCGATGGCCACGTATCCGTGCGCGGCGAAGCGGTCCGCCACGCTGCGGATGTGCGCGTTCACGCCGAAGATTTCCTGCACCACCACCAGGGCGCCGCGGGCGGGAATGGCCGGTTCGGCGCGCCAGGCGGCGATGCCGCCGTTCGGGGTGTCCAGCGAGATCCAGTGGCCCATGGGATCCTCCTGCGCAGGTCCTGCTGCTCCGAGGATAGCGCCACCGGCGGGACCGTAGGGGTGGGGCGGCTATAATCGCCACCCGCTCGTCCACCGGTCCACGCATGTCCTCGTCAGAACCCAAGGTCGGTTTCGTCAGCCTCGGCTGCCCCAAGGCGCTGGTGGACTCCGAACGCATCCTCACCCAGTTGCGGGTCGAGGGTTACCAGGTCGTGCCCAGTTACGCCGAGGCCGACGTGGTGGTGGTGAACACCTGCGGCTTCATCGATTCGGCCGTGGCCGAGTCACTGGATGCCATCGGCGAGGCGATCGCCGAGAACGGCAAGGTCATCGTCACCGGCTGCCTGGGCAAGCGCGCCGACCTGATCCGCGAGGCCCACCCCGGCGTGCTGTCCATCAGCGGGCCGCAGGACTACGGTTCGGTGATGGGCGCGGTGCATGCCGCGCTGCCGCCGCGCCGCGATCCCTTCCTGGACCTGTTGCCCGACACCGGCGTGAAGCTCACGCCGAAACACTACGCCTACCTGAAGATTTCCGAGGGCTGTAACCACCGCTGCAGCTTCTGCATCATCCCGTCCATGCGCGGCGACCTGGTGTCGCGGCCCGTGGACGAGGTGCTGCGCGAGGCCGAGAAGCTGGTGCGCGGCGGCGTGCGCGAACTGCTGGTCGTCTCGCAGGACACCAGCGCCTACGGCGTGGACGTCCGTTATGCCGAGGGCACCTGGCGTGGCAAGCAGTACGCGACGCGGATGAAGGCCCTTTGCGAGGGGCTCTCGGAGCTCGGCGCCTGGACGCGCCTGCATTACGTCTATCCGTATCCGCACGTGGACGAGGTTATCCCGCTGATGGCCGAGGGCAAGCTGCTGCCCTACCTCGACATTCCCTTCCAGCACGCCAGCCCGCGCATCCTCAAGCTGATGAAGCGGCCCGGTGCGGTGGACAAGACCCTGGAGCGCATCCAGCGTTGGCGGGCGATGTGCCCGGAGATCACCATCCGCAGCACCTTCATCGTCGGCTTCCCCGGCGAGACGGATGCCGAGTTCGAACAGCTGCTGGATTTCCTCGATGCGGCCGAACTCGATCGCGTCGGCGCGTTCGCCTACTCGCCGGTCGATGGCGCCGCCGCGAACCTGCTGCCCGATCCGGTGCCCGAGGACGTCAAGCAGGAGCGGCTGGCGCGCTTCATGGCGCTGCAGGCCGAGATCAGCGCGGACAAGCTCGAACGCAAGGTCGGCACGGTGCAGCGTTGCCTGGTGGACGCGCTCGACGGTGAACTGGCGATCGCGCGCTCGATGGCCGATGCGCCGGAGATCGATGGCCTGGTGCAGATCCAGGATGGCGCGGAGGCCGGCCTGCAAGCCGGCCGGTTCGTGGACGTGCGCATCATGGGCGCCGACGAGCACGACCTGTTCGGCCTGGTCGAGGCGGTGGTGGATGACGCGCCCGCCGAGCGCGCCGATCCGCTGCGGGTCCTGCTCCAGTCCTGATGGCGGCCGCGCGCACGGATCGCGCCGGCGGACACCGCAAGAGCCTGCGGGAGCGGGTCGGCGCGCTGCGCAACCTGCGGCCCTTCCTGCGCCAGGTCTGGGAGACCAGTCCGGCCCTGACCAGCGCGAGCCTGTCGCTGCGGCTGGTGCGCGCGCTGCTGCCGGTGGCGACGCTCTACGTCGGCAAGCTGATCATCGACGAGGCGATCCGCCTGGCCGGCCTCGGCATCGCCAGCGACGCCCTGCTGGAGTGGTGGCGACAGGGACTGCTCGCCCACCTGGGCTGGCTGCTGCTGATCGAACTCGGACTCGCGGTGGCCTCCGACGTGCTCGGCCGCCTCGTGGCGTTGGTGGACTCGCTGCTGTCCGAGCGCTTCACCAACGCGACCAGCGTGCGACTGATGGAACATGCCGCCACGCTCGACCTGGAGGACTTCGAGGACAGCGAACTGCAGGACAGCCTCGACCGCGCCCGCCGCCAGACCATGGGGCGGATGACGCTGATGACGCAGTTGTTCGGCCAGGCGCAGGATGCGGTGACCGTCGTCAGCTTCGCCGCCGGGCTGGTGGTGTATGCGCCCTGGCTGATCGTGCTGCTGCTGGTCGCGCTGCTGCCGGCCTTCATCGGCGAGGCGCACTTCAACGCCCTCAACTACTCGCTCAACTTTGCATGGACGCCGGAGCGCCGCGAGCTCGAGTACGTGCGCCAGACCGGCGCCAGCGTCGAGACGGCCAAGGAAGTGAAGATCTTCGGCCTGAGCGGCTTCCTGATCGCACGCTACCGCCGGCTCGCGGACGGTTTCTACGCGGCCAACCGCAAGCTGGCCATCGGCCGCGCCGGCTGGGGCAGCCTGCTGACCGCGCTGGGCACGCTCGGCTACTACGTGGCCTATGCCTACATCGCCTGGCGCACGGTGCGCGGCGAGTTCAGCATCGGCGACCTGACCTTCCTGGCCGGGTCCTTCCGCCGCCTGCGCAACCTGCTCGAGGGCCTGCTCACCGGCTTCTCCACGGTGGCAGGGCAGGCGCTCTACCTGGACGACCTGTATTCCTTCTTCGAGATCGAGCCGGAAATCGTCTCGCCGCCGGACCCGAAGCCCTTCCCGGTGCCGATCCGCGAAGGCTTCGTATTCGAGGACGTCGGCTTCCGCTACCCCGGCGCGGAACGCTGGGCGGTTCGCAACCTGAGCGTGCACCTGCGCGCCGGCGAGGTGCTGGCGCTGGTGGGCGAGAACGGCGCCGGCAAGACCACGCTGGTGAAGCTGCTGGCGCGCCTGTACGACCCGGACGAAGGCCGCATCCTGCTCGACGGCGTGGACCTTCGCGAGTACGACCTGGACGTGCTGCGCAGCCAGGTCGGGGTGATTTTCCAGGACTTCGTGCGCTACCACCTCACCGCCGCCGACAACATCGCAGTGGGTCGCATCGAGGCGCGCGAGGATCGCGAGCGGATCCGCCAGGCGGCGCGCCGCAGCCTGGCCGACGAGGTCATCGAGCGCTTGCCGCAGGGCTACGACCAGGTCATCGGCAAGCGCTTCCGCACCGGCGTGGACCTGTCCGGCGGTGAGTGGCAGAAAGTGGCGATCGCCCGCGCCTACATGCGCGACGCGCAGCTGCTGATCCTCGACGAGCCGACGGCGGCGCTGGATGCGCGCGCGGAGTTCGAGGTGTTCCAGCGCTTCAAGGACCTGAGTGCGGACAAGACGGCGGTGCTGATCTCGCACCGCTTTTCCAGCGTGCGCATGGCCGACCGCATCCTGGTGATGAACGAAGGACGCTTCGAGGCCCTGGGAACGCACGAGGAACTGATGGCGCAGCGCGGCCGCTACGCCGAACTCTTCGAGCTACAGGCCGCCGGCTACCGCTGATTCAGCGCCCGGCGACCCACATCACCAGGTACAGCAGCAGCGAGCCGATGACGTAGGCGGCTTCGACGCGCTTGCGCCGAGCCGGGTCCTCCCGGGCATCGAACAGGTCCAGCACCAACTGCCGCAGCAGGAAGGTGTAGAGGATGTAGTAGGAGAAGGGCACGACGTGCCGCATCCAGCCGAAATCGCCGGGCGACTTTCCGAACAGGGACAGCAGCCAGCCGATCTCGACGTAGATGCCGAACAGGCCCAGCGCGGCGTTCACCAGCATCCAGCGGACTTCGTCGCGCCCGAAGATCGCCAGGTAGAACATCAGGTACACGCCGATGGCGATGCCGCCGTGCAGGAACAGGAAATGCAGCGGCGCGTCGTCCGCGGCGTAGGCCATGAGGAAGCCGGACAGGCCGAACAGGCCCATGTGCAGCAGGAAGAAGGGATAGATGAACTTGCCCGCCACCTGCATGCCGGCGGCGTAGGGCTTGCCGTTGATGGTGATGTCGCGGTGCAGTTTCACGCGGCCTCCCCGTAACTCACCGACAGCACGATGAACCGCGCGGGCCCGGTCGGCAAGTGCGCCTCGAACTCCTCATCCACGCGCTTGCGCAGCACCGCCCTGGCCAGCGGCGAGTCGATGCTGATGTGGCCGAGCGCGGCGTCGGTTTCGTCCGGCCCCACGATGCGGTAGCGCAGCACAGCGCCGTCGTCTTCGCGCTCGAGTTCGATCCAGGCGCCGAAGAACACCGCGGCCGGGTCGGACGGCGCAGCGTCCACCACCTTCAGCGTTTCCAGTCGCTTGCTGAGGTAGCGCACGCGGCGGTCGATCTCGCCGAGCTGCTTCTTGCGGTAGGTGTATTCGGCGTTTTCCGAGCGATCGCCTTCGGCCGCGGCCGCGGCCAGCGCCCGCACGACGTCGGGCCGCTTCTCGCGCCATAGCGACTGCAGCTCCGCGCGCAGGCGCTCGAAGCCGGCGCGGGTGATGATCGCCGTGGACGACTCCGGCGGCGGCCGCCAGCGCGACACCTCAGCGTTTGCCGAAGATGCCGCCCAGCACGCCGCGAAGGATCTGCCGGCCGATGCCGCTGGCCACGGTCCGGGTCGCCTGCTTGGCCGCGGTTTCGATCGCGCCCTGGCGGCGCTTGGTGCCCCAGAGGAACTCGTCGATGCGCGAGCGCGGCGCTTCCGCTTCCGGCGCGGGCTTGGCGCCCGTGCCGGCGCGCCCGTTCGCAGGCCCCGGCGCGGAGGCGGTCGCCGGCGTGTCCGCGGCCAATGCGTCGGCGCGCGCTTTCAGCATTTCCTCCGCCGACTCGCGGTCCACCGGCGTGTCGTAACGCCCGGCCATCGGGCTGCGCGCGCGCACTGCTGCCCGTTCCTCCGGCGTGATCGCACCCATCCGCGAGCGCGGCGGGCAGATCCAGGCGCGCTCGACCGGCATCGGCACCGCCTTGTCCTGCAGCATGGAGACCAGCGCCTCGCCGACGGCGAGCTCGGAGATCACCCGCGCCACGTCGAGCTTCGGGTTCGGCACGAAGGTCTCGGCGGCGGTGCGCACCGCCTTCTGGTCGCGCGGGGTGTAGGCGCGCAGCGCGTGCTGGATGCGATTGCCGAGCTGGCCCAGGATATCGCCCGGCACGTCGTCGGGGTTCTGCGAGCAGAAATAGACGCCGACGCCCTTGGAGCGGATCAGCCGCACGACCTGCTCCACGCGCTGTTGCAGCGCCGGCGGGCAGTCGTCGAAGAGCAGGTGCGCCTCGTCGAAGATGAAGACCAGCTTGGGCTGGGCGATGTCGCCGACTTCGGGCAGGTTCTCGAACAGTTCCGACAGCAGCCAGAGCAGGAAACTGGAATACAGGCGGGGCTTGAGGATCAGCCGGTCCGCGGCCAGCACGTGGATCAACCCGCGTCCGGACAGGTCCTGCCGCAACAGGTCTTCCAGCTGCAGCGCGGGCTCGCCGAAGAACTGTTCGCCCCCTTCCTGCTCGAGCCGCAGCAGGGCGCGCTGGATCGCGCCCACCGAGGCGCTGCTGACCAGCCCGTATTCCTTGCCGACCTCGGCGCGGTTCTCGACCACGAAGTTCAGCAGCGCGCGCAGGTCGTCGAGGTCGAGCAGCAACAGGCCGCGGTCGTCGGCGAGCTTGAAGACGATGTCGAGCACGCCCGACTGCACCTCGTTCAGCTCGAGGATGCGGTTGAGCAGGGTGGGGCCCATCTCCGAGACCGTGGTGCGCACCGGGTGCCCGAGCTGGCCGAACAGGTCCCAGAACACCACCGGGTTGGCCTCGTTCACGTAGCCATCGATGCCGATGTCGGCCACGCGCTGGGCGATGCGCTCGTTCATGGTGCCCGCCACGGCGAGACCCGCGATGTCGCCCTTCACGTCGGCCAGGAACACCGGCACGCCCATGCGCGAGAAGCCTTCCGCCAGTACCATCAGCGACACCGACTTGCCGGTGCCGGTGGCGCCAGCGATCAATCCGTGACGGTTGCCGTACTTCGCGAGCAGTCGAACTGGGTATTCTCCCTTGCCGACAAGGATGTCGCTCATGCAGGATTCTCCAAGGTCCGTGCCGATTCTAGCCGGATGTCGACGCCAGACGAGCTGGCGTGACACCGCATCCGTGGTTGCCCCGCGCGGCGGGGGAACCTTGCGCCCATGCCGGGACACCAAGCCCGGCTCCCGAACCCTCAGCGAGCCCCCACGCCGATGACCCATTCCTCTTCCCGCCTTGCCTTCGCGATCGCCCTCGCGATTTCCCTCGCCAGCGGTACCGCCGCGGCCGCCAAGCCCGAGCGCCACGCCGCCCTGTACCAGAACATGGACGGCGCCGGCGAACGCTACCGCGAAGCGCGGATCAAGCTTCAGGGTGGCGACGACGCGGCGATGGCCGAGATGAATCGCGCGCTGGAGGATCTCGAGGATCTCGCGCAGCAGTGCCTGAAGCTGAAGGGCTGCGACGCCACCCGCGTCTTCACCCAGTACGAGACCCTGATCAAGTCGCAGGACCTGAAGGCCAACCCGCAGGAACTGGCGGGTGAGGACTCCGGGGACCTCGACGATCCCGACCATGTCGAATCGCCCATCGTCGCCGGCTCCCCGGAGGCGCAGCGCACGCTGAGCCTGCTCGCCGACGGGCATGACTTCGACAAGATGGTGGAGCTGAACCAGCCGGTGCAGGCGGCGATGCGCGAGTGGCTCACCAGCCAGCGCGCCTTCCTGACCGACGCCTGGGAGAACTACCAGTACATGCGCTACCTGATGGCGCCCGAGTACGAGCGCGCCGGCCTGCCGGAGGCGCTGCTGTTCGGCATCATGGCCAAGGAATCCGGCGGCAAGGTGCATGCGGTCTCGCGCGCCGGCGCCACCGGGCCGCTGCAGTTCATGCCGGCGACCGGTTCGCGCTTCGGCCTGTACAAGGACGGCACCGGCTTCGACACCCGCTACGACCCGCAGCAGGCCGCGCGCGCCAACGCCGCCTACATCAACGAGCGCTTCCGCGAGCTCAACCGCAACCTCGAGTACACGGTCGCCGCCTACAACGGCGGCGAGGGCCGCGCGGCGCGCATGTACCAGGCCAATGCCGGCGCCAGCTTCTGGTCGCCGGAGGTCTACGCCAAGCTGCCGCCGGAGACGCGCGACTACGTGCCGGCCGTCATTGCTGCGGCCTGGTTGTTCCTGCATCCGAAGAAGTACGGCCTGGAGTTCCCCAAGGTCGACACCACGCCGACCCAGTTCAGCCTGGTGCACGCGTCCTCGATCAACGAGCTGACCATCTGCCTGGGCAACGGCGGCACCCGCGACGGTTTCTTCCGCGTGTTGCGCAACCTCAACCCGCGCTACGAGCCCGGCGCGCCGATCGCCGCCGGAACGACGCTGCGGGCGCCGAAGAAGGTGGCCACGCTCTACCAGCGCCACTGCACGAAGGGACCGCGCGCCGCGCTGGCGCAGGAACTGGTGCGCGCCAACAAGTCGCTGCTGCCGGGGGGCGAGGTGATGGTCGCCACGGTCGCAGCGCCGCGCAAGAAGCAGCCCAACGACTACCGCGTGCGTCCCGGCGACAGCCTGATCGCGATCGCCCGCGAGCACAGCTGCGACGTCAGCGAACTGGCCAAGGCCAACCGCCTGCGCTCGCCCGCCTACATGATCAGGCCAGGCCAACGCCTGAAGCTGAAGGGCTGCGGCGAGGGCTGAACACGCCGCGGCTGGTTCGTGACGATGCCGTCGAAGGACGCGCGCAGCCTAGAGCGCGTCCCAGCCCGGCCGCGGCTTGAAGCGGTCGCCGTAGCGCGCCGCGAGTTGCTCCAGGCGCGCCTTGAGCGTCGCGGCGCCCACCGAGCGGATGTATTCGATCGGGCCTCCGCGGAAGGGCGCGAAACCCGTGCCGAAGATCACGCCCGCGTCGAGCAGGTCGGCGTCGGCGACGACGCCGTCGTGCAGGCAGGACACGGCTTCGTTGAGCAGTGACAGCACCAGCCGATCCTCGAGGTCGGCCGGCGCCTGGTAGCCCTCGGGCAGCGGCGGCTTGACCGCCTTGTCGTTTTCCCACTTGTAGAGGCCCTGGCCGTCCTTCTTGCCGCGCTTGCCCGGCTCGACCTTGAAGGCGTCGGGCATCGCCTGGCCGTGGAAGTCCGCCATGATCTTGCCGACCGACGCGGCGACGTCGAGGCCGACCGTGTCCACCAGCTCGATCGGCCCCATCGGCATGCCGAACTTCAGCGCCGCCTTGTCGATCGCCGCGCCGGGAATGCCTTCGCTGTAGCAGACGATGGCCTCCTGCATGTAGGGCGCGAGGATCCGGTTGACCAGGAACCCCGGCGTCCCCGCCACCGGCACCGGCAACTTGTCGATCGCCCGGCAGAAGGCGGCCAGGCGCCGCTCCATCTCCGGCGCCATGAAGTCGTGGCGCACGATCTCCACCAGCGGCATCAGCGCCACCGGGTTGAAGTAGTGCAGGCCGGCGAACTGCGACTGCTTCTTCAGGTTCACGCGCAGCTCGGTCAGCGGGATGGAGCTGGTGTTGGACACCAGCAGCGCCTCCGGCTTCATCGTCTCCTCGAGCTTGGCGTACAGCGCACGCTTGGCCTCGGCGTTCTCGAAGATGGCCTCGATCACCAGGTCGGCCTTCGCCACGCCGGCGCCTTCGACATCGGCCACCAGTCGCGCGGCCGTCGCGGCGCGCTTTTCCGGATGCTTCACCCGCTTCTCGAAGAGTTTGGCGGCGCGGTCCATCGCCGGTTGCACGTACTGCATTTCGCGATCCTGCAGTGTCACCGTGAAGCCGCGCAGCGCGCACCAGGCCGCGATGTCGCCGCCCATCACGCCGGCGCCGACCACATGCACGTGCGCGATGCCGTGGTCCTTGCCACCCAGGCCCTTGAGCCGATCCATCAGGAAGAACACCCGCACCAGGTTGCGCGCGGTCGGCGTCCTGGCCAGCGCCACCACCGAGCGCGCCTCCGCCTTCAGTGCCGCCCGCACCGGCTGGCCTCCGCTGCGCTGCCAGGTCGAGATCAGCGAATACGGTGCGGGGTAGTGGTCCTTGCGCGCCTTGCGGGCGACCTGCTTGGCCATCTGCGGGGCCAGCACCTGCCGGGCGGCCCAGGTGTTGCTCGCCCAGGCCAGCGCGCGCTGCTTGAGGCTGCGTACCGGGCGCTGCTGCAACAACCCGATCGCACCCTCGAGCAGGCGCGAGGGCTCGACCACGCGGTCCACCAGGCCGATGGCCCTGGCCGCGCTGGCGGAAAGACTGCGGCCCGTCAGCATCATGTCGAAGGCCGCCGGCGCGCCGACCAGCCGCGGCAGCCGCACGCTGCCGCCCCAACCCGGGTAGATGCCGAGCTTGACCTCGGGCAGGCCGATCTTCGTGGATTCGTCGCTGCTCGCCACGCGGTAGCGGCAGGCCAGCGACAGTTCGGTGCCACCGCCCATGCAATGGCCGTGGATGGCGGCCACGGTCGGACAGGGCAGCTCGGCCAGGCGCTGGAACACCAGTTGCCCGCGGCGGATCCAGTCCTCGACCTGCCCCTTGGCCTCGATCTCGCCGAAGCTCTTGATATCGGCGCCCGGGATGAAGCCTGCGGCCTTGGCCGAGCGGATCACCACGCCCTTCGGGGGCTCGATCGCGATCCGCTCGAGCATGGCGTCGAGCTCGTCGATCACCGCGCGAGAGAGGGCGTTCACGTTCTCGTCGGCGCGGTCCAGGCTCAGCACCAGGTAGCCGTCGGCGCGGCGTTCGTGCTTCCAGTGGACCAGGCGAAGTCCCTCGAACATGGCAGTTCCATACGTAGGAGTAGGGCAGGGAGGTATCATCCGTTCCGGCCCCTGCCGGGTCAATGCGACGGCAGGCGGGCAACCCGATGCGATATGGTTTCCGGGTGAACGACCGTCCAACCGCGGGGAACTTCCCCGGCGGGTCGACGGTCCATCGAGCGGCCCCACCCGGCCGCAGGAGCAGCGGCCCGGATGGGCGAGAACGAACTCGACCTGGAACTGGTCAAGCGTGTACAGCGTGGCGAGAAGTCGGCCTTCGACCTGCTGGTGCTCAAGTACCAGCACCGGATCGGCGCCGTCATCGGCCGCTTCGTGCACGACCACGCCGAAGCCCAGGACATCGCCCAGGAAAGTTTCATGCGCGCGTACCGCGCCTTGCAGAACTTTCGCGGCGACGCGCAGTTCTATACGTGGCTCTACCGGATTGCCGTGAACACCGCCAAGAACCATCTCGTCGCCATGAAGCGCCGCCCGCCGACCTCCGACGTGGAGACCGAGGACGCCGAGCACTTCGCCGGCGCGCGCATGCAGGACAACGACACGCCCGAGCACGAGTTGCTGCGCGAGGAAATCGCGCGCGAGGTCTCGCAAACGGTCGCCGCATTGCCCGAGGAACTGCGCCAGGCGATCACCCTGCGCGAGGTCGAAGGCTTGAGTTACGAGGAGATCGCCGAGACGATGGACTGCCCCATCGGCACCGTGCGATCGCGCATTTTCCGCGCACGCGAGGCGATCGACGCCCGCCTGCGCCCCCTGATGGACAGCGAACGGGTACGACCATGAGCACTTCCGACCTCACCCTCGCCGAACAGCTTTCGGCACTGATGGATGGCGAATTGCCGGAGGCGCAAGCGCGCTTCCTGCGCCGCCGGCTCGAGCACGACGCCGAGCTGCGCGCGGCCTGGTCGCGAATGCAACTGGCCTCGTCCTGCCTGAAGGGCCACCGCGTCCGGCCCATGGCACTGGACTGCGCCGCGATCCACGCCGGGGAAGGCGCTCGCCGCCGGCCCTTGCTGGGGTGGGCGGTCGCCGCTTCGGTCGCCGTGCTCGCCGTCGCGCTGGCGCCGCGTTTCGCGGACGCGCCCGGCGCCGATCCGGTGGCGCCGACCGTCCTGGCCGCCTCATCCACGCCGCGCCTGCTGCCTTCCCCCGCAGCGGCCGATCTCGTCGCGGTGCGCACTGGCGCCGAACGGGCTGGCGCAGAGGCCGTCGCCGCTCCGGTCCCGATGGATCCGCCGCCCGCCGCCGGCGCCCTCGCGGCTACCCCTTCCGAAACCGTTACGTCCAGTCCGCTCTCGCTGGCGTCGGACTCGCCGACCGACTTTCCGCTGGTGGACACCGGCGACAAGCGCTGGCCGCGCTCCGGCCTGGGCGCCACCGG
Source organism: uncultured Gammaproteobacteria bacterium (assembly GCA_946885735.1). The sequence goes on from CAMPGW010000009.1 coordinate 31,041, forward strand.
TGGCGATCCCGCGCTCGAGGCCTACCTCGTGCGGCACAACCAGATGCTGGCCGCCGACGCGCTCGGTGGTTTCGTTCCGTACGTGGACGTCGTCGCCCGCGATCCGGCCCGCTCGGCGGCCGAGGCGGCGCTTCCGGTCGAGGCCCCGGAGGCCAGCTCGAAGTGAAGCGTCGCGTCGTCCTCCTGCTGCTTGCACTCGGGGCCGCCAGCCCCGCCTTTGCAGGCGACGCCGAACGGTCCGCGCCCGGGCGCTGGTGGGATGGGGCCCGCGGCTGGGTGACGGGCCTGTGGAGCCGGGACGCCGAGGACTGGCTCGAACGCATCGGTCCTGCGCTGACCGAACTCGACTACCAGGGCACGCTGGTGATGGTCTCCGGCACCAGCATGGAAACCGTCGGCGTCTTCCACGCCTACGACGAGGGACGCGAGCGGATGCGACTGGTCACGCTGACCGGACCGCACCGCGAGGTGATCCGCAACGACGCGATGGTGATGTGCATCGGCACCGGCCTGGATTCGGTCGGTTATGACGCCGACACCGCCGGTCGCTGGAATCCCGCCGGTCAATTTGCCGATGCCGACAAGCTGAAAGCCTACGAGGCCACGCTCGCCGGCCGCGGCCGCGTGGCGGGTCGCGACTGCCAGGTCGTCGACCTCAAGCCGCGCGATCGCTGGCGCTATGGCTACCGGCTCTGGCTGGATCGCGAGACCGGGCTGCCGCTGCGCATCGCGCTGGTGGGCGAAGGCGGCCGCGCGCTCGAGCAGATGGCCTTCACCGAAGTCGACGTCGGCACGCCGCCGGCCGAAGCCGACCTACAACCGTCCACCCGCCAGGGCCTGCAGCGCGTGCAGACGCTCGGCAAGGGCAAGCAGGCCGATCCCGGGTGGCGCGTGCAATCGCCGCCGGAAGGTTTCGAGCTTCGTTCGGCGCGGCGCCTCGGCGATGCCGTGCAACTGCTGTACTCCGACGGCCTGGCCAGCGTCTCGGTGTACGTCGAACCGGTGGCCGGCGGCCAGCGCGGTGAATCCGCGATGCGTCGCGGCGCCGTCAATGTCCACTCGCTTTGGCGCTCCGGCCGACGCGTGGTCGCGATCGGCAAGGTGCCGGCGGCGACCGTGGACCATTTCGCCCGCAATGCGCAGGCAGTGGGCGCAACCGCCGCCGCGCGCTGACACCTTCATCCAGGAAAACAAGACGCACGCCATGAAAACCCTTCCCCGAATCGCAGTCGCCTTCTCCACCGTCGGCCTCGCGGGCCTGGTCTTCATCCAGGCCCAGGGCTCGGCCCATGCCCAGCCTTCCACCGCCGCGCTGGCGCCCGTGGTGGCAGGCCAATCGGTCAGCTCCACCGTCGCTCCGCCGCTGGTGAACCTGCCGGACTTCTCGCGCCTGGTGGACCAGGCCGGTCCCGCCGTGGTCAACATCGAGGCACTGGTCGGTGGCGGTCGCACTGCACGCGGCGCGCCTTCCGCCGACGACGAGCAGGAGCGCATGACGCCGCAAATGCCCGGCCAGGAGGAGGTTCCCGAAATCTTCCGGCGCTTCTTCGGCCAGCCCGGCCAGCCGGGCATGCCGCGCCGCCCGCGCGGCGTGTCCATGGGCAGTGGCTTCATCATCTCCGCCGACGGCTACGTGCTCACCAACCACCACGTGATCGACGGCGCCGACCAGGTGATCGTGCACCTCACCGACCGCCGCGAGTTCAAGGCCAAGGTGATCGGCAGCGACCCGACCTCCGACGTGGCGGTGCTCAGGATCGAGGCCAAGGGCCTGCCGGTGCTGCGCCTGAGCGATTCGCGCAACCTCAAGCCCGGGCAGTGGGTGCTCGCCATCGGCTCGCCCTTCGGCTTCGACCATTCGGTGACGGCCGGCGTGGTCAGCGGCCTGGGCCGACCGAGCCTGGATAGCAGCCAGCGCTACGTGCCCTTCATCCAGACCGACGTGGCGATCAACCAGGGCAACTCGGGTGGGCCGCTGCTCAACACCAGCGGCGAGGTGGTCGGCATCAACTCGCAGATCTTCAGCAACTCCGGCGGCTACATGGGCGTGAGCTTCGCGATCCCGATCGAGGTGGCGATGAATGCGGTGCGCCAGATCCAGGAAACCGGCAAGGTGCAACGCGGCCAGCTTGGCGTGCAGGTCGGCGACGTGCAGCGCGAGCAGTTCGAGGAACTGGGCCTGACCCGCTCGGGCGGCGCCTTCGTCGGCGCGGTGCAGAACGACAGCGCGGCGGCGCGCGCCGGGATCCGCGCCGGCGACGTGATCCTGGCCTTCAACGGCAAGGAGATCGGCAGTTCCTCCGAGCTGCCGCCGTTGGTCGGCGCGATGCCGCCGGGCAGCCGCGCCAACGTCAAGCTCCTGCGCGACGGGAAGAAGATGGACGTGGTCGTCGTGCTCGAGCCGATGGAGGACACCGTCGCCGCGGCCGGAAACGACAGCCCGCGACCGTCGGCCGACCCGCGCGCCGACCTCAATCCGATCGGGGTGGTGGTGGGCGACCTCGATCCCGCCGCCCGCAGCCGGCTGGGCCTGAAGCCTGGCGAGGGCGTGCGTATCAGCCGCGTCGCCAGCCTGGCGGCCCGCCAGGCCGGCCTGCAACCCGGCGACGTGATCCTGCAGGTCGGCAGGACGCCGGTCGGCAGCGCCGCCGACTTCGAGACGGCGCTCAAGTCGGTCAAGTCCGGCGACCGCGTCCGCCTGCTGGTGCGCAACAACGAGAGCACCGGCCTGGTCACGCTGCCGGCCTCCTGAAGCGGCGGCGGCAGGCCGTCCGGCCGGCCCGTGGGACGGGTCCGGCCGGGGGCGCTGTGCGATAATCGCCGGTTCATGTCGCCAGACGGCCCTGCCGCCCCCATGCAGCTCATTCGCAACTTCTCCATCATCGCCCACGTCGACCACGGCAAGTCCACGCTCGCCGATCGCATCATCCAGCTCTGCGGCGGCCTGGAGGCGCGCGAGATGGAAGCGCAGGTGCTCGACTCCAACCCGATCGAGCGCGAGCGCGGCATCACCATCAAGGCGCAGTCGGTCTCGCTGCCCTACACCGCGCGCGACGGCAAGACCTACCAGCTCAACTTCATCGACACGCCGGGGCACGTGGACTTCAGCTACGAGGTCTCGCGCTCGCTCGCGGCCTGCGAGGGCGCGCTGCTGGTGGTGGACGCCGCGCAGGGCGTCGAAGCGCAGTCGGTCGCCAACTGCTACACCGCGGTCGAGCAGGGCCTGGAAGTGGTGCCGGTGCTCAACAAGATCGACCTGCCCACCGCCGACATCGAGAAGGTGAAGGCGGAGATCGAGGCGGTGATCGGCATCCATGCCGACGACGCGGTCGCGATCAGCGCCAAGACCGGCCTGAACGTGGTCGAGGTGCTGGAGGCGATCGTGCATCGCATCCCGCCGCCCAAGGATCGCGGCAGCAACCAGCTGCAGGCGCTGATCATCGACTCCTGGTTCGACAATTACCTCGGCGTGGTTTCGCTGGTGCGGGTGATGCAGGGCGAGATCAAGCCGGGCGACAAGATCCTGGTGATGTCCACGGGGCGCTCGCACCTGGTGGACGCCGTCGGCGTGTTCACGCCCAAGCGCAAGAACCTGGCCAAGCTCGGTGCGGGCGAGGTCGGCTGGATCAACGCCTCGATCAAGGACGTGCACGGCGCGCCGGTCGGCGACACCCTGACGCTAGCCTCCAACCCGGCCGCCGAGGCGCTGCCGGGGTTCCAGACCATGAAATCGCGGGTCTTCGCCGGGCTGTTCCCGGTGGACGCCGAGGACTACCCCGACCTGCGCGAGGCCCTCGACAAGCTCAAGCTCAACGATGCGGCGCTCAATTTCGAACCCGAGAGTTCGGAAGCGATGGGCTTCGGCTTTCGCTGCGGCTTCCTGGGCATGCTGCACATGGAGATCGTGCAGGAGCGCCTGGAGCGCGAATACAACCTCAACCTGATCACCACCGCGCCCACGGTGGTATTCGAGGTGCTGACCACCGACGGCACGGTGATCTCGCTGGACAACCCGGCCAAGCTGCCGCCGGTGAACAAGATCCAGGAGATCCGCGAGCCAATCATCCTCGCCACGATCCTGACGCCGCCCGAGTACGTCGGCAACATCATAACCCTGTGCGAGGAGAAGCGCGGGCGCCAGTCCTCGATCAACTACCTCGGCAGCCAGGTGCAGATCGCCTACGAGATGCCGATGGCGGAGGTGGTGCTGGATTTCTTCGACCGCCTGAAGTCGGTGTCGCGCGGTTACGCCTCGCTGGATTACCACTTCCTGCGCTTCGAGGCCGGGCCCTTCGTTCGCGTCGACGTGCTGATCAACGGCGACCGCGTGGACGCGATGTCCATGATCCTGCATCGCGCGCACGCCGACCGGCGTGGCCGCGAGCTCTGCGACCGAATGAAGGACCTGATCCCGCGCCAGATGTTCGACGTGGCGATCCAGGCCGCGGTCGGCGCCCAGGTGATTTCCCGCTCGACCGTCAAGGCCATGCGCAAGAACGTGCTGGCCAAGTGCTACGGCGGCGACGCGACCCGCAAGAAGAAGCTCCTCGAGAAGCAGAAGGAGGGCAAGAAGCGGATGAAGCAGTTCGGCAAGGTCGAGATCCCGCAGGAGGCCTTCCTGGCCGTGCTGCAGGCCGACAACAAGTAAACCCCTCCCCACCGGACGCCACCGACCGTGAAACTCGATTTCGCCCTGCTGCTGACCGTGCTCTCGGCCTTCACCGGCATCGTCTGGCTGGTGGACGCGCTGTTCTTCGCCAAGGCCCGCAAGCTGATGATCGCCAACGGCGAGGACGTGGTGGAGCCGACGGTGGTCGACTACTCGCGCTCGCTGTTCCCGGTGCTGTTCTTCGTGCTGGTGCTGCGGTCCTTCGTCGCCGAGCCCTTCCGCATCCCGTCCGAGTCGATGATGCCCACGCTGCTGGTGGGCGACTTCATCCTGGTCAACAAGTACGACTACGGGCTGCGCCTGCCGGTGGCCAACACCAAGATCGTGGAGAACGGGGCGCCCAAGCGCGGCGACGTGGCGGTGTTCCGCTATCCCGGCCGCGGCGAGGGCGACCGGGACGCCGGGGCCGACTACATCAAGCGCATCATCGGCCTGCCCGGCGACACGATCGAGGTGGTCGGCGACCGCATCAAGGTCAATGGCGAGGCGATCGAGTACGCGCCGGAGGGCATTTTCGTCGGTACCGGCATGGCGCTGGACAACAGCGGCACGCCGATCGTCAGGGAGATGCTGCCCGGGCGCCCGCACGCCATCCTCGACGAGCCCGACGGCAGTCCCTTCCCGCCGGGCAGCTGGACCGTCCCGGCCGGCCAATACTTCGCCATGGGCGACAACCGCGACCACAGCGACGACAGCCGCGGCTGGGGTTTCGTCCCGGAGGGCAACCTGGTCGGCCGTGCGATGATCATCTGGCTCAACTGCGAGGGCTGGTTCTGCAGCCGGGGGTTCAACACCTCCCGCGTCGGCGATACCATCCGCTGAAGTCCAACCGAGGGTCCCCGGCCGGGGGCCACGCCAGGCAAGGGGAAGATCATGGGGAACGGGGCCAGCAAGCAACGCGGCATCACGCTGATCGGATTCATCATCGTGCTCGTGGTGGTGGGCTTCTTCGCCTACATGGGCATGGTGTTGGGCCCCGCCTACAGCGAGTACTACGGCGTGGTGAAGGCGATGAACAGCGTCGCCGCGGACGCCACGCCCAACAGCACGGACATGGAGTCGATCCGGCGTGCGCTCGACCGCCAGTTCAACGTTGGCTACGTGGACTCCGTGGTCGGCAAGGACGCCAAGCTCGTCCGCGACAAGACCGCCGGCAACATGATCACGATGGATTACGAAGTCCGGAAGGGCTTCATCTACAACATCGACTTCGTGGTGAAGTTCTCGCACACCGCCAAGCTCGGCAGTCGAACCGCCGGTGACTGAGGGCGTCGGCCACCGTTTCACCGACCCCGGATTGCTGCGCCAGGCGCTGCGCCACCGCAGCGCCGGGGCGCCCCACAACGAGCGCATGGAGTTCCTTGGCGACGCGCTCGTCAACCTGATCGTGGCCGAAGCACTGCACTCGCGCTGGCCCAAGGCCGACGAGGGCCAGCTCACGCGGGCGCGTGCCAGCCTGGTGCGTGAGTCCACGCTGGCGGCCATCGCCCGCCAGCTCGACATCGGCGGCCAGCTCGAGCTCGGACCGGGTGAGCTCAAGAGCGGCGGACATCGCCGCGATTCCATCCTCGCCGACGCGCTCGAGGCCGTCGTGGCCGCGATTCACCTGGACGCCGGCTTCGAGGCCTGTCGCGAGCGAGTGCTGCCTTGGTTCGCTCCCCTGATCGACGAGCTGCCGATCGGCAAGGTCGAGAAGGACGCGAAGACGCGCCTGCAGGAGTGGCTGCAGGCCCGGCAGGCAGCTCGCCCGGACTACTTCCTGATCGAAGCGGTCGGCGAGGAACACGCGCGCGTGTTCCGGGTCGGCTGCCGCATCCCCGACCCGCCCCTGGAAGCCGAGGGGCAGGGGAGTTCGCTGCGATCCGCCGAACAGGCCGCCGCCGCAGGCATCCTCGACCAACTCGCCCCGCGCAAGGAAGCACAGGCATGAGCGATTCCCCCTTCCGCGCAGGGACCGTCGCCGTGCTCGGCCGGCCCAACGTCGGCAAGTCCACGCTGATCAACGCCCTGGTCGGCGCGAAGGTGAGCATCGTCTCGCCGCGCCCGCAGACGACGCGCCACCGCCTGCTTGGCATCGCCACCTTCCCGGCGGGCCAGCTGATGCTGGTGGACACGCCCGGCATCCACGGCAAGCAGGCGCGGGCGATGAACCGATACATGAACCGCGCCGCCCGCGGCGCCGTCGAGGACGTGGACGCGGCCATCCTGATGGTCGAGGCCGGGCGCTGGACCGACGACGACGCCCTCGCGCATTCGGCGCTGGCGAAGTCCGGCGTGCCCTGCGTCCTGGTGATCAACAAGGTGGACAAGCTGGCCGACAAGACCAAGCTGTTTCCCTTCATCACCGAGGTCACCAGCGGACGCGAATTCGTGTCGGTGCATCCGATCTCCGCACTCAAGTCCAAGGGCACCGAGGCGCTGGTGAAAGACCTGCTGTCGCTGGTGCCCGAGTCCGATCCGCACTACGCCGAGGACGAGATCACCGACCGCAGCCAGCGCTTCCTCGCCGGCGAGCTGGTGCGCGAGCAGCTGATGCTGCGCCTGGGCGACGAGCTGCCGTACGCGGCTACGGTGGAGATCGAGAAATTCGAGGAGGATGGCGCCCTGCTGCGCATCGCCGCCGTGGTCTGGCTCGAGCGCGAGAGCCAGAAGGCGATCGTGATCGGCAAGGCGGGCGAGCGCATGAAGGCCATTTCCACCGGCGCACGGATCGGGATGGAACGGCTTTTCGACCGGAAGGTGTTCCTGGAGACCTGGGTGCGGGTGCGCGAGGGCTGGTCGGACGACGAAGCCGCATTGGGCCGTTTCGGCTACACCGAGTAGGCGCGTGCGCATCGAGGCGCAGCCGGCGTTCGTGTTGCACGCGCGGGCCTGGCGCGAAACCAGCGTGATCGTGGAGTTGCTGACGCGCGACCATGGCCGTGTCGGCGTGGTCGCGCGCGGCCTGACGAGCCCGAAGCGACAGGCCTTGCGCGCGGCATTGCAGCCGCTGCAGTCGATCCGCGTCGATTTCCTGCCGCGCGGCGAACTGGCGCGATTGCTGCAGGCCGAGGCGGTGGACGTCGCGCCCGTGCTGGCCGGCGATCGCCTGTTGGCCGCCTTCTACGTCAACGAACTCGCCTTGCGCCTGAGCCCGCGCAACGATGCCGCGCCAGCCTTGCATGCGCTTTACGGGCGCGTGCGCGCCGAACTGGGCGGGACTGCGCCGCTGGCGTGGACCTTGCGTCGATTCGAGCGCGATGCGCTCGACGCGATCGGCCTGGGCCTGCCCTGGGACGCACTCGATGCCGACGCGTCGGTGGATCCGGCGCGCCGCTACCGGCTCGATCCCGAGCATGGCCCGCTCGCCGACCTGCGACGCGGGGGCGAAAGCGTGTCCGGGCAGGCGCTGCTGGACCTGGCGGCGGACCGCATGCCGGACCCCGCGGGACTGGCCGAGCTTCGGCGCGCCCTGCGCCCGGTCATTTCGGCTGCCCTCGGCGGCGGCACGCTGAAATCCTGGACCCTGCTCGACGACCTGGCGCGCGTGCGGCCGCGTCCCGCTCAGGAAGACTGAGCGCCCGCCGCCTGCAGGACGTCCGCGGCGGCGTGCTCCAGGTCCGCCGCCAGCAGGTCGTCGAGGGGATGTTGCGACAACGCATCCACCGCGCGCCCCATCCGCAGCGCACCGACGAATCCGCAGCTGGCCTTCAGCTTGTGCAGCACCGCGCGCACCGCGGTGGCGTCGCCGGCCGCACGCGCCGAACGCCACTGCTCGCGCAGGCCCGGTAGCTCTTCCAGGAACAGGCGCCGCAACCGGGCCAGCGCCTCCGGCTTGCCGCCGATGGCCGCCAGCGCCTGCACTTGGTCCCAGGCCGGGAGCTTGGGCTCGTGCAAGGGCTCGCGGACACCGCCCGCGCGCAAGCCGAGCAGGCGCCGCACGGTCGCCTGCGCCTGCGCAACGGACACCGGCTTGATCATCACCTCGAGGAAGCCACCGGCGCACAGGGCATCGAGTTCGTCGCGCGCGGTGGTGGCGGTGACCGCGATCGCCGGCGTGTCGGCGCAGGCGCGCAGGGCGCGCAGGCAATCGAGGCCGGTGCCATCGGGAAGGTGCGCGTCCACCAACCAGAGCGAATGCGGGCGATCGCGGGCCAGCCATGCGGCCGCGGCGATGTCCTCGGCGACATCCACCTGCGCCGGCACGCCCTCGAGGGCCTCCGAAAGGAACTCGAGGCTGATCGGGTCGTCTTCGACCAGGAGCAGGCGGGGTAGGTCGGCACTCATGCGCGGGAAGGACTCAGCGGGGACCTGGGGAAAACGTCTATGCTTCCCAGCATGCGGATTGGCGCGGCCAGCATCAAGCTTGCAGCCTGCCTGGCGCTTGCGGCGGCCTCGCCCGCAGGGGCCGGCACGCTGGTGGCCAAGGCGAAGGCGCTGCGCAGCGGCGCCGGAACGCTCACCGGTATCGAGGCCCGCCTGGACTGGCGGGGCAATTCCGAGTCGGGGCGCCTGTCGCTGCGGGCGGCCACGCTGGAGGTCCCCGTGCTGGCCTACGGGGCGAAGGCGCTTGAATGGAGTTGCCCCCTGCAGCGCGTGGGCGCCGAAGGCTGGCAATGCGAGGGCGTGGTCCGCGTGCGCGGCAGTTCGTCCCCGCGGCGGCTCGCCATCCGCTTCGACACGCGCGAGACGGTGGCCACTTTGCATGCGGGAGACGCCAGCGTCGTCTATCGCAGCGAGGCGGCGCTCGACGACCGCCACCGCTTGCAACTCGAGCGCGTGCCCGTTGCCTGGCTGGGCGCCTTCCTCGCGGGACTGTGGGAGGAGGGCCGCTGGACCGCGGGAACCTTGACCGGCACCGTGGAGATGGCGCTGCCCGCCGATGATTCCGTCACCGTCGGCACCGACCTGCAGGCGCGTGGCCTCAGCCTGGAAACGCCGGATGGACTGCTCGCTGCCGCCGATCTCGCGGGCCGGTTGCGGATCGACTATGCGTCGCGGGGCGGCAGCACCCGGGTGGACGCGCGCCTGCAGCCACGTGGCGGTGAAATGCTGTTCAGCCGTTTCTACACGCAGTTCCCGCCGCGCCCGGTGGACATCCACGTGGAGGCCACGCGCGAAGGCGAGTTGCCCTGGGCGCTTCCACGCATCCAATGGAATGACGCGGGCGTGCTCGAGGCCAGCGGCGCTGGCGCCTTGTCGGCGGACGCGTCCATCCGCTCGCTGGACCTGCACGTGGACTTGCCCAACCTCGCGCTCGCCCGCGACCGTTACTTCAGCGGCGTGCTGGCGCCGGCGGGCTTCGCCGACCTCGTGCTGGCGGGGCGGCTGCAGGCCGACCTTGGCTTGCGCGAGGGACGCTTTGAGCGACTGCACGCGCGGCTGGCGGGGGTCAACGCCGTGGACGCCAAGGCTCGCTTCGCGCTCGCCGGCATCGATGGCGACCTGGCGTGGACACGTGCAGCGGCGCCCAGCGCCAGTGCGATGCGCTGGGACAGCGGCGCGCTGTTCGGCATCGGTTTGGGCCCCGCGCGCTTCGCCTTCGAAAGCGCGGACGGCGAGCTCCGACTGGGTGCGCCGGTCGCGGTGGATGCTCTGGGCGGCAAGCTCCGGCTCGACCACCTGCGCTGGCAGGCGCCGGCGGGCGAGGCGGGCGCGCGTTTCCAGTTCGGCCTTGGCGTGGACGCGCTCGACCTCGCCAGCCTGTCGCAACGCCTTGGCTGGCCTGCCTTCACCGGAACGGTGTCGGGCCGGATCCCCTCGGCGCGTTACCAGGACGACGTGCTGGCGCTGGACGGCGCCCTGCGCATGCAGATGTTCGGCGGAACGCTGGCGATGGACGAGCTCGTGCTCGAACGCCCCTTCGCCACCGCGCCCACCCTGTCGGCCGACGTGGCGATCGAGGACCTCGACCTGCAACCGCTGACCAAGGTCTTCGGCTTCGGCGAGATCACCGGGCGGCTGGACGGGCGCATCCAGGACCTGCGCCTGGTCGGCTGGTCGCCGGTGAGTTTCGACGCGAAGCTGCAGACCGACCCCGGCTGGAAGGGCCGGCGCCGGATCAGCCAGCGCGCGGTGCGCGACATCTCCGACGTCGGCGGCAGCGGCATCGCGGGCGGGCTGCAGGCGCGCGCACTGAAGATCTTCGACGACTTCGGCTACGCGCGCATCGGGCTCGGATGCCGCCTGCGCGAGAACGTCTGTACGATGGAAGGCATCGGTTCAGCGGGCGATGGCTATATCATCGTCGAAGGCGCGGGCCTGCCGCGCATCCAGGTCGTCGGTTTCCGCCGCCGGGTGGACTGGCCCACCCTGGTCTCCCGCCTCAGCGCCGCGACCGCCGGGCAAGCCCCGGTCATCGAGTGACCCGGCTCCATTTTCCCCGCCCCTTCTTTCCACGGCACCATTTTCTCCAGGAGTACGCCATGCGCAAGCTGTTTTCCCCCCTGCTGGTCGTCGGTGCGCTGGTCTTGGCCGCCTGCGTCAACATCAACATCTATTTCCCCGCCGCCGAGGCGCAGCAGGCCGCGGAGGAGTTCGTGGACAAGGTGATCGGCGACGACGGCGCACCTGCCGAGGCCGCGCCCGCAAAGCCGCCGCAGGCCTGGCAGGCGCCGCGCTTCAACCCGCTGTCCTTCTTCATCAGCGATGCCGCCGCGCAGGACGTGGACATCACCATCCGCACGCCGGCGATCCAGGCGATCCAGGCGCGCATGGCCGAGCGCTTCCAGGGTTCGCTGCAGGCGCACTTCGACAGCGGCGCGCTCGGTTTCGGCCGCGACGGGCTGGTGGTCGTGCGTGATGCCGCCAAGGTCGCGCTGAAGGACCGGGTATCGGTCAACCAGTTGGTGGCCGAGGACAACCGCGACCGCAAGGCGGTGTATCGCGAGATCGCGGTCGCAAACGGGCATCCGGAATGGGAAGGACAGATCCGGGATACATTTGCGCGGCAGTGGATTGCGAGTGCGCGGGCCGGGTGGTGGTACCAGGACGAAAGCGGGAACTGGAAGCAGAAGTAATTTTGGCGGTGTTCCGGCCGGTGGGCGGCAGCCCTCTGCGGGGGACGCCGTGAATACGTCCCTGTAGGCTCGTCGGCGGCATCCATGCCGCCGAAGCCCCCGCTGCGGGCTGCCGCCCCCCGGCCGGAACGGCGCGAGTTTCCGCTCTCGTCGATGGGAGGGTGGGAAGAGCGGGTAAAATGTGCGGCTTCCTTACAGGGTGCCGCAATGTCACGACGCAGGAACCAGGCGCCGCGGGAGTTCGAGCTGGAGGTCACCGGCCTGTTGCATGACGGGCGGGGCGTGGGGCGGCTCGAGGGCAAGGCGGTGTTCGTGTCCGGGGCCTTGCCGGGCGAGCGCGTGCGGGTGCGGCAGACCGGCCGCAACAAGCAGTTCGACGAAGGCGAGGCGATCGAGGTGCTGCAGGCCTCGCCGGAGCGCATCGCCCCTCGCTGCCGGCATTTCGGCGTGTGCGCCGGCTGCGTGCTGCAGCACCTGGGGCAGGAACAGCAGATCGCCGCCAAACAGAGCGTGCTCGAGGAAAACTTCGCGCGCATCGGCCACGTGACGCCGGGGGCAATGCTCGAGCCGCTGGTGGACGAGGCCTGGGGGTATCGCCGCAAGGGCCGGTTCTCGGTGCGCTACGTGGAGAAGAAGGGGCGCGTCGTGCTTGGCTTTCGCGAGCTCAATCCGCGCTTCGTCGCCGAGTTGTCGGAGTGCCACACCATCCTTCCCGAGCTCGGCAGCCGCATCCCGCAGCTGGTCGGGCTGATCGAATCGCTCGAAGGCAAGCGCGCCGTCCCGCAGGTCGAGTTCATCGCCGGCGGCGGGCCGGTGGCGCTGGTGTTCCGGCACCTCGAGCCCTTGTCCGAGGCCGATCTCGAAGCCATGCGCGCGTTCGCGGTGGACACGGGCTTCGCGCTGTTCCTGCAGCCGGGCGGCGTCGACTCGGTGCGCCCGCTGTGGCCGGAGCAGGTGGAACTGGGCTTCGACATTCCCGCCTTCGACCTGCATCTGGCGTTCCGGCCGCTCGACTTCATCCAGGTCAACGCCGGCCTCAACCAGAAGATGATCGCGCGCGCGCTGGAATTGCTCGATCCCCAGCCCGGCGATCGCGTGCTCGACCTGTTCTGCGGGCTCGGCAACTTCACCCTGCCGCTCGCGCGTCGCGCCGGCCGCGTGGTGGGCGTGGAGGGCGACGCCGGCCTCGTCGCCCGCGCGCGTGAAAACGCCCTGCGCAACGGGCTCGACAACGTCGAGTTCCATGCCGCCGACCTGGCCAAGGATCTGTCGCAGGAGCCGTGGATGCGCGCCGGCTTCGACAAGCTGCTGATCGACCCGCCGCGCGCTGGCGCCGCCGAAGTATTGGCGCAGCTGCCGCTCGCCGGCATCCGCCGCATCGTGTACGTGTCCTGCCATCCGGCCTCGCTGGCGCGCGATGCCGGCTTCCTGGTGCGCGAGCGCGGCTACCGGCTGGTCTCGGCCGGGGCGATGGACATGTTCCCGCAGACCGCGCACGTCGAATCCATCGCGCTGTTCGAGAAATGAATGCCGCCCGGCCAGTGGCCGGTGGCGGCCCCCGCGCGGGTTTACAATCGGCTGCCGGCATCGACCGGGCCTGACGAGGAGCGAGGCGGATGCTGGTGATTGGAATCGCGGGAACGCAGCTGGCGGCCGAAGAGCGTGAGTGGATCGCCCATCCCGCCTGCGCCGGCGTCATCCTGTTCACCCGCAACTTCGCTTCCCGTGAACAGGTCGCCGAGCTGAGCGCGTCGATCCGCGAGGCGACCCCGCGACCGCAACTGGTCTGCGTGGACCAGGAAGGCGGTCGCGTGCAGCGTTTCCGCGACGGCTACGCCGCGCTGCCGCCGCTGGAAGACTTCGGGCGCCAGTACGCGCGCGATGCGGCAGCCGCGTTGCGCCTGGCCGAGGAACACGCCTGGCTGATGGCCAGCGAGATCCGCGCGACCGGCGTGGACCTGAGTTTCGCGCCGGTGGTGGACCTGGGGCGCGGCAACCGTGCCATCGGCAACCGCGCCTTCCACGCCGAGCCCGAGATCGTCGCCGAATTCACCCGCGCCTATGTACGCGGCATGCACGCCGCCGGCATGGCCGCAACGCTCAAGCATTTCCCCGGCCACGGCTCGGTGCTCGAGGACACGCATTTCGACGACGCCGTGGACCCGCGCCCGCTCGAGCAGCTCGAGCGCGAGGACCTGCGGCCCTTCGTCGCCGGCATCGAGGCCGGCGCCGACGCGGTGATGATGGCGCACGTGAAATATCCGGCGGTCGCGCCGGAGCCGGCGGGCTACTCGCCGCGCTGGATGAACGAGATCCTGCGCGAACGCATGGGTTTCCGCGGCGTCGTCTTCAGCGACGACATCGGCATGGCCGCGGCGGAATCGGCCGGCGGCGTCTCCGCCCGCATCGACGCCCACCTGGATGCAGGTTGCGACGTGGTGCTGGTCTGTCCGCCTTCGCTGGTGCCCGATTCGCTCAAGGCGATGGAGCGGCGTCCGACCAGCAACGCGGCGGCGATCGTGTCGCTGCTCGGCCGCGGGCCGGCGGGCTGGTCGGGACTGCTCGCGGATGCGCGCTACGGCCATGCCCGTGCCTCGCTCGGCCTCGATGGGCAGCTCGCCTGATGGCCACCACCGATCTCGCCACCGCGCTGGCCCAGTCCGAGCGCCTGTTCGACGAAATCCAGATCGAGACCGCGATCGGCCGCATCGCCGCCGACCTGCGCGCCGACTACGAAGGACGCGAACGTCCGGTCTACCTCACCATCATGCATGGCGGGATGCTGTTCGCCTCGCGGCTTGCGCTCGAGGTCGGCATGGACCTTGAATTCGACTACCTGCACGCGACGCGTTATCGCGGCGCGCTGACCGGCTCCGGCCTGGCCTGGCTGCATCGCCCGGCGACGCCGCTGGAGGGCCGGAGCGTGATCCTCGCCGACGACATCCTCGACGAGGGCCACACGCTGAAAGCCGTGCGCGACTGGTGCGAGGACCAGGGCGCGGCCGAAGTGCGCATCGCCGTGCTGTGCGTGAAGGCGCACGATCGCCGCGTCGAGGGCATCGAGGCCGACTACGTCGCGCTCGAGGTGCCGGACCGCTACGTCTACGGCTATGGCATGGATTTCCACGAGCAGGGCCGCAACCTGCCGGGCATCTATGCCTGGGGCGCTTGAAATGGAAGCCGATCCCATCCGGCTCGCGGTGATCGGCGGCACCGGGCTGTACCGGCTGGCGTCGCTGGACGAGGTCGAAGTCTCCGAAGGCAGCACGCCCTACGGGCCACCCTCCGGTCCCGTGCGCATCGGCCGCATCGCCGGCAAGCGCGTCGCCTTCCTGGCGCGGCATGGCGAGGGCCATGGGTTGCCGCCGCACAAGGTCAACTACCGCGCGAACCTGCGTCGCCTGCACGACCTCGGCGCGCGCCGCGTCGTCGCGGTGAACGCCGTCGGCGGGATCAGCGAAGCCTACGGCCCGCGCGTGATGGCGGTGCCGGACCAGCTGATCGACTACACCTGGGGCCGCGTGTCCACCTTCTGCGAGGAAGCCGGCACCGAGGTGCTGCACGTGGATTTCGGCGATCCCTACACCCCGTCCCTGCGCGCGGAGTTGTTGCGCGCGGCGGCCGCGGCCGGGCTGTCGGTGGTGGACGGCGGCTGCCATGGCATCACCCAGGGCCCGCGCCTGGAGACCCGCGCCGAAGTCGAGCGCTTGCGCCGCGACGGCTGCGACCTGGTCGGCATGACCAGCATGCCGGAGGCCGCCTTGGCGCGCGAGCTGGGCATGGACTATGCCTGCCTGGCGCTGGTGGCGAACTGGGCCGCTGGCTGCGAGGCCGGGGAACCGGGCCAGCCGGCGGTCGAAATCACCATGGACGAGGTGCTGGCGAACGTGGCCGCGGCCAGCGCCGGCCTGCCGGACCTGCTCGCCCGCCTGCTCGAGGACTGAAGCGGCAGGCGTTGTCAAGTGGAAAACGCTTGTTCATAATCGGGCCGCGAACGTGACCGGGGTCACCCAGAAGGCGTCGCAATCCGTCCGACCAGTATCGAGGTTTTCATGAGCAAGGGCACCGTAAAGTGGTTCAACGACGCCAAGGGCTTTGGCTTCATTTCGCCGGAAGATGGCAGCGAGGACATCTTCGTGCATTTCTCGGCGATCGCCTCCACCGGCTTCCGCTCGCTGAAGGAAGGCCAGAGCGTGAGTTTCGAGGTGGTGCAGGGCCCGAAGGGCAAGCAGGCCGCCAACGTGGCCCCCGCCTGAGTCGCCGCGACCCGTGAAACGAAGAAGCCCCGCGCGAGCGGGGCTTTTTCATTCTTCGGCGATCCGCGTGGCTCAGCCGCCGAGAAGCCGCGCCGGCAGCATGAACAGCGAGCGCACCAGGGCGACCATTCCGTCGAGCACCGCGCCGAGCACGCGGAAGGGGATGGCGAGCAGCCACACGATCGGCCACAGCAGCAGCACCAGCAGCGCCAGCGGCCAGGCGATCGCCAGCAGCAGGCACCAAGCGACGAGCAGCAGCAGGAACTTCATGCGCGTTCTCCGTACCGGGACAAGGTCAATCCTGCCTCCCGACCGGCTCGGACGGAAGTGCAGGAGGTCATGCCGATTCACGGGGCGTGTACGTTGGCGCCGGTCCAATGGCGGCATGGACCTCCTGAACTCCGGCGCCGGTCGCGGGGCTGCCTGATGGCGAGCGCCATCGTCTGGTTTCGGCGCGACCTGCGCCTGGCCGACAATCCGGCGCTGTGGGCCGCGCTGGATGCCGGGCTGGCGCCGATTCCGGTCTACATCCACGCACCCGGCGAGGACGCACCCTGGCCAGCGGGCGCGGCCTCCAACGCCTGGCTGGCGCGTTCGTTGCGCGCGCTGGATGCCGATCTGCGCGCCCTGGGCTCGCGCCTGGTCGTGTTGCGCGGCCCCAGCCTGCCCGTGCTCGAAGGCCTGGTCGCGGCGACCCAGGCGGAAGCCGTGTTCTGGAACCGCCTCTACGAGCCGGCGGCGCTGGCCCGCGACAAGCACGTCAAGCAGGCCCTGCGCCAACGCGGCCTGCGCGCGGACAGCGGCAATGCCGCGCTGCTCGCCGAACCGTGGACGGTCGCCACGCTGGGCGGCGAGCCCTATCGCGTCTTCACGCCTTTCTGGAAGAACGCCGGCCGCGCCGTCGCCGACCTGCGGCCGCAGCCCGCGCCGACCGCGCTGCCCGCCGTGCCCGCGGGAGCGCAGGGCCTGGGCGTCGACGAACTCGCACTCGAGCCGCTGCTCGACTGGGACCGCGGCTTCTGGCAGCGCTGGCAGCCAGGCGAGGCGGGCGCCGCGGAGATGCTCGACGCTTTCCTGGACGGCGCCGCGCGCGGTTACGCGCAGCAGCGCAACCTTCCCGATCGCGCCGGCACCTCGCGGCTGTCGCCGCACCTGCACTTCGGCGAGATATCCCCCCGACAAATCGCGCGCCGCATCCTCGACGCCGGAAGCGCCATCGACGAGGCGGATCGTCGCCAGTACCTGGCGGAGCTGGGGTGGCGCGAGTTCGCGCACCACCTGCTGTTCCACTTCCCGCATACGCCGGAGCGCGACCTGGGCGAGCGCTTCGCCCGGTTCCGCTGGATCGAACCGGAACCGGCGCTGCTGCGCCGCTGGCAACGCGGCCGCACCGGCATCCCGCTGGTGGACGCCGGCATGCGCGAGCTGTGGCACACCGGATGGATGCATAACCGCGTGCGCATGGTGGTCGCCAGCGTGCTGACCAAGAACCTGCGTTACCACTGGCGGCATGGCGCGCGCTGGTTCTGGGACACGCTCGTGGACGCGGACCTGGCGCAGAACACGCAAGGCTGGCAGTGGTCGGCGGGCACCGGCGCCGACGCCGCGCCCTACTTCCGCATCTTCAGCCCCGTCTCGCAGGCCCAGCGTTTCGATCCCGCGGCGACCTACGTCCGGCGGTGGGTTCCGGAGTTGGCGAAGCTGCCGACGCCCGCGATCTTCGAACCCTGGCGACATCAGGGCCTGCTGCGCGAGCTCGCGCCCGCGTATCCGCCAACGCCGATGGTGGACCTGCGCGCCTCGCGAGAGGCCGCGCTGTCGGCGCACCAGCAGTCGAAGTGATCAGTCGGGCAGGGGAATGAACTCGGTCTCGCCCGGTACGGCCCCGAAGCCGCCGTCCTTCCAGCGCTGCTTGGCAGCCTCGATCTTCTCGCGCGAACTGGACACGAAGTTCCACCAGATGAAACGCGGCCCGTCGAGGGGCTCGCCGCCCAACAACATCACGCGCGAGTCCGTGCGCGCCTCCAGTACAGGGCGTCCGCCGCCTTCGATGACCGCCAGGGTGGCGAGCGGCAGCGGCACGCCATCCAGCGTCACCTCGCCGCGCACCGGGAACAGGGCGCGTTCCGCGTGCTCGTCGGTGATCTCCAGCGATTCACCGGCGGCCAGGTCGATGGACACGTACAGCGTGTCCGCCAGCACCGCCACCGGCGAGCGGGCGCCGTAGGCGTGGCCGGCCACCACGGTCAGCGTCGCGCCGGGTCGCTCGATCACCGGCAACGTGGCTCGCGGATGGTGGGCGAAGGCGGGCGCTGCGTCCTCGTGTTCCTTCGGCAGCGCCACCCAGGTCTGCAGGCCGTGGAAGGGGTGGTCCACGTTGCGCAGGCGTTCGGGCGTGCGCTCGGAGTGGACGATGCCGGCGCCGGCGGTCATCCAGTTGACGTCGCCGGGCTGGATCTCCTGCACCGAGCCGAGGCTGTCGCGATGCATCATCGCGCCCTCCCACAGGTAGGTGACCGTCGCCAGGCCGATGTGCGGATGCGGGCGCACCGCCACCGGCTGCTCGCCCGACAGTACCGCCGGGCCGATATGGTCGAAGAACACGAAGGGGCCGACGCTGCGGCGCTGCGCGTGCGGCAACAGGCGACCGACGGTGAAGCCGCCCAGGTCGTGGATGCGCGCGGCAAGCAATTGGGTCATGGTCGGTTCCTCGGTCCGGCGGTGGCGACGTGGCAAGCGTAACCCCGCCTGCCGCCCGCGCGAATCCTCCGGGGAGTAGGCTAGGGCCACCGGGTCCGTCGCAGGGGTCGCACATGGCCGCAACGCAGGACGAATTCGCGCAGCGCCACCGCCTGCCGGTGCGGCTCGCGCACTGGGTCAACGTGCTGTGCCTGCTGGCGCTGCTGCTCAGCGGCCTGCAGATATTCAACGCTCATCCGGCGCTGTACTGGGGCGAGATCTCGCGCTTCGACCAGCCGCTGTTTGCCTTGCAGGCGCAGCGCCTGCCGGACGGCAGCCTGCGCGGCGTCACCCGCATCGGCTCGGCCGCCTTCGAGACCACCGGCGTGCTGGGCGTGTCGCGAAATCTCGCCGGCAAGCCGGCCGCGCGGGGATTCCCGGCCTGGGCCACGATCCCCGCGGGCAAGGACCTGGCCCAGGGTCGGCGCTGGCACTTCTTCTTCGCCTGGGTCTTCGTCATCAACGGCGTCGCCTACCTGCTGTGGTCGTGGCGCGCGCGGCACCTGTCGCGCGACCTGCTGCCGAGCGGTCCCGAGCTGCGCGGCATCGGCGCCTCGGTGCGCGAACACCTGCGCTTGCGCCACCCTACCGGCGAGGCGGCGCTGCGCTACAACGTGTTGCAGAAGCTGGCCTACCTGCTGATGATCCTGTTCGTCCTGCCGGGGCTGGTGCTGATGGGGCTGGCGATGTCGCCCGGGCTGTCGCCGGTGCTCGACGGGATGGTGGGCGCGGTGGGCGGGCGCCAGTCCGCGCGCACCTGGCACTTCGTGCTCGCCATCGCGCTGGTGGCCTTCGTGCTGGTGCACGTGGCGATGGTGCTCATCAGCGGGCCGATCAACCAGCTGCGGGCCATGGTGACTGGCCGCTATCGCGTGCCACGTGCGAAGGCGGATCCGACGGAGGACGCGCCATGAGGAAGGACTTCGACCGTCGCCGCTTCCTGGCCTGGCTGGCCGCCGCGGGCGGCGCGGCCGCGGTGTCGGGCTGCGACCGCCTGACGGGCAATGCTTCGATGCGCTCGCTGCTCGCCGCCGCCGACGCGCCCACCGACGCGGCCATGCGCGCCCTGGTGCCGGATGACGCGCTGGCGCCGGAGTTCACCGAGGCCGACCTCTCGCCGGTGTTCAAGGCCAACGGTTCGCTCAACCCGAAAACGCCGGAATACCTGGCGCTGCTGGAAAGTGGGTTCGCCGACTACCGGCTCGCGGTCTCCGGCCTGGTCGAACGCCCGCTGGCGCTGGACCTCGCCAGCCTGCGCGCCATGCCCTCTCGCACCCAGATCACCCGCCACGATTGCGTGGAAGGCTGGAGCTGCATTGGCAAGTGGAAAGGCGTGCCGATCGCGCACGTGCTCGAGCTCGCCGGGCCCACGCGCGAGGCGCGCTTCCTGGTGTTCCGCTGCGCCGACAGCCTGGACGGCGATGACAGCCGCTACTACGAAAGCATCCGCCTGTCCGAAGCCCGCCACCCGCAGAGCCTGCTGGCCTATGACATGAACGATGCGCCGCTGACGGTCCCGCACGGCGCCCCCTTGCGTGCCCGGCTGGAGCGCAAACTCGGCTACAAGATGGCCAAGTACATCGTCGGCCTGGAACTCGTCGCCTCGCTCGAGGGCATCGGCGGCGGCCAGGGCGGCTACTGGGAGGATCGCGGCTACCAGTGGCACGCCGGCATCTGAGCCTTGCCCGCGCGCCCGCCGCCCCGCATCATCACGGCAAGGGCAGGGGAGTCAGCATGGCCGAGGTCAAGCGGGTGAAGCGGCGGCGCGAACCGATGTCCCGGGTGGACACGGCCTGGCTGCGCATGGAACGCGCCACCAACCTGATGATGATCACCAGCGTGATGATGTTCGACGAGCCGATGTCGCTCGAACACCTCAAGCGCGTGGTCAAGCAGCGCTTCCTGGCTTATCCACGCTTCCGGCAGAAGGCGGTGGACACCGCCGCCGGCTGCTGGTGGGAGGACGACGCCGACTTCGACCTCGACTGGCACGTGCGCCTGTCGGCGCTGCCGGGGCGCGGCGGCAAGCGCGAGCTCGAGCGCTTCGTCTCGCAGCAGGCGTCCTCGCCGCTCGACAAGACCAAGCCGCTCTGGCAATTCCACCTGGTGGAAAAATACGGCGGCGGTTCGGCGCTGGTCACCCGCATCCACCACTGCTATGCCGACGGCATGGCGCTGGTGCAGGTGATGCTCTCCATCACCGACACCGAGCGCGAGGCCAAGAAGGGCAGCGAACTGTCGAAGGCCTGGCTCGGCGGCGACGGCAAGCAGGTCGCGCAGCGCGTGGGCGCCATTGATCGCTACATGAAGATCGGCGGCCAGGTGCTGGAGAAAGGCCTGGACTTCTACCGCGACCCGGGCCTGGCGACGGTGGTGGCGAAGGAGGGCGGCGAGATCGCGCGCGAACTGGCGCTGGCCCTGTCGCTTTCCGACGATCCCGACACCGTGCTGCGCGGCCGCCTGGGCGTGAGCAAGCGCGTGGCCTGGGCCGAGCCGCTCGACCTGGAGGAAGTGAAGGCCGTCGGCCGCGCTTTCGACTGCACCGTGAACGATGTGTTGATGGCTTCGGTGGCCGGCGCGCTGCGCAGCTACATGACCGACCGCGGCGAGCACGTGGACGGGCTGACCGTGCGCGCCACGGTGCCGGTGAACCTGCGGCCGCTGGAGCATGCGCGCAAGCTCGGCAACCACTTCGGCCTGGTGTTCCTGGAGCTGCCGGTCGGCGAGGACAACCCGGTGCGGCGCCTGGAACGGGTCGCGGACTGCATGTGCCAGCTCAAGGGTTCGCGGCAGGCGATCGTCTCGTATGGCCTGCTGGCGGCGTTGGGCATGGCGCCGACCGCGCTGCAGCGCACCTTCCTGGAACTGTTCAGCCGCAAGGCCACGGCCGTGGCGACCAACGTGCCCGGTCCACAGATGCCGCTGTACCTGGCCGGCTGCAAGATCCGCGACATGATGTTCTGGGTGCCGCAGACCGGCTCGATCGGCCTGGGCATCTCGATCCTGAGTTACGAGGGCAAGGTGCACTTCGGCCTGATCGGCGACGCCAAGCTGGTGCCCGATCCGGACGCGGTGATCCGCCGCTTCCAGCCCGAGTTCGAGAAGCTGTTGTACCTGGCCTTGATGGGGCGCTGGGACGACACCATGACCAGCGATGACGCCGAGGCCTTGATGCCGGCGTAACGCGCGGCACCCGCCGCGCGAATATCCTTGGGGCCTGCGCCGTGCGCGCGGTTTCCCGCTGGAGAACTCCATGGACGCTTGCGAAATCCCCGGCATCGGCCTGCGCGTGGCGCCGGACCAGGTGCCCGGCCCCGCGGCGGACGTGGCGCCGGCCGACGACCGCGGCGAGGCCATCCTCGGCGGCGGTTGCTTCTGGTGCACCGAGGCGGTGTTTCGCCGCCTGCAGGGCGTGCGTGACGTGCAGCCGGGCTACGCCGGCGGCGCAGCCGACACCGCCAACTACAAGGCCGTGTGCAGCGGCCGCACCGGCCATGCCGAGG